>CAZGZR010000018.1:0-36526 GCA_964529745.1 uncultured Candidatus Bathyarchaeia archaeon
CGATTACTTGAAGGGTAATGACCTACCAGGCTGGGGATATGAAAAAAGTTTAACGGTTCAAGATAGAGGACGTAAGTGGTTCCATAGTGATTTGGACAATGAATATGTAACTATTCGTGAGCTAAAAGATGGAATCAAAAAGTATGAAAAACTTACTGCTTTTCTTTTCATTTACGTCTTTATATCGACTCTACTGTATTTCCTAACAACTACTGAAATTTTCTAAAAGACAAAGCCTGTAAACAGCCTCAAGTAAAAAGGATATTGAAATTCAGGTTATTCCATGTAACAGGGTTGTCACCTGTGGTGCATACTATAGGGAAAATAAATCCATATGGAATTTGGGGCTGGGAGGTACACGACTATGGGAAATAGTCATAGCCCAGCCCCGTGGATCAACCTGACGCCCAAGCTGATCCATATCACCATAATCCCAGCTAAAAGATAAATATATTGCACCCAGAAATTTAGTACAGGATATTATCGCCAACTCCCCCCTTCAATTTATTATATGCAATAATCCATATGCACTTATTTTTACCGAACACCACCACTCAGACAGCCACATACATATAGGGAGGACCTCTAAAACATGAGTCGATTTCTTGAAAGGGAGGAAATCTGGGTATTTCTGTATGGTGTGCTACAGACGTTAACCCAGATTCCCTGAATGTAGAAAATATAGTTGAAAGAAAATAATCCTTATGGATCATACGCAACATAATAAGAGAAAGGGACCACCCCACAATTTAATAATAATTAATAACCACCAAAAACGGAGAATGATCAATAAAACTTATTTGAAGTAATTATATTGAATAATTGTAGGGTGACACGAGGATTTGTTTCGGCTGTAAGGGCGGGACCAACCCCGTGCCACCCTCTCTTTTAATTCCTCACGATATTTATAACTGTTTCTATCATTACCTTTACTATAACAGTAGTAGTATATGATTGGTACGTACCGTATAAACTGCATAGTGATACCGGCATTTTACCGGAATTTTACCGGTATGGTGCCTGAACTATGCAGGTAATGGGTAGGAATATATATAGAGAGAGATAGAGAGAGTATATTAAATAGGCAACAATAAATGGTATGATTAAACATCACGTTATGCGTGGTATGATGTAATAAGTGGTGTGGTAATTAGTATTTAATCCAAACATCACTCAATAAATGGTGTTATTTTTTCTCTAGCTAATTCCAAGAATGGATTACTGATTTCAAGTCTTGAAAACAGTCCTATTTTAGAAGATAAAACGTCATCAACAAACTGATATGATATACCTACTGTAGAGTTGTGTAATAATAATGGATACATCGGTCTTAATTCAATTTCTATACAAGCCACAATTATTTCATCACTACGACTAATTTCAGGATATGCTTTTGATACTCTGCCCTTTGTCTTGTATACCCCTTTTCTCTTAGAATATCTCCATTCAGAAGGTGTTGTAACTATTAGATTAGGGTATGTCTGAACGATTATATCTTTTTGATAATCTTCAGGTTTAATAACCTTCATTCTAAACTGTCCATTCTTTTTATCGATCCCCCTGAGAGCCTTCCCTGAAAAAGCTAATACCTGTTCAGGATTGATCCTTGGCGTAAATTTACATTTAGGACAATATGGTACTTTAATTTCTATTTTATTATCCCACATAGAAAAAGGGGCATCTTTTAATTTTATATTACACTTTGGACAATTAATTTCAGACATATTATAAAGTATAATTTTGTTAAGTATATAAATTACTATTATATGAAAATGAATGAAACTCTTGTAGCCATTAGTTAATTTCGTTTATACTAGTCATATGACAAAACCGCCAAGGGGATTTCTCCTTTTCCTCTTCCCTTTGCCTCTTCATTTCGTTATAGTCCTCAATAGCCCATAGCCCATCATCCCAGATATAGGGACTAGGATCAGCCACACTCACTACCTCCCCACCCTTATCGTGAATGAGTAAACCAGATTTCTCTCTCCGTTCTTTATTCTCCTCTTTTTCTAATAATTTCTTATAAGTGTAAAACTCGTTAAGCTGTTCCTGCTGATACTCTACAGGGGGAGCCCTTTTTCTACGTTCAGCCTCAACCTTTTGTTTCAACTCTTTGAGAGTACTGAACATATCCCGTGGCTGATCTGGGCACAACTTTTCCAACTGGTTCCTATAGTGGACTTTTAGCCTCGCCTTATTGTTTCTCTCTCTAAGACTCATTTTCCGCCACCACCCTAAACTTATCTCTCCATTTCTCTATTTTCCGCATAGTATCTAACTCCCTAGCCCTCCTATCAGCATTCAACTCTATTCCTCTCAAGATTTTATTATAACGATCCCACCAGTCCTTTTGGTAACTATCCCATATCTCCTGTAATTCCTCATAACTCATATCCTCGTTATATTCCTCTGTGATTATGTGACCACCCATTAACTCCAATAATTTCTTTCTCTTATTCTCTTTAGTCTGTTCGGTCTTACTATTCTGCTTAAGTTCTCTCCACAACCAGTAAAGACTCTCAGTACTCAGGTTCTTAATCGAAATAGAGGGATCAAAATACCATACACGCTGTGCTAAGTATTTTCTGTCATATCCCTCGTATATCTCATCAGTCCTGTACTTATATTTACTCATTTTTTATCTTCAATATAAGGTTAAAAAATCCTGATAACTCACCCTCATTCAACATATGCATATCAATCATAGGGATCATATCCGGGTCATCGATCCAACTCTTCTTAAACCTGATAACCTCCCACCCCTCACGACTAGCACATTCGGGCAATTGAAAATGTACCTTATATAAATAGCCCTCAATCGGCTTATCACCCTCAAAGTCCCTTATCTCATAACCAAGTAACCTGAAAAAGAACATTTGAAGACTCGATCTACTCATCTAGTTACTACCAAACAGGATATAGTTTTTATCGTGACAACCACCAGTCACCATATCGTATGCATATCTGAGAATCTTTTTACGGTCTTCAACAGTCAGGTTAGCCTCTAGGAAATACTCGATAACTGGGCACTCTGCACTTGGATCATAGGGTGCAGGATATGCATATCCTGACCAGCCACCAGTATCACAGTATTCAAATTTACCTGTATTTAAATAGTACACTCCATTCGTCATGTATACCCTGTCAGGTTCCCGTGGTTTGCGTGTATAGGATTTAGTGAAATACCCTACAGCGTTCTTGGGGTCGTTGTTGATCTTCTTTCCCTTTATTATCCATTCGGTTTTTGTCATTTTTTACCTCATATTATTTCTTGGGTTCGGTCACCCCACATCCGGGGTGTAGTTAAATTTAGCTACTTGGTGGTGGTTGGTTGGTACAGTCATATAGTCGATATACATATGGTAGGTATACAGTCTAATCAAGTTCTCATACTTGTCTACAGTACTAACATAGTCACAGTCATAGTATGGTATAGAGTCACATATATCAGTAATAGTATAGTCACATACACCAATACAGTCACATAGACTAGTAGAAGATACAGGGTCTAGAGACAAAACAGACTGGGTCCCCTCTTCTATCTCTGTCTTTTTTTCCTCGTTATATATATAATATGTATATATGCATGACTCTATCAGGTTTCTCTCTTCCCTAGAAAAGTTCTCATAATTTAATGCACCAGCCTCATAGAATATCTTAACGTTAGGTAATACTATATTATCAAATACCCATTTTCTTATCTGTTTCTGGACTCTCTCTGATTCACCATATAGCCAGATAAATTTATGTGGGTCTAATTCGTATGTCTCTATCTCTAGGCTCCCATAGTCCACATTATTAGATTCTAATAATTCTGTACTTTTCTTACCCAGCACACTATCAAATAGGAATAAGGCATAATGGTTATCATACTTATCCCATTCAAACCGTTTAAACACCTTATCCTTTATATGTGTGGGGGTGAAATTCTGTTTATAGTATTGGCTTCTACCACGGGGCACCTTTACCCCATCAACCCTCTTATTTCTGATATATTTATCAATTGCCTTTAACTCATACTCAGTCGATATTAATCCTATCTTAATATCTGCGTTTTTCTGGTTATACAGCATAAATTCAAATACGTTGTTTAATGGGTTAAACTCTATCTCCGCTTTTTCCTCATCCAGATAATGCAATATAGCCATCTTTACTGCTCTCTCCATATAGTATGCATCTTTACTGGTCTTGATCTCCCAGCCCCAATATGATTTCCCGTTGTATGGGTTAATGATCTTACCTTCCGGTGTATATCTCTCATTTCTCGTCTTCTCTAGATACCTCTTTATGAAACTGTTAAATGCGTATGGTGGATCATAACTATCTTCACTCTTATACTCACCACAAGACATATTTACAATTTCTGTATATATTTTAATTAGCGACATAGGACTAACCCTCCATCATTTTTTATTTACTCTTTATATTTCCTCCTATTCATCAAGTGTTTAATCACCTCTAAATCGTCAGGTTTCTCACCATTCCATACTATCCACTTATTTTTGTACCCCCCAGCCCCTATCTGATTGATTAGTTTTCCTTCGTCAACAATAGTAATATGGATATCACCGGCTTTATCTACTGTATATTTATCCATAGCCTGAGCCAACGCCCAGATAAGTGATAATAATTTGGTGTTTTGTATTCCATTTATTATTAGCTGCATATTTGGGGCACCATTTACTAAGTATGGTGGATTCTCAGGATTAATCTCTATCTTTTTATCCGTCATGAACCACCCTTCCAGCATTTCACCTGTATCATACTCTACACTGTCTTTAACTGCAAATATCGGCAGTTTTAGGTATTCAAATGGTATATACTCTAATCTAATGTATAGAGCCTTATCATCCTTCGGTATCATATATACAGTACTCATTTTTCACCTACCAATAAACCTTTACAGGATTATTTTTTCCTTTCATCATATCCTTTAACGCTGGACATGGCATAATATTTTCTTTATCTATGATCTCTAGTGCCTTTGAAATTGTGATAAATTTACTGTCTATTTGTTTCATTTCTTTGTCTCGGTCTATAGCCCCACTCGTCACTCTACAGGCTGCACAGGTCCTGAATATTCCAGTCTTTTCTTTACTCACATAGTTAGCTTTACCTTTAGCATCACAACTACAGCCCAGAGACTCGGCATCAACTTCATAAACAGTCAGGACGGGTAATTGCATACTTGGGTTAAAGTCCACCCAGTTAAACTGTAATACCTTCACCCAGCCTTTTTCTCTATATAGACCATCTATAATTTTCTTTAGCTTATCCTGTTGATCAGGGTTAACCCCTCTGGTTGCTTCAAAAATCTCCGCTTTACTTGGTATCGGCATCTTTTACCACTTTGCCCTCCTAACGTCATATGGAATAAGCACCCCAACACTATCATCATTCAGTAACATATTCTGCCATGTTACCACCACCCTTATACTCTTGACAGCGTTTCTTTCACTTGAGGGTTCAACTTCCGCTAAGTTGTATGCTAACGTGAGTCTAAGACATCTAACCAAGTCGTCATAACTGACAAGGCTGGTATCTAATTCCCTCATGGTTCCCCTTGGGATATACACCATTTTGTTGTAGGCATAAACCATACTATATTCTGGATAGTAGAATCTTGCCTTATAGACGACACCATCCAATTCATATGTTATTTGATTATTCATTTTTACTTATCTCTCTTTTTATATTAATATTAGCATCCAAACTTAGTACTTCACTCAGGGTAAACATTTTATCTGTTTCGGGATCAACAATCCATATATCGGGAACCATACTATTATCATCTCTTATATTCTCGTAGCTTGTCCAATTTCCATAGACAACTTCAAACCCTGATTCTTTTATTCCTTTTACTATCTTATCCAATATCTTTCTTCCACATTCAACTTTTGCCAGTCCTTCACTTCCGCTATGAAAGTATTTACTATCAGTCATCATATATCAATCCCCTTTCTTTTATATTCTGTAGACAGGGCTACTCCGCATACTTCACAATATTCTGATTTATCTGTTATTGCTGCTCCGCAACTTGGGCATGCAAATATTTTGTTTATACCTTCACGTTCTATTTCCCTTAGTCTAGGCAGTGACAAATCCCAGAGCCTATCGAGTAACCTTTTTGCCTCTTTATCTCCCCTAGCCTGTTTCGCATATAAATCCTGAACACCTGATCTTGGTGAATCATAGACATACCTACCATCTGGGACATTAAGGTTTACCACACCCCTTCCTTGAGGATTTTGCCGCCTATTATACTCTTCACTCAACTGATCCCGTTTTCTTTGTTCAACAAAATCTTCATATTCACTACTAAATTTATTAACTTTACTTGTTAGGTACTCCGAAGCTTCATCTATGTCGTAAAATTCACGCCCTAGGACCCTAAAAACATTTTTTTCTTGGTCGTAAATAATATTTAAGCTCATTATTCTATTGTTCCTCTTGTTGTCTTTATATCCTCAATATCAGGCTCGTTAACCCTCATTCCACCAAACAAGTACTTTGCCCTTTTACTATCTAGCTCATCCAGATAACACTCACCGATGTGTAAAACTAGTTCACTATAATTTTTGCTATCGGTTTCTATTTTCAGTAGCTGCAACATCTTTAAGGCTTCTGTACTTAACATCACATGTCTTTTCTGTTCTGTCATCTCTTATCCTTGCTGACATTCCTATGTATAATATGTTTAATTACCCATATAAATCTTGTTATAGTCATGATATAGTATATAATATATATATGTATATGAAGGGTGTAGAGTGTGGGTGCGTGGATTCACGGGATAAGATGGTTAATGTGGTTGCTATGGGGAGTTACCGGGGGTGAAAGAACAATGCCCGAAGTACTGATTCGCTATGATCTCCCCCGGATTAGGTGAGGCATGGGCGGGGGTGATAGATGATGAATCCAGAAGGATACATTAAACCCCCCAATCCTCACCACAATATACTATATAATATAAGTTACTTAATTGGTTTGTGATATAATAGTGGAATAAGACAGGTTAGAAACAGAATAATGATAGAATAGTCCAGAAACATCATAGATACAATAAGATATATTGAGTATGTAAAAAGGTACATAGCGGAATTTTGCACCAATTTGGTCCCTCTGTTCAAGGACCCTTGTCCCCCTATGCTGTCCCAGCGGTCACGGTAACCCCCGGAGGAGTGGTTATGGGGTGCATGTAGGGTTAAACGGGGGATAGGTGGTTAACTGGTTTCTGTTTGGTGGTATTCTTGAATAGAGGGAATACAGCACAGGTGTTATCCTAGTAGACAGTTAGAGGCACCCACCCACCCCGATTATGTCAACCCAAACAGGTTAACATCTTAGAAATACATAAGACAAAATAAAAAAACGCCACTATTTTTCGGTGTAGTGTAATAGTATTGTAATATGCTGGACTCTGTGATCTATCTGTCTGCACTATGGGACTTTACCTATTTGCATTGTTTGTGTTAATGGTTTGCTTATATACTGTGCTAAGTCTGTGTGGTGAGAAAAATGATTAAAAAACTTAGAATATGAGGGAGTAAAACCAGAGTGAGATAACTAAGCCCAGTAACTTACCTAGTAGACTGACTAACTCTATGTTTTTAGGTGGTGTCTGGGGCTTGGCGACTGTGACCACTACCTGATCACTGTCCTGACTCTCGTTTATTCCATGCTGGACTATTCGGGGTAGTCTTCTACGATACAGCTTAGGTTTAGGGAATTGCTGTATCTCTGTTAGCTGGATTGTCTGATCAGGCTGATCGCTGTATATGAATTGATACTTTTCTAAGCCCTTGGTGGTTTCTGCAACTTCCCAGCTTTTCAGGTTGCGGATAAGGCTGAGATCAGACTGTGAGGCTAGTCTACCCAGCAGATACTCTGACCGTCTACGTACTGCTGTAGATAATTCACCTACAATCGCAGTAGCTAGGAATATCCCCGTTAAACCGAAATTTCTACCCTCAGAGACAAACGAGTTTAGTGTATCACTAGCCCTGTCTGACTTGACTAAGCTTGTACCTGAAAAGCATAGATTAGCCTCTTCAAATAAGTAAACGACCACGGGAAGAGACTTAACCGCTAACTCCCCATATTCAAGCTTTATCTCGAATCTCTCACGATAATCTGATTCTATGATGGTTGAGATAAAGGCTCGTTTATCTTCCCTCTTCAAGTCCAGCAGATAGACACAATCCCCGATATTGTCGATTTGATTTTCCCTGATCTTCCTACGTGTTACTGTCTGCCTGTACTCTATGGGGCTAGATAACCAGACTAAGCTACTATCAAACACCTTGAAAATGTACCTATCTGGTGCTGTATCTTTACACCACTTAACAAGGTGCTTAACTAGGGTTGACTTACCCCAGCCCCTACGACTGGTGACCGTGATCAGGATATCGCTTAAGTCTTCTAAGACTTTCAAGCCTGATCCCTCAATTCCTTAGCCTGTTCGACTGTCAGAATTTTATTATTCACTAGGAAGCTGATCAGGTTTAGGTTTTGTTTCTTGACTTCTACGTTTTGTCTTCTTATCGTGTTGTTTGTGTCCCTAAGTTTCTCAATTTCTAACTCGTTTTCCTCTAGTTTAGCCTGTAGCCTGTTAATGGTTACCGTATAATCCGCTAGCTTGGTGTCTACATGATCCATTATTTCCTTGAAGTCTGCCGATTGTTGCTCTAGCTTCCACCCGTTAATGGTCAGTCTCTCGAATATCTGATCACGGTAAATCTGTACAATGTACTCAGGCTGAACGAAATAGTTACCCCTTGAACCTTGAACACTATGCCCCATTAACCTATCAACGGTTTCTTGTTTAAGATCGGGTGTCGTTTTTATTGCGTTATTGAAACTGTCCCTGAGATTGTAGAAGTGTATCTCTTTAGCCCTTTTCTCCCCCAGTACTTTAGTTGCACACTCATTAAACCATTCATTGAAGTGTCTGGTTTGTATTGGTTCTCCCCTGTAGTTTATGATCCGTGTTGAGTCTGTAGGCTTCCCCTGATCCAGCCACTCAGCATAGAGAAATGCGAAAAGATCGGGGCTGATCACAATTATACCACTTTCACTCGTTTTTGATCTCTCGTGTTCAACATAGCTAAACTGTTCATAGCTGGGTTTCTGTGCTATTCCCTCAAAATCTAGGCTTAAGTTAGCCCAGCTAAGCTTAGCGATATCAACCGGTGCTAGCCCAGCCTGATAGCCCATTAAGATCGCAATTCTAGCCCTTCTATCAGCTACCTTGACAATCTGCCTAACTTCATCATTTGAGGGGGGATTCTTCTTTTTCCTACTAGCCCTTTTCTCTGCTGATTCTTCTAATTTCCAAAACTGTTTCGGTAAGTCTAGTGTTAGTCTGTTGCTGTAGTTGCTGAAGAATCCACCTACGATCCCTATCATAGAGCCTATGTAGGTTTTAGCGTAATTGAGATCGATCAGTTGATTCTTAAATTCCTGAATTTTCTGCTCAAAAAAGTCGTTGTGTGTCTCCACGTGTTTTTCTCTTAACTCTATCACCTTATCGGGTGACAACTCAACAAATGCGAAAAAGTATGGTAGCCCATACCTGTACTTTTTCTCCATTTGATCCTCAGACACTCTTTCTGAGAGTCTTTTGAAAGTCTCACAATTCATAAAATCCGGGTGTGAGTCCTTCCATTCGTTTACCTTAGCGGTAAACTCTTTCTGTTCGGGTGTTTGTTTTCTTCCCATTTTTGTGTACCTAAGATAATATAGGGAATTTACTAGTAATATAACCATTTTCCCTGTGGATATGCACCACAGGTATCATTCTATGTAACAAGGATATTTCAAGTAGTTTTACTAGTAAAACGTGTGGGCATCCCCCCCCAGCACCAAAACACAACCAACTGGACTGGGGATTTTCATTTCGAAATGTCATAACTTTCCGTGGGTTTTAACTAAACAAAGGCTAGAGGTGTGCGGATGGTTCTACCTCAACCAACAGAGTGAATATGAGCGCGCGCGTTAGATAACCAATGCCTTTTTCTGAGCCGCGATAATCTCTTTGATGCCTTTCTCAGCCAGATCAAGCATCTGATTCATCTGGTCGCGGGTAAAAGCCTGCTCTTCGGCTGTTCCTTGCACCTCCACGAGTTTACCGCTTTCAGTCATAACTATATTCATATCCACATCAACAGTTGAATCGAGCGCATAGTCCAGATCCAGAATAACCTCACCGTTCTTGATGCCAACACTAATGGCGGCGACCATCTCAGCCATAGGAATGGTTTCAATATAGCCTTCGTTTTTTAGTGTCCTCAATGCCTGATAGAGGGCTACCGCTCCGCCTGTTATGCTGGCGCAACGGGTTCCGCCATCAGCGTCTATAACATCGCAATCCACATAAATAGAGTTGGGACCGATAGCCTCCATATCAACAACAGCACGCAGGCTACGGCCAATCAAACGCTGAATTTCAACGCCACGTGAGTCGACTCTGCCCCGGGAGGGGCGGGATTTACGGCTCTCTGTTGAGCCAGGAAGCATGGAGTATTCGCAGGTTACCCATCCGCCGGGAATATCCTGCTCGACTTTCCAGCGCGGTGCTCCGGGTTGAACGGATGCGCTGCATAACACTCGGGTATTGCCAAAACTGATGAGCACCGAGCCTTTTGGGTGTTTCTGGAAGCCGATATCAAAGGTCAGATTGCGGAGTTCGTCGTGTGCGCGTAGAGTCATAGGTATTATCCTCAGTAAGTCCTAGTTAATCGTTGAGGATACGCGCGCGTTTTTTGGGATTCGTTGATGAATTAAGGATTCTTTTCTGCCTCAGACAGTTGAAATACTGGACTGGGTGAATTTCTATTTGAAATGAAATCCGTTTCCGTGGGTTCGAACCTCACCCCTATGATTTCCCCTTTTTATGTAAAAGATACCTTTTCTCAGACTCCATCTTATCAAGAGTCACTCCCAACTTGACCAACTCTTCCTCAATGTCTTTTAGCTGATTTGGGTTCCCCCGCAACTCAATACCATTTTGATTAATCGAGGCATAGACCTTCTCTCCTTCTCCAAGAACATCCCCAGAAGGCGTCTCCCATATCTCATCACTTACACTTTGTTTAGACGATTCAGGAGGTAACTCCGCTTCCACCTCATAACCCTGCTTCAAGTATTCCTCAAGTTGAGTCTCACCAGTCACCATAACCCGTGAAGGTAACACTCTGATACCTGACACAGTTACTTGCATCAAGCCTTGACGAAGATTATCAATCTGAGTCTCCAACTGCCTAGTCTTTTCCTTGAACTCAAGTTGCTGAAGCCTTGACTCAGTCTCAAGAGCCTTCACCCTTTCTTTGAACTGTCTATTTTCAGAAACAAGAAAATTTATGTTATCATTAATAATCAAAGATTGTTGTTTATTCTCAGCAATAATGGACTCAAGCTCCTCGACCTTCCCCGTATCAGCGTACTCCTCAATAGTAAGCGAAGGGACCGCCTTCAAGTACGCTTCCTTAACCGCCTGCTCAGCTTGATCATAACGATTATAGACAGCTCTAACTCCGCTAATATGCCCCTGTAGAAAATCGGGAATATCTTTGTCACTCCACTTCCCCCGTGTACTGAAGTATTTTCGGAGGTTATGAAGCCTAATAGTAACTCTACCCGTTTCCTCATCCCGTTCAAGAAGCCCCGCTTTCTTAACGGCTGTAACCCAAACCTTGTTCGCAGTATTATATGAGAATGGGAAAACCTTTTCCCTGCTTTTTTCGAGGTATTTTTCTTGTTTAGTCTTTGATGGTATGGCGTTTGCTGTTAACTCTATGAATTGGTCTCGGCTGTCCAACCAGAGACGATAAACCTGTGTTGCTTCAGGGGAAATGTAGCTCCATCTTTTTCTCCCCGACTTTGTTCCTCTGGACTTGAGATATACCTTCGTCAAGTCCTCTTCTTGCTCTAAATCGGTTAATTCTAGTGTAAGGGGTTCTCCCGGACGTAAACCTCCACTTAGTAGAAAGAGGGCATAACTTTTCATGTGTAAGGGTAAGTGTTGGAGGATCAGTTTCACTTCCTCCCGTCGTGGTACTTTTTCCTCGGAAATGGGTTCTACTGTTTTTCTTCCGTTCAGCTTGGTCAGGATAGCGTTATTTATTTTGATTTCGTTGAACTCGAATAATCCTCGTATGGGTAACATTCGTAGTTCAACGGTTTTTGGGGCGTAATTTTTCTTGAGTTCTTTGTGAAAGTTGACGAGGTCTTTCTCGTAGTTGGGGTTCGTCTTGAAGTAGTTTATTGAGATTTCGTTTAGCTGTCTTTCATAGTCTCGTTTGGGTATTTTTTTTCTTGTTGTTATGGTGAAGTATAGTTTTAATCCTGATCGATAGTTGCTTCGTGTTGCTTCGGTTGCTAGTGTGTCAAGAAACTCTGTTGCGCCCCATGGTGTACGAGCCATTTGTTTTTCAGAAAGGGGTAAACGTAGGGATATTTAATAGTTTCTTACCCTATGGTGTCGATAGTATTGACTACAAGTTGACCGACATTCCTCAGAGAAAGAACTCGGGTTCTTTCCTCTCGCTGTAGTCGGCGGCGAGCCACAGAGCCACCCTCTTCATCTCGGGGTCGTCCCAGTGCCGCGCATCTGAGGGGCACTCCTTGACGCAGGCGCAGCACCTGGTGCATCTCTCGGCGACGGTCTCAACGCTTTCACCGACAGTGACCGCCCCGGTGGGGCAGACCGCGGCGCATCTACCGCACAGCGTGCACCTATCTGCGTCGGTTACGGGCGACGCTTGCCTCCATCTCCTCCTCTGCCTGTAAGGCCTGTTGCCTGGTACCGCCAGCTCGGGTGCCTCTGTCAGCTTCTCCAGTCTCGCCTTCACCTCTTCCCCGAACCTGACGGCCTTCTCGATGTCTGCGGCGTCGGGTCTCCCTGTGGCTATGGGCATCTCGGGGGCGTCGTAGCTGTGCTCTCCTATGAACGCCGCCCCGGCGACGGCGGTGAACCCCCGCTCTATGGCCAGGTCCTTCAGCTCCAGTAGGGCGTCCTCGTAGGCCCGGTTCCCGTAGACGACCACCAGCACGGCGGGCGAGCCCTCGGCGCTGAGGCTCCTGAGCCGCTCGGCGGCCGTCGAGGGGACGCGTCCGCTGTAGACGGGGGCGGCTATGACGACCAGCTCGTCCGCATGGAAGACGTGTTTGGTGGAATCCGAGCCTGGAGGTGTGAGGTTTACGTGTGTGACGGGCTTCACGTCGGTTCCCTCGGCGACGGCTTCAACGATCTTTCTGGAAGTGCCTGTGGGGGAGTAGTAAACCAGTCTGAGGCCCTCTACATTCACACCGTTGATGGGGCCATGGGTGTGTTTAAGTCATGCCCCCGCCTGGAGGAGCTGGTCGATGAGCCCTGCCTCATGGGATCAGACTTAATCTAGTGCATCCAACGTCTATGTATGAGCGATCAGCTTTTCCCGCCCTACACCAACCCGGGGGCGGACGCGTACCGTCAGAAGATACTGCCCCTCCGCCGGCGCATGGGTGTCTACAACGGGTGGCTGCGGAAGCGGCTTGAGACGCTGCTGCCCAGGCTAATGGACGAGTGCGGCGTAGAGATGTGGCTCGTCATCGCCCGGGAGTACAACGAGGACCCCGTCATCATGAGCCTATTGCCGATGCCCAACCTCTACGCCAGGCGCCGAACCATCCTCCTGCTCCACAGGCGGCCCGACGGGGTTGACAGGCTCGCCGTGTACCGCTACGGGTTCGGCGACTTCTACGAGGGCGTCTGGGACCCCGAGAAGGAGGGGCAGCACCAGTGCCTCGCCCGCATCATACGGGAGCGGGACCCCGAGAACATAGGCATCGACGTGGGCGGCACCTGGGCGTTCGGCGACGGCCTCACCCACGGCGAGTACACGATGCTGGTGGACGCCCTCGGCGACATGAGCGATCGGCTCGTCTCGGCCGAGAAGCTCTGCATACGGTGGCTGGAGACCCGCATACCCGAGGAGCTGGAGACCTACCCGTCGCTCGTGGAGCTCACCCACGCCATAATACAGGAGGCCTTCAGCAGCTGGGTGATTACGCCGGGGGTCACCACCACAGAGGGCGTCCAGTGGTGGATAAGGCAGAAGATGCTTGACTTGGGCCTGGAGATGTGGTTCCCAGCCACCGTGGACCTCCAGGGCCCCGGCGTCAAGTACGACGACGAGGAGAAGCGTGGGACCATAATGAGGGGCGACCTCCTCCACTGCGACGCCGGGTTCTACTACCTGGGCCTCGCCACAGACGTCCAGCAGAACGCGTACGTGCTGAGGCACGGCGAGGCGGACGCTCCCCAGGGGCTGAAGGACGCAATGGTGGACGCCAACAGGCTGCAGGACGTCCTAGCCGACGCCATGGAGACTGGGCGCACCGGAAACACGATACTTGGGATGGCGCTGGACAAAGCCAGGGAGGCGGGCTTAAATCCCAGCATATACACTCATCCCATAGGCGTCCACGGCCACGCCGCCGGCCCCACCATAGGCCTCTGGGACCAGCAGGAAGGCGTCCCCGGCCGGGGGGACCATCCGCTGCACCCGGACACCTGCTACGCCATAGAGCTCAACGCCAAGCGCGAGGTGCCTGAGTGGGGCGGCCAGGAGGTCCGGATGAGCCTTGAGCAGGACGCGTGGTGGACGGGTGAGGAGCTGGTGTTCATGGCTGGTCGCCAGAAACGACTGCACTTGGTGAGCTGAGATGGTTGACGTAGAGGAGATAGGCGCCAGGGCGCTGGAGTACGACAAGTACAGCGGCTGCAGCCAGAGCGTGCTACTGGCGCTGCAGGAAGCCTTTGAGATAGGAGACCCGGAGAGCTTCAGGGCAGCCACGGTCCTCAGCGGAGGCGTGGCTCGTAGGGGGGAGACGTGCGGCGCCTTGCTGGGCGGGTTGATGGCGCTTGGGCTCGTCTACGGGCGGGACGACATCCAAGACACACAGGCCTACAGGGACGCTATGAAGCCCGCCAACGAGATAGTTGACGAGTTCAAGAGGAGGCTCGGGGAGGAGTTCGGGTTCGATGAGCCGCTGGACTCGACGATCTGCCGCGACATACAGAGGCGTATCTATGGGCGGAGCTTCGATCTCAACGACCCGGAGGACTATCCGCTCTTCATCGAGGCGGGTGGCCACGAAGACGACGGGTGTCCCAAGACATGTGCCATAGCCGCCAAGGTGACCGCGGAGAAGCTCATTGAGCTTATGGAGTAGAAGATACACTATTAAGAAACCGGGACCCCGGGACTTACTTCTTGCAGCCGAACAGCCCGGGTATTGACGTTTACGGGCTGCTATGCGATCAAGTGAGCCGCGTCGGTGGATACAATTTAATCTCGCCTTTACACCATGAAACATATGCAGCCCAGCGTCTTCGAAGTGCTCCACCCGAGAATACGGTCGGGGCTGGAGACGCTGGGCATATCAGAGCCGACGCCGCCCCAGGAGAAGGCGATCAAACCCATACTCGCCGGTAAGAACGTGCTGCTGGTGGCCCCCACCGCCAGCGGGAAGACGGAGGCGGCTCTTCTTCCAGTGTTCGACATGTACCTGAGGTCGAGGCCGGAGAAGGGGATAGGTATAATCTACATCACCCCGCTCAGGGCGCTGAACAGGGACATAGAGAAGCGGATGATGTTCTGGGCGGACCACCTGGGCCTCGACGTCCAGGTGAGGCACGGCGACACCAGCCAGAGGCAGAGGCGCAGGCAGAGCACCAGGCCGCCGCAGATGCTCATAACCACCCCCGAGACGCTGCAGGCCATACTGCCGACGAAGTCCATGAGGAGGCACCTGGAGACCGTGAGGTGGATCATCGTGGACGAGATACACGACCTGGCGGCGAGCAAGCGGGGGACCCAGCTCACCATAGGCATGGAGAGGCTTGAAGAGGCCGCCGGGCACAGGGTCCAGAGGATAGGGCTCAGCGCCACGGTTGGCAACCCGGAGACCGTCGCAGAGTTCCTGGGCGGCGCCCACCCGGTCACCACCGTCGAGGTGGAGGTGGACAAGAGCTACCTGTACAACGTCGAGTTCCCCGAGCCCGGCGACGAGGACTACGACCTGGCGGACGAGATCGACACCTCACCCAAGGCGGCCTCCAGGCTCAACAGGATAAGGCGTCTGGTGGGCGGCCACAACGGCACCCTAGTCTTTGTGCAGGGCAGGGGCCAGGCCGAGGCTCTAGGCTACAAGCTGAAGACCCTTGAGAGGGGCGTCGAGGTGCACCACGGGAGCCTGAGCCGGGAGCAGAGGCACAAGGTGGAGGACGAGTTCAAGGCGGGGGAGCTCAACGCCATCGTCTGCACCAGCACACTGCAGCTAGGCATCGACGTCGGCGAGGTGGACCTCTGCATCCAGTACCTGAGCCCCCGCCAGGTCTCCACGCTGATGCAGAGGGTGGGGCGGGCGGGCCACAGATTGAGCCGCCTGAGCGAGGGCGTCACCATACCGGCGTACGGCGAGGACGCGCTGGAGTGCGTGGTGACCAGCGAATTGGCGAGGCGCAAGCAACTGGAGCCCACCGTGGTCCACATGATGCCCCTTGACGTGCTCACCCACCAGATAGCGGGGCTCACGCTGAGCCACCCGGAGGGCATCGACATAGATGACCTTCACGAGCTGGTGACGAGGGCCTATCCATTCAAGGACTATAGCATGGAGTCGCTGATGGAGCTGACCGGGTTCCTGTCCAAGATAGGGCTGGTCGTCAGGGAGGGGGAAACATTGAAGGGCCGGGGCAAGGCAAGAAGATACTACTACGAGAACCTGGGCATGATAAACGACGAGCGAAGGTACCCGTTCATCAACGCCGTTACGGACGAGATGGTGGGCACCGTGGGCGACGAGTTCTGGAGCCTCCGGGCCCGCGTCGGCCTAAACGTCATACTACGCGGCCGCGTCTGGCGGATACTCCAGATAGACGAGGAGAGGGGCGTCCTCCACGCGCTGCCCAGCACTGACCCCCTGGGCGCCCTCCCCGGCTGGGACGGCGAGCTCATACCCGTCTCAAGGGAGGTTGCCGAGGAGGGGGGAAGGCTACGCCTGAAGGTGCTTGAGGCGGCGCAGAGCGGCGGGCTGAGCGAGCTGGCGGAGTCGCTGGACACGGACCTGAACAGCCTCAACGAGGTCGCCGCCGAGGCGGAGGCCCACCTCAAGTCCGGGGTCCCCCTGCCGAGCCCAGACAACCTGGTCCTGGAGGTCTACGACAAGTACATGGTCATCCACAGCGTCCGCGGCGAGAACCTCAACAGGGCCCTGGGCGCCATACTGGACGCCGCGCTCAGCGAGATGGAGCTCATATACGGCTGGTGGAACGACGCCTACAGGATACTCGTCGAGGCCCCGAACAGGCTCAACGAGGAAGAGGTGGAGCGAGTTGAGAAGCTCGTCACGGGGCTGACGGAGGCCGACGCGGACAGGCTGCTCATGGAGTACATGGAGGCCCGGTTCCCGTTCGGCTACAAGATGAAGTTCATCGCCGAGCGGTTCGGCGTCCTCCCCCGCGGCAAGATCATGGGCCCCGACCGGGTGGAGAACCTCTACTACAGGTTCAAGGACACCCCCATCTACAGGGAGACCCTGCGGGAGGCTTACCAGGAGAAGCTGGACCTGCCTGGCGTCAAGGAACTGATCAGGGGGATCGCTGAGGGCCGGGTCTCGGTCCTGGTGAAGAAGGTGCCCGAGCCCAGCGCCCTCGCCCGCCACATACTGGAGAAGTACGCCGACGTGGAGGAGCTAATGGCCACCGACGCCACCATAGCGGACCAGCTCCAGTACATGAAGCAAAGCATCGAGGCCCGCAGCGTAAACCTTGCCTGCGTGGACTGCGGCGAGTGGCACACCCGGCTAAGGATCAGGGAGATGGACCAGCACCCCCGGTGCGGCAGCTGCGGCAGCGGCCTCCTCGCCATGATGCGGCGCCACCAGAGCCCCGAGCACTTCCAGGGCCTCCTCAGGCGCTGGAAGGAGGGGGAGGAGCTCTTCGGCGACGACATGGACGAGCTGGTCCACGGCAGGAAGACCGCCGACATGGTGCTCAGCTACGGCAGGAAGGCGGTGGAGGCCCTCATGGTGTACGGCGTAGGCCCCGTCACCTCGTACCAGGTGCTCAGCCGTATGCACCGCAGCGACGAGGAGTTCTACAAGGACCTCCTCAAAGCAAAGATACAGTACATGAAGACGAGGCAGTACTGGGACGACAGGTAGCTCAAAATTTTAAACGAAGCAAACACACTCTGAGTCTATGACAACCCCACGCGAGCAGGGACGCACGAGGGGCCGCGTCGAGAAGCCAGGGATCACGCACATTCTGGGCGAGATCAAGAGAACCGCCGGGTTCTTCAACCAGAGCCATGAAGACTTCCTGAAGGTGGACAGGGAGAACCTCAGACATATTCCGGAACGCTACGTCGAGGAGAGCGACGGCATAGCCGAGGGCGCCGGGATACCCGAGGAGACGGCGCTGGGCCTCAACTTCGGCAGAGGCCCCAGCAGACTGTTCAGGGAGGGGTGCACCGCCTTCGCCGTGCCAGGGCAATGCTCGGTTGACGGCGCCCCCATGCTGATGAAGAACCGGGACCTGGGGTACCGCCGCATCCACCCCCAGGTGCTGGCCTACAGCAGGCTCAGCGGCTACAACGAGTTTCTCGGCGTCACCACGGCTGGCAACGCGTACTGGTATCAGGGCGTGAACGAGAAGGGCTTGGTGGCTTTCAACACTGCCACCCTCTGCGGTAAGTACGAGGAAGGCATGCCCATCAACATCCTGGTGAGGAGGCTCCTAGAGGAGTGCGACACCGTGGACGAGGCGCTAAGCTTCATCGACGCCAACAAGGTCTCCGCATGCAGCAACCTGTTCCTTGGAGACCACGAGAAACTGGCGGTAGCGGAGCTGAAGAACGGGTTCCCCGTCCACGTGGAAGCCTTGGATAAGGCTGACGCACGCACCAACCACTACATATACCATGACAACCCTCCCCTCGTCGAGAGAGAGGTCATACTGCACAGGCAGTACACTCTCACCCGGTACGAGCGAGCCAAAGAAATGCTGAAAACCGTAGACAAGGTGTCGGTGGACGACCTCATAAGGTTCGGCAGGGACCACGCCAACGGGCCTGGAAGCTACAGCGTCTGCCGCCACAACTCGTACATCGGCACCGAGCTGGAGAAGCTCCTCAGCAGCAGCACCATAAGCAGCCAGATATTCAAGATCGGTGAAAAGGTAGAGACTTGGGTGGCGCTGGGCCGCCCCTGCCAGACCGAGTTCAAGCACCTCCGTTGGGGGGATGAGGTACCTGAGCAGCTGGCGTCAGGCCGACACTGGCTCGGGAACCTTTCACAGGAATAGCTAGACGTCCAACGCGAAGTTCCTGTGGGCGATCCTCGCGCCGGCTGCCAGCGCCATGGCTATCTGTATCACCTCTGCGAGCTCCTCCTTGGAGGCCCCCGCCTCGATGGCGGCCTTGGCGTGGCCCTCGATGCAGTAGGGGCAACGGGTCATGTAGGCGCAGGCCACGGCGACGAGCTCCTTGGTCTTCTTATCCAGCTCGCCGGGAGCCATCACCCTGCCGTTCCAATCCTTGAAGGCCTTCATCGTCTCTTCGTCGAAGTACCCCATGACGTTGGGGTCACGTTCCTTTGCGTAGTGGTAGTCCATTCCCATAAGAGGCGGCGTCCAGCGATATAACGCGTTCTAGGGCTACCGGTGAAGCGTCTCGATTATCACGTCGAGGGTGTTCTCTAGGCCGTCGCCTAGATGCTCCTTCGAGTTTATGTCTTCTAGAACCCTCTTGTACCTCTCGCTCCCCATCATCCTGTCCACCATAGCGACGAGGCTGTCCCGGTCGATGTCCCTCTGATGTATTGCAGTGGCGACGCCGAGCTCCATCGCCCTCTGGGCGTTTCCGTACTGCTCGGGGTGCCTAGGAACCGGGATGATGACGGCAGGCTTGCCGTAGCAGATGCTCTGCATTATGGTCTCGTGTCCGCCGCGGCTGATGACCAAGTCGCAGGCGTTCAGGTACTCGAACCTGTTCTCCAGCCACGGGATCATGGTCAACGCCCCACTTTCTATTGGGTCCGAGCCACCGTTGGGGGTCCCCATGGACATGAGCACCCGGTAACGGTCCGGGAAGCTGGCGAATATGGGCTCAAGCAGCCTGATGAGAGGCTCCCTCTCCGCGCGGGGCCCGCTTATCCCCGCGTATATCAGATGCTGGCTCTCCTCCACCCCCAGCCTCTCCCTGATCTCCCGGGAGTTGGTGTTCTCCTCGGGCTTCTCCTGCAGTATGGAGCCCACCAGTTTGACCCGTGCCCCGATCCTCCTAGGAATCCTCAGGCTGTCCAGGCTTATCGTGTAGGGCTCGGGAAAGTCCGGGATCACTATTATGTCGCTGAGGGCCCACGTCCGCCCGAGCATGGTGAGCACGGTCCCGTCGAAGACCTTGAAGAGGTTGGTGTCCTTCACCCGGGGCGCCCTGGGCAGGAACTGGTTAAGCAGGAGCACAATGGGTATCTTTAGCAGCCTCGCCGCGATGATGCTGGACACCCGGGAGTCGCTGAACACCAGGTCGGGTTCGAACGCCATCATGCCCCTGAGTTCGAATCTCACCTGATCGAGCAGAGTCGGGAAAGCCGTGATGCCCTGCTCCACGGTGGAGGACTTGATGTCTATGCTCCCCGTGGGGTCGTTCTCCATCTGGATGGGTGGTGCAGACAAGGCGGGGAACCCGTACTTGCGGACGTAGTCCACGGCCTCCAAGTACGTGGAGAACAGAACCTCTCCCCCCCGCCTGGTCACCTCCTCGGCGATGGAGACGCTTCTGCTGGCGTGACCGAACCCTATGCCGCATGGGCTAAAGTATACTCTGGCGCCCTCTAAGCCGTCCACCTGTAACCTACCCTCAGCTTAACTCTTTCCTCGAAACCCTCCCCCTCGGGGAGTCCTCGGAATATATGATGGCCTGAAACCTCTGTACCTCTGTGCCGTCCAGGAGCCACGAGTCGGGGGGCAGCCCTGCCTTGAAGCAGCATTGGGTCAGGAACTCCTCGCAGTCCCAGCCCCAATCAACAGCGACCTGGGGCAGCAGGAGCCCCCTCCTGTAGCCTCTGCTTACCATGAGGCCGTCGCGGCCCACCACGACCTCCCCTGGGGTATCTTTAGGGTGATCCACTTTTATTGTTTCAGGCGGCGATAGGACGCTGACCTCTACGAGGATGCCGTCCATCTCTTTCCCTGTGACCGGTGGAAACCGGGGGTCCTCGAAAGCCGCGTTTACTGCAGACTCCTCTACAGCCGTCAACAGGTCTTTTACGGGGTACGGGTACCCTATGCAGCCCCTGAGCGCATGCCTCGATCCCTCCAGCTTGTTGAGGGTCACGAAGACGCCGCACCGGGTCTCGGTCACCTTGGGAGCGTCGCGCGTGTCCGGCTCATCGGCCAGCCCTAGACGCGCCTCGATCACGTTCCTCGCGAGGCGTACCAGGTACGTCCCCTCCTCCTGAGTAAGGTCGAATATCTTGATCGCACCTTTCTATATGAAACGAAAATAAAATCTTATAAACGCTTGGAGTCGCTCATACCGGAAAGCCTCTCGGCCGTCTCCAATGTTGAGACTATCTGGTCCCAGTGGCTTCCCCTCCAGTAGACTCCGCCGCAGACGCCGCACACCCAGAACTCATCGAACGCCTCCAGGGACGCCTCTGGCACTCGTTCCTTTACTTGGTCCTTCTCGATACGCGTAAGGGGGCCGTTACACCTTGGGCAGCGGGAGCATGAGGGGTCCAGCTCCAGCTGGAGGGCAGCCGCCAGCAAAGCCAGCTGCGTCACTTCATCCTCCCCCTCGACCAGACAGGCTTCCACGCCCCTCTTGCCGGCTCTATGAGCCAGCTCCCTGTCCCGGGTCAGAAGCACCCTTCCCGTTCTAGAAGCCTCCTCAAGGAGTGAGTCGTCGTCGGCTTCCCTCCTGTACTCCGTGTCGTAGCCGCTTATCCTCAGCCACCGGGCCAGGGAGCCTAGCATTCCGTCTACAAGGAAACGAGGCCTCATACAATATACGTGGCCAGGGGGGTTTTGGGTTTTATCACTCCATGCGGCAGTCGCTGCAAAGGAACTCGCCTTCAACGTACCTGAGGTTGTTGCTGTAGCTCTCGCACCTGTCGCAGTAACCCGTGATGGAGGGGCCCCTCGCTGAGGAGACGTTGTTGATCTCCTGCTGCTCCTTCATTATCTCCACGATGGTGGGCACGAGCCTGAGGATGTTCCTGTCCGAGATGACGCCGACAAGCTTGCTCTTGTAGAGAACGCCTAGTCGCCTGAGGTTGAGCTTGTCCATGAGGCGCATCGCCTCCATGAGGGTCATGTCCGGGGCGACCACGTGGAGTGGCGAAGACATTATCGACTTGGCGGTGACTTTTCCGGGGTCTCCGCCCTGCGAGACGACCCTCGTGACTATGTCCCTCTCCGTCACTATTCCCACTGGCTGCTCTTCCTCGTTGGTGATTATTACTGCGCCTACTTTCTGGTCCTTCATCACCTTGGCTAGCTTCACCATGTCCGTGTCTTCGCTGACCGAGATGACGGGGCTCGACATGGCCTCCCTCACAAACATGTTAGACGTTATCTCTAGACTCATCTGGTCCACTAACTTGAACATGCGTTGAATGGTATAAAAACATCATGAACCCCCCGTACAGGGACACCCTTCACTCGGTCAGTATCTCGTAGATGGCTCCACACTCGTCACAGCTGATGGTCTGGGAGATGCCGCTCATCATCCTGTCGGCGTGTATCCAGGCGCCGCACGCCTTGCACTTCAGGAGATAGCCTTTGACGCCGTCGCCACCGAAGCTCTGGATGGTGACCTTATGCGCCCTCGTAAGATGAGTCTCAAGCGTTGGTCTCCGCAGCCCAAGCCTGGACGCCTTGAGCCTTATCGCGTTAGACGTCCTCCACGGGAACTCCAAGGTGATCTCGTCGAACGACATGGTGGAAGAGTATAATTCCCTCAGCTTTTCTACCTCGTCGTCAGTCCATACCCGAGCTCTAGCCATTACCAAATGCCTCTGATATCGAAGGGCGTAGCGGGGATAAATAGGAGGGAAGCCCTCCACGCCGGACCTCATCTCATCGACCTGGTCGTTTGGCGCGGTGACCGCATGCGTCTAGGGTGTGTCCAGGCAAACCCGGACACTGGGTCAAACCCTGAGCCGCTAGTGGGTTGGGCAGCGGGCTCAGACCCATCCCCCCGGGTGAACCCCCGCTACAGCATCAGATTGGCTGTGTAGATTATAATATGGTTCTGTTGCACGGAATGCTCATGGGTGACCGTTTCCCGCGTGCGCCCTTAATATGTTTTTGACTCGAAGATGTTAATAATGTTACAGCGCTTCGCGACAACCATGAATTAATTCACGCGTAGAAAAAAAAGGCTCACAGCCTATAAAACTCTTAACACGAAACCTAAAAGCCCGTCCAGACATGCGTTACAAAGAGAGACTGCCTTCCATCGAAAACGAAAGGTTTAATGGAAATACAATTGACGATATGCTGAACCTCATGGAAGTCCACTACATAGAGAAGCCAAACCTTAGCAAGCCCACCATGATAGCGGCGTGGCCCGGGATGGGGTACCTCGCCAAGATCTCGGCGGACTACCTAAGACGAAGGCTCAAGGCTAAGCTGTTCGCCGAGATCACATACTACCACAACGTGCTGATATACAACGACGGGAAGGCGGAGCTGGCGCCACTGAAGCATAGGCTGTACGCCTGCCCGGAGAAGGACCTGGTGATCTGTGTGGGGGACGCCCAGCCATCTATCCCCGAGGAGTCCATAAGGCTCGCCGAGAAGATCGCGGGCATCGCCAAGGAGCTCGGGGTGGAGATGATATACACCATGGCGGCATACCCCAACGACATGTACGACGAGCCCCAGGTCTATGGCATATACACAGATGAGGCCCTGAAGCCGGTTCTCGAGAAGGCAGGCGTGAGCCTCATCGAGTCCGAGGGGGCGGTTAACGGCCTCAACGGCGTCATGATAGGCGTAGCCAAGCTCAGAGGCATAGAGGGGGTGTGCCTCATGGGGGACATCACCTACGCCAACGTCCCCCAGCACCTCTCATCCAAGGCGGTGCTGGAGAAGCTCTCGGCTCTCCTGGAGCTGGACATAGACACGGAGCAGCTTAGCGTCAGAGCCAAGAAGATCGACGCCTCCATAAAGCGGCGCCTCGATATCTACGAGGAGGAGGACGAGGACGAGCTTCCGGAGGAGAAGAAACTTGGGTACATCAGCTAACCCTATATAGAGGCTGACGGCAATATGAGTTATCCACGGGGAGAGCCACGCTGAGGGAGTCAGAACGGGTATACTGGATCAAGGCCGCTGCGGCGCTAATAAACGGCGGCTTATGCTTCTACCTGAATAGGTATCTTGGGCTCAACGGGCAAATCACTTTGATGGCTGGGCTGACTCTCTACATAGCGCTCTCCGAGGGGCTCGCGGTCATCACCAAGATAGAGCGCGACAGGACCCTCAAGATAGGCATCGGCGCGTTCATTTTCCTGTGGATGCTCTCCTGGACCCTCCTGAACACGCTGTACGTGCTGGAGCTAGCGGCCTAATTCTCCATGTTGTGCTTATACAGCATGAGGTCGGCCCAGGCGGCAAAATAACCGCTGTCCCAGCTGGTCCTTATGGCTGACGACGAGAACTCCTTGAACTCGTTCCTGTAGTCTTTGATGGTGTCGGCGGTGAAATTGTTCTTGTTGAGGAAGTCCCTCTCGTCCCCCGATCTGACTGTGAGCAGCAGCCCCTCCATAGCCTTTACGTAGCCCTCCTTGTACTCCTCGTCGCCGAAGCTGCATTCCTTGACGGCGTCGAGCGACCTCTCGGCGTCGGAGAACCTCCTGTCGAGCAGGTACTCTATGAACTCTGCCACCGCCTTACGGGTCTTGCCTCTGACGGAAAGCCCACTCGTGTAGCTAGAAGTCTTCGTCACTCTCTATCCCTCTCTCGGTTATCCTCATCGGGGCCTCGCCCTCAGGCAGCGCGGGGCTGGCGGTCAGCTTGGCTATCCGCACGTTGTTCCTTCCTTTCCGGAGGAAGATCCTACTGTGGCTCATGTGCCCCAGTATGTGTCCGCCCACGGGAGAGACCGCCTTGCTGAAGAACGAGTCCGGGCTCGCCATCACCTGGTTGGTTATCACGGCCGCGGTGTTGAAGGCCCTGCTCAGCCGCATCAGCTTGTGCAGGTGCTTGTTGAGCTGCTGCTGCCGTGGCGCCAGCATCTCCCTGCCCAGGTACTCGCTCCTGAAGTGGCTCATCACGCTGTCGATGATTATGAGCCTGACGTTGTTCTCTTTTATGACCTCGTCGGCGTTCTCCAGCAGCACCGTCTGGTGGTTCGAGGTGTAGGCCTCGGCGTAGACCACCCCCTTAAGGGCGTCCTCCGGCTTAAGCCCGAACCTTGGAGCGATCTGCATGACCCTCTCGGGCCTGAAGGTTGCCTCGGTGTCAATGTAGAGGGCGCTGCCGTTCAGCCCGCCCTGGGCCTCCCCTAGCTGCACGGTGACGCACAGCTGGTGGCACATCTGGCTCTTACCGGACCCGAACTCGCCGTAGAACTCTGTAAGGCTCTGGGTCTCGATGCCTCCGTCCAGAAGCCTGTCAAGGCTTGAGCATCCTGTGGTGAGCTTCCTCACGCTCTTCCTGAGCTCGACGAGCTCATCCCCCCTCACGAAGGTGATGGCCATGCTCTTCCTGGCGGCGTCTATGACCTTCTCGGCCATGGGCTCGCCTATACCGGCGGCGACAAGCTCGGCCACCGCCGCCGTTCCCAGGGACTCCACGGTCTTAAACCCTATCTCCTTCAGCTTGGCTACGGTGGCCGGCCCGATGCCCGGCAGATCCTCTAGGGTCTGATACTTTGCCTTGTAGTACTCCAGATCCTCGGACATCGACACACCGCTCTACGTTTCACATAGATATCTCTGAAGGAGATTAAAAACCAAGCGAGGCTTCACTCCTCCTCGATCTCAAGGACCAGGGGTCCCTCGTAGCCGCACTCTGTGCACATGTATACGCGCGGCAGTATGCCATAGCCCTCCTTAAGCTTCATTTTGTGGCTGCCGCATTTGGGGCAGAATACGGGTCTCGGGGCCCTGTACCTCAACTTGAATTTGTCTGATAGGCCCTTGAGCCCGGGCAAGCCTACTGTACCTCGATGTTCTCGTCGGGGAACCCCATGTTGACGAGGGTGTTGTGCACCGTGTCCCTATGGTCCCCCATGAGTAGGACTTGTTCGTTTTTCGCTGTTCCGCCGCAGGCGCACTTGGATTTCAGCTCAGAGGCTAGTTTATTTAGGGATACGCTTCCAGAATCGATGCCGTCGATGACGGTCCATTTCTTCCCCCATTTGCGTGTCTCTAAACGAATTCTTATCCGCTGCTGCTCCTTGCTCATCTCCTCGCATACGCAGAGGTCTTTCGGGAGTCCGCAGACGGGACAAATCTCCGCCATTATCAACACTTTATCGACTCGCTCAATGTAAAAACCTTTGCACTGGCGGCCATTCCGCGCCTCCTAGGTGTAGTTCTGGAGGAGGCTGAAAGCCTTGAGGGCGTCCTGGCCATCCAGTATTATGATGGTGTTGGTGCTGCAGCTGATGAACTCGACGATGTTTATGTTCCTGCTCGCCAAGAGCTGGGTTATGAAAGCCACGAAGCCCGGGGTCGTCTCGACTCGGTGCGGGCTGAGGAGTATTAGGGCTACGAGGTTGCTCTGGACCTTGACGGGGTCTTCGAGCTTCCCCTTCATGGTCGTCTGGTCAACGACGTAGACGTACTGGTCTGTGAGGTGGGCCGTCACTATGTGGGGGATTTCAAGCTTCACCGGTGATATCACCACGGCTATCTTGTCTTGTAGCCTTACCTTGGACTCTTTGAGTATGCCTTGTACGGCTTCCTCGCGGAGCTTCCTGTCTGAGGCTATCTCGTCGGATACCCTTATGACGGCGGCCTTGACGGCCTCGATGCTTCCCTCTCCCATCTCCTTCTGCAGCGTGCGGGCGAGGGCGCTGTAGTTGACTATCTTCATGTTCAGGGCGTCGAGGAGGCTCGGCCTCATCTGGATGGTCTCCCGGACCAGCTGCGCGACGCTTTTTGTCCTATCTGAGCTCTCCATGGTCATGTTTGTAACACTTGTGTCGCAACGTATAAAAGGTTGCCTCTATCATGAATGCTTCATCCTAAAAGGAGTACAGTTGCAATGCCTAAAGACAAGGTCGTTCTAGCCTACTCGGGTGGGCTGGACACGTCCATGATGGTGAAGTGGCTCCAGATGGAGTACGGAATGGACGTGATCACAGTCAACCTGGACGTGGGTCAGGGCAAGGAGCGGAAGGGCATCGAGGAGAAGGCCTGGAAGCTCGGCGTCGTCAACCACTACACCTTCGACGCCAAGGAAGAGTTCGCCGTGAACTTCATCTTCCCGGCGATAAAGGCCAACGCCCTCTACATGGGGACGTACCCAGTGAGCAGCAGCCTGAGCAGGCCCCTCATCGCCAGCAAGGTGGTGGAGGTCGCTGAGATGGAGGACGCCCAAGCGGTTGCCCACGGCTGCACCGGCAAGGGGAACGACCAGGTCAGGTTCGACCTCACCTTCAAGGCGCTGAACCCCAAGATGAAGGTCATCGCCCCAGTCAGGGAGTGGAAGTTCGACCGCCACAGCCAGATCCAGTGGGCCAAGGACCACGGCGTCCCGGTGCCAGTGACCGCGGACAGCCCCTACAGCATAGACGAGAACCTGTGGGGTAGGAGCATCGAGGGAGGCATGCTGGAGCACCCCGACAAGATGGTGCCCGGCGACATCTGGGACTGGACCGTGGACGTCGAGGACGCACCCGACGAGCCTGACTACGTCAAGATAGGGTTCCACAAGGGTGTGCCTGTCAGCCTCGATGGCGTGGACTACAAGCCCGTAGAACTCATCCAGAAGGTCAAGAAGCTGGGCGGCAAACACGGCATAGGCAGGATAGAGCACATGGAGGACCGCGTGGTCGGGCTGAAGACCCGTGAGACCTACGAGGTGCCGGCGGCCGAGGTGATCCTGAACGCCCACCAGGACCTGGAGAAGATGGTGTTGACGCGGCACCAGAAGATGTTCAAGTACCAGGTGGACCAGATGTGGGCCACCGTCGTCTATCAGGGGCTCTGGGTAGACCCCTTCAAGCAGAACCTAGACGCCTTCATAGACAGCACCCAGGAGAACGTAACCGGCTTAGTGACCATGAAGCTGTTCAAGGGGTCGGCGAAGCCTGTTAGCCGCGAGAGCCCGCTGAGCCTCTACGACTACAACCTGGCGAGCTTCGACATCAACACCTACTACGATCAGGGCGACGCCGTGGGCTTCATCAACCTCTGGGGGCTACCCAGCGTCTCCGCGTGGAACCTGAAGAGGAAGGTGGCGGAGGAGGGCATCAAGGAGATGGGGAAGAAGGTGGTCCCCGTCCCAACCGGAGACAGCTAAACCACCACAACATATTTCTATAAAGTCCTAGGTTCGTCGATTATAGCTTGTATGGTGTCTCGTATCTTCAATCGATATGAGATTTGATATATAACATAGGTGAATAATCGTTTTTTACCGTATTCTTGTTGAGTTGGATAATGCCGAGCCCTGTCCATCTTACTGGTAACCAGATTAGAGTGATACAAATCGATGACGACAAAGACCATCTTTTCCTCATGAAGCTGAACTTGGAGAGAGTGAACCCCGGGCTTGAGGTAGTTGGTTTCACAGACGTCGATCTCTTCTTCGACGAGGTAAGCCGCAAGGATCTAGACTGTATAATAACCGATTACAAGATGGCGACGATGGACGGCGTATCCCTCGCCATCAAGGTCAGGGAGACCACCGACACCCCTATAATTCTATACACGGGACGTGGAAGTGAGGAGATCGCTGAACGGGCTTTCAACGCGGGCATAGACGACTACGTAAGAAAAGACGTCGGATTAGACCATTACATGGTTCTCTCGAAGAACATAGAGAACCTAGTTGAGAAGGCCCGACACAAGAAGGATTTAGCCCGTAAAACGAGGATACTCGAAGATCTACACCATTACTCTACAATCCTCGCGCAGGCAACTTCCTTGGAAGAAATCGTGTCCACCATCCACGAGACGATAGACGACATCTTTAAACCGGACTCCGGGAGCTTCGCGTTCGTAAGAGGAAACGTTCTAAGACACGAGTTCATCTGGTCGATGGGAAAATATCACGTGGTGGAGATGCCTCTCGAAGGGAAAGGGATAACTGTCCGAGCCGTCAACGAAGGCGTATCCCAGCTCGTGAAAAACATAGAAGATGACCCCGAGTATAGATCGTTCTTCCCGGACACGGAGACGAAAAGCGAGCTCGCCGTCCCCATAAAGATAAACGGCGTGGTAATCGCGGTGTTGAACCTCGAGAGTAACGAGGCGTTTGCCTTCGACGAAAACGACCAGAGGCTTCTGGAGATATTTAGCGAGCACGTGGCGGTCTCCATGGAGCGATTGAACCAGAAGCAATTGATTGAGAAGATGGAGCGGCTGCGGATACGGGAGACCCTTGAAGGCTACAAGAAGATCTCCCAGATGGTGAGACACGACCTCAGAAACCCGATAAACAACCTGAGGCTGGCCTTGAAAGTCATCAGGGAGAACCCGGAGAAGTACGAGGAGATGATCGAGACGATGGAGAAGAACGTCCATTTCGCGGAGGAGATCATGAACGACTGGAAGCTCCAGACCATGTCGGGTGATCTTCAGATACAACCGGTGAGCGTCCTCGAGCTGGTGAGGGACTCGCTCGAGTTCGTGGAGAAACCCGAGAACGTAAATGTAACGGTGAACATTCAAGAAGACCTCGTGATCCCTCTGGACTATAACCGCATGAAGAGGGCTTTCGTCAACCTCATCATCAACAGCTACGAGGCGATGCCCGACGGGGGAGAACTCGAGATCTCGTCACACGCGGCCAGCGGAGAGACCGAGATAACCGTGAAGGACTCTGGTGTGGGCATGACGAAGGAGCAGATGCATAACCTGTTCCAGCCGTTCTTCACCACGAAGGCTTACGGTACAGGACTCGGCCTCGCCTACTGCAAGCAGACGATAAACGACCATAACGGGGAGATTTACGTGGACTCCGAGATAATGAAAGGGACAAAGTTCAGGATCGTGTTCACTTCCCGTGAGCAGGAGAGGCCAGACCAAGTTGAAAACGAGTTCGAGCTGATACAGTTTACGCAAGTCTAGGGTGTAAAGATGGCTTCGATGAGTGAGAAGAGACGCCGCTTTGCGCTGGTGATGGACGATGACCCAGAAGTCTGCAGGTATCTGAAGCTGTTTCTGCAGGACGAAAACTTCGAGGTCATGGAGGCTAGCAACGGTGAAGACGGTGTTATGATTATTAACCGTGTTCAGCCAGACGTCATTTTCCTAGATATCTTGATGTCGGACATGAGTGGACTCGAAGTGTGCAGATACATCAAGTCCCTTAAAAAGACGAGGAACATCCCGACGGTAATCATGACGGAGTTCGGCGGAGACAGGAATATAGAACTGGCAAAGGACGCGGGCGCGGACTGGCTTCTAAAAAAGCCCATAAGAGGAGATTTACTGGCACAGCTGATACAGAAGATCAGGGTACATGAAAACGCAGCCGGTCTAGAAGACGCTCCTTACATCACTAAGCTAGAGCTATCAGAGAGAGACTTCTTGGTTCTTTTCCATAACATCTTCGTCGCGTACCAGCAGGGAATCTCGAAGATTCTTCCCATACAGAGGACGAGGACCATATTGAATCAGATGACTCACTCTTTCTACAAATTAACGGACGCGGCTCTGCTGAACCTTGTCGTGTTCAACAACGTCGAGAGGACCGTCATGAACCTCAAGGGCATGTTGGACGCGTCCGGTATATGCGAAGTCGAGTACAGCAGGAAGGTCGATAAAGATGCAAGATCGGTGGATTACGTCATCGCTTTCAACAACTGCAGATTTGTGAAGGGTTTCAACAGCTCAGAGACAATAGGACACTATTTCTGCCCCTTCGCGTTGTTGGCCGGTTTCCTGATAAAGGAGAGCATGGGTAAACCCGTTCGCCTGCTCCCCAACGAGAAAAACATCGTTGGATGCGTCGCTAGAGTAAGATTCGTTCCCAACATGTTCAGGCCCAAGGATGTAAGAGTACGAGGGTGAGCATAGACTCTACCCGAGCCCCGCGTATGCTATCGTTTCTTAAATGATGTTACATTATTAGTCTATACATTGTCTCGCGAGGAGTCACTGATAGAAGTACTCGAGAAGGCTTTGCCTTTGCCACCTAAGATCGTGGTCGGCTATAACAAGCTGGAACGGGACTTCACGAGCGGCGATCTCTCAAGGATCTGTGACATCAGCAGGAGCAGCGCCAAGTTCTACGTAAACAAGCTGGTGGACCTCCGACTCATCACCAAGGTACCGCACAAGCGCATGTACCAGAAATATGCCAATGCCAACAAGTTCAGCGACTGGATGAGGGACCTCATGAGGTTCGCCCTAGAACCCCTGGAGACTGGCGCCCTGCAGCTGCCCGAGGAGCCCGAAGAGGAATGAGCCTCAGAGACCTGGCCGAGCCCAAGAAGAAGCCTAGACAGCGGTACACGAGGCAGCTCACCCGCAGGGAGGTGCGCGCCATGAAGAAACGGGGCTACGACGCGGAGCGGGAGCTGGTCCACATGCTACGGGACGAGGGATACGACGCCATCAGGATACCCGTGAGCGCCCCCAGCAGGGAGCCGCTGCCCGACGTCTTCGCCGTGAAGGACGACGCCATACTGGCCGTGGAGGTCAAGGCTCAGGTCAGGTACGCCTACTACAAGAAGGCCCAGGTGGAGAAGCTCTTCGAGTTCCTCCATATGCACAGGCTGTACCCCCGCCGGTACCCGGTGCTCGCCGCCAAGTTCAAGTACAAGGGCTGGTGGTTCGATGTGGCTGAGAAGCTGGACGACTACACGCTTAAGATCGACCAGGGGCTAACCTGGAACGAGCTGTTGGCTAGGATCTCCAAGCCTAGGCCCACTGTTTAAATAACTTCCCTCCTCACCAATCCACAGAATATTAAATGTGATGGTTATGGTACAGGAGCTGAATTATACTCAAGCCAGGAGGAAGTGCACTCCTGGCTTCATAGCCTGCGAGAGCACGTTGGACCTTGAACCACTGATCGAGATCATAGGCCAGGAAAGGGCCGTTCAGGCCTTGCGGTTTGGGCTGGACATAAAGGAGGAGGGTTTCAACGTGTATGTGGCGGGGATGCCCGGCACGGGTAAAAAGACCGCCATAATGACTTACCTTGAGCAGCTGGCCAAGGAGATGTCCGTCCCTCCTGACTGGTGCTACGTCTGGAACTTCGAGGACGACGAGAAGCCCAACGCTTTGAGCCTGCCCAGCGGTATGGGCTCTCAATTCAGGGACGACATGACTAAATTCGTCGAGGAGATGAAAAAGGCCCTAATCGCGGCATTCGAGAGCGAGGACTATGCCAATCGGCGGGAGGAGACTCTGAAGAAGTATGAGGAGCAGAAGTCGGAGCTCATGAAGGAGCTCAACCAGAAGGCCAAGGAGGCCGGTTTCGCGCTCCAGAGAAGCCAGATCGGGATGCTCATCGTCCCCGTCATAAACGGGCAGCCCATAAACGAGCAGCAGTTCTCCATTTTGCCGCAGAAGATCAAGGACGAGATAGCCGAGAAAAGGAATAAGCTCCAAGATGACCTGAGGAGCGCGTTCAGGCGGATCAGAGATATAGACAGGGATGCAGAGGCCGCAGTAGACGAGTTCAACAAGGAGGTGGCCAGCTACGCCATGGACCACATGCTACAGTCGCTCAGGGACAAGTACGGGGACATAGAGGACTGCAGCAAATACATCGACTCAGTCAGGAACGACATACTCGCGAACCTTGACCAGATAATAAGTTCCCAGAAGGAACCCGAGTCGCCTCTCTCGTTCATGATGCGCCCGACCCCAGACCCCACCGAGAAGTATAAGGTCAACCTCATCGTGGATAACAGCAAGCTCGAGGGGGCTCCCGTGGTCATCGAGATGAACCCGACCCACAACCACCTCTTCGGCACCACGGAGAAAGAGGCCAGGTTCGGCGCGCTAGTCACCAACTACACCATGATAAGAGCAGGCAGAGCCCACGAAGCTAACGGGGGGTTCCTCGTTATCCCCGTCGAGGATCTGGCCCGTAACCCCGGGAGCTACGAGACGCTGAAGAGGACCATCGTCAACAAGAAGCTGGAGATAGAGGAGCTAGCCGAGAGGCTGGGTTACGTTACCACCAGGAGCCTGCGGCCCGAGCCCATACCCTTCGACGCCAAAGTCATCCTCGTCGGGGACTCCCGGATCTACTACATGCTGTACCAGCTTGACCCTGAGTTCAAGAAGATCTTCAAGGTGAAGGCCGAGTTCGACACCACCATGGACCGGGATGAGGACAACGTCCAGCAGTACGCCAAGTTCATGTGCACCCTCTGCAACAAGGAGGGCCTCAAGCACCTCGACTCGTCGGGCATCGCGGCCGTCGTAGAGTACAGCAGTAGGCTCGCGTCGGACAGGGAGAAGCTGAGCACCCAGTTCGCCGAAGTCAGCGACATAATCAGGGAGGCCAACTACTACGCGCAGGAGGGCGGCAGCGACATCATCACCGAGGAACACGTGAACAAGGCCGTTGAGGCAAAGGAGTACAGGAGCAACCTCATCGAGGAGAAGCTGGAGGAGATGATCGAGCGCGGCACCATCCTCGTAGACACAGACGGGGAGAAGGCGGGGCAGGTCAACGGCCTCGCCGTCATGGGGATAGGAGACTACATGTTCGGGAAGCCCAGCAGGATCACCGCGAGCGTCGGCGTCGGCAAAGACGGCATAATAGACATCGAGAGGCAGGCCGATATGAGCGGCCCAACCCACACCAAGGGAGTAAACATACTGACGGGGTTCCTGACCAACCGATACGCAAAGAAGCATCCCCTCAGCTTAACGGCGAGGCTTACTTTCGAACAGAACTATGGCGGCGTCGAGGGGGACAGCGCGTCAAGCACGGAGACCTACAGCCTCATGAGCATCCTGAGTGGCGTCCCCATTAAGCAGGGCCTCGCAGTCACGGGCTCGGTTAACCAGAAGGGGGAGGTCCAGGCCATCGGCGGGGTCAACCAGAAGATCGAGGGCTTCTACGAGCTATGCAAGTTCCGGGGGCTGGACGGCAGCCACGGCGTCGTCATCCCGGAGAGCAACGTCAAGAACCTCATGCTCAAGGAGGAGGTCGTGGACGCCATCAAGGAGGGCAAGTTCCACGTATACCCGGTGAAGAGCATCGACGAAGGCATCGAGGTTCTCACGGGGGTGCCGGCCGGGGAACTCGGCGACGACGGCACATATCCTGAGGGCACAGTCAACTATCTGGCCCAGAAGAGGCTCGACGAGCTTGCAGAGATCTCAAAGCAGTACCCTCGTTAGCTAACCTTTTTTTACAGGCTATCCACTTCTTTTCAAGGTCAGCCCCATGGCAGAGGACACATACGACGTCATAGTGGTGGGAGGAGGCCCGGCGGGGCTCACCGCCGCCATATACACGGCCCGCCACAACCTCAACACACTGGTCCTGGAGAGCAGGAGGATAGGAGGCAAGGCGCTGGAAGCCCACTGGGTGGACAACTACCCCGGTTTCCCCGAGGGCATCAGCGGCGAGGACCTCATGGAGAACATGATCCAGCAGGCGGAGAGGTTCGGCGCAGAGATCAGGAACGAGACTGTTGTGGGCCTTAGCGACTTCGGTGATCTGAAGATGGTCACCACGAGGATGGGCTTCTACCAGGCGAAGTCGGTGGTGGTAGCCACCGGTGTGAGCAGGAAGACGCTGAGCGTACCCGGCGAGAACGAGTTCAAGGGCCGCGGCGTCAGCTACTGCGGCGTCTGCGACGGCCCCTTCTTCAGGGACAAGACGGTCGCCGTCGTCGGGGGCGGCCACGAGGCTGTCCACGACATAGAGATGCTGGCCGAGACAGCCGACAAGGTCTACGCCATACCCGGAAAGAAGGGTTACAGGGAGGACTTCCCTGAGTTAGGCCTCTTGAGGGAGAACCCGAAGGTCGAGTTCATCACAGGGGCCGACGTGAAGGAGATCGTTGGCTCGGACTTCGTCGAGTACGTGAAGCTGGATGGCTCGATTAAGGGGCTGTTGAGCTTGGACGGCGTGTTCATTATACTGGAGCACGTTCCAACCGCAGGCATACTGGTTGAGGCGGGGGTCAGCACCGACGAGGGGGGCTGCATCGTCGTGGACAGAGACATGGAGACCAACATTAAGGGGTTGTTCGCCGCCGGAGACTGCACGTGTGAGGGGATGCAGATAGTCACGGCAGCCGGGATGGGGGCTAGGGCGGCGCTCTCCGCCATGAAGTACGTCAAGTCCCTGAGTTAAAAACGGCATCTTGACATTCCTCGCCGGCACTATGCGACGTGATCGATCCATTGGATAACTTAAAGGTGTGATAGGTTCGCTAGACTGGTCTTCAGATACATTTTTGGGTGCGTAGACCCATATCGTCGAGACAAATATGGAAGACATAATCAAATCGATACATGCGAGGGAGATTCTGGATAGCCGGGGAAACCCCACCATAGAGGTCGAGGTCGTCACAGAGAACGGCTTCCTCGGCAGGGCGGCGATCCCCAGCGGAGCCTCCACCGGCATATACGAGGCCGTAGAGCTGAGGGACGGCGGAAAACGGTACCACGGTAAGGGCGTGACCAAGGCCGTGGCGGCGGTCGAGGGGGAGATAGCGGCTAAGCTGGTAGGGTTCCCGGTGACGGAGCAGCGGAGACTCGACGAGGAGATGATCAGTCTGGACGGCACCGAGAACAAGGGCAGGCTCGGGGGGAACTCCATCCTCGGCGTCTCCGTGGCCTGCGCCAAGGCTGCTGCGGCGTCCAGCGGCGTGAAGCTCTACGAGTACATAGACCCGGAGGCGAGCCTGCTGCCCGTGCCTTTCTTCAACGTGATAAACGGCGGCAAGCACGCGGGCAACCAGCTCGACTTCCAGGAGTTCATGGTGGCCCCAACAGGAGCCGGGAGCTTCAAGGAGGCCCTGCGGATGGGCTCCGAGATATACCATACCCTCAAGGCCAGACTCCTCGAAGGCTACGGGAAGAACGCCACTAACGTGGGCGACGAGGGAGGATTCAGCCCGCCCATGAAGAGCCCAGAGGAGGCGCTAGAAGCCATCATCGCCTCGGCCGAGGAGATGGGCTACGACGGCGTGACCACAATGGCGATGGACGTGGCTGCGAGCAGCTTCTACAAGAACGGAGTATACAGCTACATGGGGGAGAACCTGTCCAGGGGTGAGCTCATCGACGTCTACGGGGAGCTGGTCTCCAAGTACCCCATATCCAGCATCGAGGACCCGCTGGAGGAGGAGGACTACGAGGG
>CAZGZR010000019.1:0-35381 GCA_964529745.1 uncultured Candidatus Bathyarchaeia archaeon
GTTCCAGTGGCGGTGCATGAGCCGCCCCTCCCTGAGCACCGACGCGAACGCGTAGGCAAGCTCCTCGTGCCCCATGAGGACGTGGCCCACCTCCGGGTTCAGCCCCACCAGGGCGTGGCCGTCGCTCAGCGTCTTCTTGTTCTGCGGCGACGACAGCAGCGCCTCCACGTTCCTAGCCATGAGGAGGCCGTTGGCCGTGTTGCGGTAGACGTTGTTGCCGCGGGGCTCGTAGGGCTTGGGCTCCAGGGCGACGCGGACGCCGGGCACCTCGTCCATGGCCTCGGCGAGGCCCTCCTCGAACCTGTTCCACATGCCGTAGAAGTCGTTGCCGAAGGGGTTCTCGTAGCCGTCGATGCCCGGCCAGACCACGGCGAACTCGGTGCCCAGCTCCTTGTTGAGCCGCAGGGCCTCTATGGTCCTGTCTATGGCGTGCCGACGCACATCGGGGTCTGGGTTGCTGAGGCTGCCGAACTCGTAGCGGCGGTCGTAGAACAGGAAAGGGATTGCGGTGATGAGCTTGATGCCCGTCTCCTTCTCTAGGGCCTTGTAGAGGTGGAGGTTGTCCCGGTTGACCTCGTTGGGGTAGTGGGCCTCGACGCCGAACCCGTCGTCTATGAGGCCCTCGTCGCGCATCCACGCCACCTTGTTCAGCGTGTCCTCGATGCTGCCCTTGTCTATGTAGGCGTCGTGGAAGCGGCTGGCCCCCGGGTAGAAGTACCATACCCCGGCGCTGTACCTGGGCATAAGGGATGTCCCCTTGAGGTGGCCGAGCATCTCCTCCCTGTCCCTGACGATCATTTGAGAACGGATGTCCTTCAAGAAAGGCACCGATCTCAGCATGCCCCACGGGTTTAAAGGGTTAACCATGAACCTCTAGGCTTCGACCAAGTAGAAGTAGAGCAGGAAGGATAAGGCCCCTAACGTGGCCGAGGCGGCGTTCAGAGACATCCACCCGGCCGCCGCCAGCGTCGCGCCCCCTATGGCTGTGCCCAGCCCGTAACCAAGGTATGAGAGGGCGGAGCTTAGGGACATCATGCTTCCCCTGTACTCCGGGACCTGCTCGAGGACCAGCGTGTTCGCCGCGGAGTACTGAAGGGAGAACAAGAAGTGCCCGAAGATGATCACCGCCGCGCCCAGCCAGAGGGGAAGGTACGGGTAGGCGGCCTGGGAGAGGAGCGCCACCCCAAGGGCCGATACGAGGCTCCCCTTCACCCCCAGCCTTTCCGTGAAGCTGCCGCAGAAGAACGAGCCCAGCAGGAACATGAGGGAGGCCGCCGAGTATATCAGCGAGACCTGTCCCTGGGACGCGCCGTGGATCTCCCGCAGGAAGGTGAAGCTATAGAAGTATATGTTCTCGGTGGACGCCGCCCTCAGTGTGACGGCCCCGAGGGCCGCCAACGCGGACCGATTGGACGCCACGGCCCTGAACCCCTCACCGATGCAGACCTTGCCCACCTTGATCGATGTGGGCGGCAGCCTCCACAGCGTCAGCGCCAGGGCGGCCACCGGTATCGCGGCGGCGTAGGCGACGAAGGGGAGCCTCCACCCGCCCGCCGAGGCCAAGTAAGCGATCACCGGCGCCCCAAGCATGTAGGAGAGGCCGCCGGAGGCGCCTACCCAGCCCATCACTCTCGCCCTGTCCTCCGGGGGATAGTACTCCCCCACCAGAGACGTCAGCATGGGAAAAACGAAGTTGGAGGCGACGCCGTTAAACGAGTAAAGCGCGAACAGCAACAACAGGCTGGGCGCCGCGGCGCTGCCCACACAGGACAGGCTCAGCAGCAACAGCCCCGCAGCGAGCAGGCGTCTGCCACCGTACCTGACGCTCAGCGCACCCATCGCGACGGCCGTCACGAAACCGAGCACCGAGGACACAGTCCTCATCTGGCTTACCACGCCGACGCCTGAGTCGAAGGTCTCCGCGATCTCGACCAACAGTATCGACGTAAGTATGGTGCCGGGGTAGATGGAGTAGTTGGACAACAGGAGGGATGCAAGCGTCGCCAGTCCCCGGCTGTCCTTCTCTTCTTCACCCATGAGACGTCACCCAACGGAACCGAATAGCCCTCTCAGGTCCCTGCTCAGCCTGTCCTGGGTTGACTGCAGCCTCAGGTAGGTCTCCACGTTCCGCCTTATGGGCTTGAGCCTGCTGGGCTCGTCGATCTCCACCACCTCGTCAGTTATCCCGCTCATGGAGACCCGCTCCCCCAGACTGAGCCTGTAGGTCCACATAGCCTGTAGAGCGGCGCCGTAGGCCGCGCCCTCCTCCTCTCTGAGGGTAACCACCTCGGCGTCGAACACGTCCGCAGCTATCCTCCTCCACGCCTTGTTTCTGGCGCCGCCGCCGGTGAGCCTGACCTCGACGGGGTCTATGCCCAGCTCCCTCAACCTGTTGAACCCGTAGTTGAGCCCCATGGTGGCGCCCTCCATGGCTGCGCGGCACAGGTGGCCAGCCGTGAAGCACTTGGGGGTGAGCCCGTAGAGCACCCCCTTCCCGTGGGGCACGTTGGGTGTGCGCTCCCCCGTCAGGTAGGGGAGCATCAGGAGGCCGTCGCAGCCGGGAGGCGCCATCGAGACGGCGTCCTCCATCCCGGCGTGGCTGAGCCCGAGGAGCCGCCGCATGTGCTCGGTGGCCACGGTGACGTTCATGGTGCAGACGAGGGGCAGCCAGCCGCCTGTGGAGTCGCAGAACGCCGCTACCTCTCCCCTGGGGTCCACCACAGGCTCGCCCGAGTACGCGTAGACGGTGCCGGAGGTGCCGAGGCTCACCGTCACCTTCCCGGGGGACGTGTTCCCGGTGCCTATGGCGCCCATCATGTTGTCGCCTCCGCCGGCGGAGACCAGCACGTCGCCGCCGAAGCCCAGCTCAGACGCAACGTCCCGCTTGACGGTTCCGGCCGGCCTGTCGCTCGGCCTCAGCTCCGGCAGCCACTCGATGAGCGCCGGGTCGATGGCGTCGATGACCTCCATGCTCCACCTGCGTCTCCGCACGTCCATGAAAGCGGTCCCGGAGGCGTCGCCGTACTCCATGGTGTACTCGCCTGTTAGAACGTAGTTGAGGTAGTCGTGGGGAAGCAACACATGCCTCAGCCTGGAGTAGTTGCCGGGCTCGTGGCGCCTCAGCCAGAGAACCTTGCCGGCGGTGTAGCCCGGCAGTATGCTGTTGCCGGTGAGCCTGATGGCCTCCTCGACGCCGCCCAGCGCCTCCGTCAGCATCCTGCACTCCTCGGAGGTGCTGGTGTCGTTCCACAGCTTCGCCGGCCTTATCACGGCTCCCTCCTCGTCGAGGGGGACGAACCCGTGCTGCTGGCCGCTCACGCCGACAGCACACACCCCGGCAGGGTCCGCCTTCGCGTCCTTCAGCGCGCCCCGAATGGTCCGCTTCATGGCTTCGGCCCAGGTCTCGGGGTGCTGCTCCATGTGGCCGCGGGGAAGACCCTCCATTAGGCCGTAGCCGGCGGAGGCGCGGCCCCTCACGCGGCCCACGTCGTCCACCACGACGGTCTTGGTGCCCTGGGTGCCGCTGTCAACGCCCACGAAGAAACCCATCGCAGATCAACGTTCTATGTCCTATGCTGTATAAGTCGATTAGGAGCGGGGCCCCAGGCGAGGATTTAAGCCAAGAGATTTTAATAAAAAAATATGATTCAATATATAATATTTAATAAAATATAATAATGGTTTATTAAAGACAGTCTCCATGCTCTAGACGAGAAACGTGTTCATGGACAGAAGATGGGTGATAGCCGTGGCACTCGTGGCCGTCCTAGCCGGGGCAGCCGTCATCGGTTTCACCGGGACAGACACCGAGCCCCAGGGAGAAGAGACCAGGGTCCTCGTCTCGTTCTACCCGCTGCAGTACATGGCGGAGCAGATCGGCGGAGACAGGGTGACGGTGTCGTCGCTCATCCCACCGGGCAGCGAGGTGCACAGCTGGCAGCCCTCCATAGGCGACATCGCCTCGACCGATGACGCCGACGTCATCATCTACCTCGGCGCGGGCCTGGACCGCTGGGTCCAGGAAGACATAATCGGGTCCATCGATACCTCGGCCAAGACAGTGGTCGAGGCCAGCCAAGGGATAACGCTCCTGGAGATGGATGAAGACAGGGAGCACGGCGACGAGCACGAAGAGGGAGACCCCCACCTCTGGGTGAGCCCCCACACGGCCCTCATGCTCGCCGAGAACGTAGCCGACGCCCTCAGGGAGGCGGACCCCGGCAACGCGGACTACTACGCGGAGAGGTGGGCGGCCTTCGAGGAGACCCTGAGAAGCCTAGACGAGAGGTACGGCGACACCCTGGCGCCGGCCGCCGGCGAGACCTTCTTCGTATCCCACTCCGCCTACGGCTACGTAGCCGACAGGTATGGGCTGAAGCAGCACGGCATCATAGGCCTGTCCGCGGACGAGCAGCCCAGCACGGCCAAGATATCGGAGATAGTGGAGGAGATGACCCTGACGGGGAGCTACGTCATATACGTGGACCCCGTGTACAGCGACGAGTACGCCAAGGCTCTTAAATCGGAGCTGGAGATACGAACAGGCGAGAATGTGAAGTTGCTGGAGCTTTACTTGATGGTGGGGCCGGTGGACGAAATGGATTACATTGATCAGCTTGAGGCAAACCTGGACAGCCTCGCGGAGGGGCTGGTGAATTGACCGAAGCCGTGATAGAGGTGGACGGCCTCAACGTAGACAGAGGCGGCAGACGCGTCATAGAGGACGCCACGTTCACCGTCAGCCGCGGCGCCTACATGGGCATCGTCGGCCCCAACGGGGGAGGCAAGACGACCCTGCTCCAGGCCATCCTCGGGATAATACCCCGCGAGTCGGGGTCGATACGCATACTGGGCACCCCCATCGAGGAGTTCGACGAGTGGAGCAGGCTCGCCTGGGTTAGCCAGCACAGCATCTCATTCGACGAGAAGTTCCCCATAAACGTCCGTGAACTCGTGGGCCTCGGTAGGATAAACAGGAGCAACCTGGCCAAGCCGCTGAGGAAGGAGGACTGGGCGAAGGTGGACGAGGTCCTCGGGTTCATGGGGATTAGCGAGCTGGCGGATAGGAGGGTTGGCCACCTGTCCGGGGGCCAGAAGCAGCGCGTCTTCGTGGCCAAGGCCCTCGTCAGGGACCCGGAGGTGCTCATACTGGACGAGCCCGTCGCGGGGGTAGACGCCGAGGCCCAGGAGCTCTTCTACATGAAGCTCAGCGACCTCAACGGCAGGCAGGGCACCACCATACTGATAGTGAGCCACGACCTGGCGGCGGTGTTCTGCAGGATGAGCGACGTAATGTGCGTCAACCGCAGGGTGTACACCAGCCCCATAAGCCCAGAATCGGACCCCAACGAGGTCCTGCAGAAAGCCTACGGGGAGCACTTCCACTTCGTCTTCCACGAACACACGTGCGAGGGATTATTCGAGGATGTCTAGCTACCTCCTGCGGCTGCTCGGGTACAGGTTCTTCCAGTACGCCCTCCTCGGCGGGAGCATAGCGGCGTTCTCTTGCGCCCTGGTGGGGCTGTTCGTCATACTCCGGAAGCAGTCCATGATAGGGGACGGCGTGGCCCACGTGAGCTTCGGCGGCATAGCCATAGGGCTGTACCTGGGGGTGGAGCCGCTGATCACGGCGCTCATCATCTCGATCCTAGCCGTGTTCGGCATCTCCTACATGCGCCGCAGGGGGTTAGCCGACTCGGACGCGGCCACCGCCGTGATCCTCGCGGTGGGCTTCAGCACGGGCCTCATAATCATAAGCCTCGCCGGCGGGTTCAACGTCGAGCTCTTCAGCTACCTCTTCGGCAGCATACTCACCATAGGCGCCTGGGATCTGGCGCTGGTCTCGGTTCTCGGCGTCTCGTCTCTGGCCCTGGTGGGTGTCTTCTACAAGGAGTTGCTCAGCATCACCTTCGACGAGGAGACCAGCAGGCTCATGGGGGTGCCCGTGGGGGCGCTCAGCGCGGTCTTCAACCTTTTGGTGGCGGTCACCATAGTCCTGAGCATTAAGGTGGTGGGCATGATACTGGTGACGGCGATGCTGGTTCTCCCGGGCCTCACGGCGCTTCAGCTCGACCTGGGCTTCAGGAGGACGGCGTTCATGAGCGTGGTCTTCGGGGTGGGGAGCGTGGTGGCCGGGGTCTTCGCTTCGGCGGTCTTAGACGTGGCCACCAGCGGCGTCATAGTGTTCACCCTCGTCGCCTGCTTCCTGCTGGTCTCCGCCCTCAAAGGCCTGGTCGAACGCGGAAGCTGAAAGTCTCCCAACGGGTACACGCCTTACCCAGTCCATTGATCGACTGGACACATTGGACGTTTAATACAATTTTAAAAGAAAAATTTTCAAATTATGTAAAGGCTCAAGAGAACTAGACATATTACCCACTTTTGGACATCATATCTTAGTTTTATATTAAAATTCATGCGTATTTATAATAATAAGTTAATATTTATATTATTCTTCCAGTTAATATAAATATCTGGAAAGGGATTATCGTCAATGTATGAGCACCTTAAAATCGTATTGCGTGTTACTCTTATTGTCAAGCAGTATTTTCACTGGGAATTCTGATTTACTTGTTCTAGTTAAAAAAACAGAAAGCTTTCCCTATGGGGTAGTGATATCCATTGATAATTATTTATTAGGTAACTCTTCGATGATGATAGATGTCAAGGGATATATATTTAACAATGTGTCGGTCAATCAGATGAAAATATATTATAATGAAACCACGATAAAGAATAGATTCAATCATAGTTTTTCTATGGGTGAAGAGTTCATCTTCTTCGTCAAAATGGAAAACGGTAAATACCATCTAGTCGCTGATACAAGTCATCCTCCCTTTCTAGAGTACACCAAAGAAAATAGTATAGAAATCGCAGTTAATATTGCTGAAGGTGCTGAGGTAGATGGTGGTCCAGGAATAGAAAAAATGCGTGAAGACGTATATAATGAAAAATATTGTCAATACATTATTATAATCATCATTATAGTGGTTATTATGTTCATTTTAAAATATCTTAAATTGTGATAGAAAATTATAAACACTTCATTTCTCTTCATGTAAAAAAAAGTTTTCAGATAAAATGATTTGGAATTGTAAAAGGTGTCTTTTTTTAATCTGAAAACGTTTTTTGATATTACAATCTAAATACGCGTCCCCGGAGTATACTTTGAGTGTTCCTGATGGGTTCGTCCACGCTGGCCGAGATCGACCTCCCCGAGTTCGGGATGCCCAAAACGGAGCCCAGGGTCTCCGGCTCCACCTACCAGACCCGGCTGGAGAAGCTCTACGATGCCGCCGAGGACGCCGGCTACACCTGCATCGTGGTCTACGGGGACAGGGAGCACCTCGCAAACCTCGCCTACCTCACGGGCTACGACCCCCGCTTCGAGGAGTCCATGCTCATAATGGACGTGGCCACCCGCAGGGCGTCCCTGGTCATGGGCCACGAGGGCCTCGGCTACTACCCGGTGTCGCCTGTGAAGGAGAGCCTGAGGCCGTTGCTCTACCCCAGCTTCAGCCTCATGGGCCAGGACAGGTCCACCACCAGGCCTCTCAGCATCATGCTCATGGAGGCCGGCGTCGAGGACGGCGACCGTGTCGGCGTCGCCGGCTGGAAATACTACACGGAGAACGAGACCGCCAACCCCGAGTACTGGCTGGAGGTCCCCTCGTACATAGCCGACGCCCTCCGGGAGACCGTGGGCAAGCGCAACGTCCTGAATGCCAACAGCCTGCTGATGCACCCCACGGACGGCCTCAGGGCGGTGAACGAGGTGGACCAGCTGGCGTGGTTCGAGTACGCCTCGTGTCACACCTCCCAGGCCGTCCGGGACGTGGTGTTCGGCCTGGAGCCCGGGATGACCGAGTACGAGGCGGTCAGGCTAATGAGGGTCACCGGCATACCCCTCTCGTGCCACCTGATGCTCAGCTCGGGGCCCCGCGCATTCATGGGGCTACCCAGCCCCAGCAGCAGGGTGATAGAGCTGGGCGACCCCTTCACGACGGCGTACGGCGTCTGGGGCGCCCTCAACTGCCGCGCCGGCTGGGTCGTCGAGGACGAGAGCCAGCTGCCCCAGGGGATCAGGGACTACGTCCCCAGGCTCGTTGCCCCCTACTTCGAGGCCGTCGCCGGGTGGTACAGGCTCGTGGGCGTCGGCGTCGAGGGCGGCGCCCTATACCGTGCCATCCACGACAGGATAGGCGACCCGTTCTATGGGGTGCACCTGAACCCGGGGCACCTCATCCACCTGGACGAGTGGCTCAACAGCCCCGTTTACAGGGGCTCGCGGCTGAGGCTCAGGTCGGGCATGGCGCTCCAGGTGGACGTGATACCCGCCACGGGCACCCCCTACTTCACGACAAACATGGAGGACGGCGTAGCCCTCGCCGACAGCAGGCTGAGGGCGGACTTCGCTGCCGCCTACCCGGAGGCCTGGGACCGGATACAGGCCCGGAGGGACTTCATGGCGGACTCGCTGGGCATCCAGCTTAAGCCCGAGGTGCTGCCATTCAGCAACCTGGCGGCCCACCTGCCGCCGTATCTGCTCTCGCCGTGGAAGGCCATGAGGCTCCACCACTGAGAAAGACCCTTCTACCCCGGGCCCCATCTCGTACCCATGGGTGGGGAGCCGTTCCACTGCATGAGAAGGGCCGTCGAGGGTGACCCCATACTCCGCGCCGGGGTTTTCAGCCTGGTGGTTTTCGGCTCCTACGTGAGGGGCGACTTCAAGCCGGGGATCAGCGACCTCGACCTCCTAGCCGTCCTCAGGGAAGACGACGCGGCAGTCGCGGAGCGGCTGCTGGTGGCCGTGAAGAGATGCGCCGAGGGGATGGACATAATCCTCGTGGACATGCCGTGGATGACTATAGAGCAGCTCAGGGACCCCATAGGCAGCGGCTATGGCTTCAAGTTCCTGACCTTCTACCAGGCCGACTTCCTGGCGCACCACATGGTGGTCCACGGGGCGGAGATAGCTCACCTCATACCCCTGTACACCCCCGAGGGGCTGACGGCGTGGAGGGCAGAGAGGCTGCTTGAGAACATCGAACGCTTCAAGGGTCGCCCAGACATGTTAAGGGTCTCCGCGGGTGAGGCGGCCAAGTTCCTCGCGGCGGTCCACGGCGCGGAGGACATCCGGAAAGATACAGTGCTAAAGGCCTTGAGGGAGCTGGGCGACGAGGAGGCGTACACCATCTACAGGGAATACGTGGAAGGCGCGGACGCCCATAGGGGCACTGACTACTATGCGGGCTTCATATCCTCGAGGATGAAGGCGTACCTCGATGAACACGTGGAGGCTACTGATCCCCGATCCACTCGTTGAGCTCCTGGATCGTCTGGGCGATGGTGGGCACGTAGCCCCGGTAAGGCACGATCTCCCTGTTAAGCCCCTTCAGCAGGTCCTTTGCCTCGGCGACCCGCTCCGGGGTGGGCTCAGCGATGCAGGCGTCTATCCTGTTGAAGGCGTCGATGCCGTCGCCCACCATGGGGCCAAAGCCCCTGTAGTTTTCGAGGATGGCCACCGCTTCCTTGATCCTGTTCCTCAGTTCAGTGGTCTCCATGCGGTTTCATTGCTGGCACCTTCTATTTAAGGCGGGCTGCCGCCCGAGCACATATGCACCTACTGCATAAGCGGCAGGAACCCGTTCAAGTGTTGAACGGTTCCACAGTAATTTTTATATAACGTGCCACCGTCTACGGTGGCGTCGGGGTGAAGATGTTGACAGGTGAATGCATTAATACCGTCGCAAACCTCACCTCAAGAACCTAGCAAACATTTTTCCTGCCCCCAGGAGGCGCGCAGAATTGTCTGACGCCGAGATAGACCGCGGCATGGTCCGCCGCGTCGCCGAGGCGGCCCGCCTCAACCTCACACCCGAGGAGATCGAACGATACGAACGGCAGCTCAAAGTCATCTTAGAGGCGTTCAGGGAGCTGGACGAGGTTGACACCCAGGGCGTCGAGCCCAGCTACCACCCCATCATGCTCGAGGACGTCCTCCGGGACGACGAGGCCCGGCGGTGGAGCTGGGACCCCCTCGCCAACTCGGAGCACAGGGAAGACGGTTACTTCAGGGGGCCGCGGATACAGTGAACGTCCTCGAGCAGGCTCGCCGAATAGACCTCAGGTACCATGCCTTCAACCATCTACCTGAGTCGCTGGAGGAGGGCGTCGAGGGGCGGCTGGCAGGCGTCAGCGTCTCCGTCAAGGACAACGTCTGCGTCATGGGGATGCCCTCCACCGCGGGCTCCAGGGTCCTGGAGGGATACATGCCTCCCTTCGACGCGACGGTGGTGGCCAAGTGCAGGCTGGAGGGCGCCGCCATACTCGGCAAGACGACCCAGGACGAGTTCGGGTTCGGCACCTTCAACGTCAACACGTCCTACGGCGTTCCCCTCAACCCCCACGACCCGGAGAGGAGCCCAGGCGGCAGCTCAGGCGGCGCAGCCGTGGTCACGGCGGTCGCCGATTTCCCGCACCTGGCCATAGCGGAGTCCACGGGCGGTAGCATAAGCTGCCCGGCGAGCTTCTGCGGGGTGGTGGGTATGACGCCCACCTACGGCCGGACCAGCAGGTGGGGGCTCATCGACTTCGCCAACAGCCTGGACAAGATAGGCTGCATGGGGAGGACGGTGCGGGACGCGGCCCTCCTACTCTCGGTCATCTCTGGGCCGGACGTGTACGACTCCACGGTTCTGCACGCCCCCGTTGAGGACTACGCGGCATACGCCGATGAACCAGTGGAGGGGCTGCGGGTGGGCGTACCCCGGGAGTACTTCGGCGAAGGCGTGGACCAGGCCGTCTCGGACGAGGTCTGGCGGGGCATCAAGCGCCTCGAAGACCGGGGAGCGGAGATAAGTGAAGCCTCGCTGCCCTTCACCAGGTACAGCCTCAGCAGCTACTACATCATCGCCATGGCTGAGGCCTCCACCAACCTCGCCAAGTTCTGCGGCCTCAGGTACGGCCTCCAGCTCCCCCTCGAAGGCACCTTCGACGAGTACTTCAGCAGGGTCCGCAGCGAGGGGTTCGGCGACGAGGCCAAGCGCCGCATAATCCTGGGCACATACGCCAGGATGGCGGGGTACAGGGACGCCTACTACCTGAAGGCGCTGAGGGTCCGGACCCGGGTCATCGAGGACCTCAAACGCGTCTTCAGGGACGTGGACGTGCTGGCTGCGCCGACGATGCCCGTGGTGGCGCCCAGGTTCGACGAGATAGCCGACATGGAGCCCATACAGCACTACATGATGGACGTGCTGACGGTGGCTCCTAACCTGGCTGGGATACCCATGGCGTCGGTACCTTGCGGCCAGTCAGGCGGGATGCCCGTGGGCCTACACCTGATGGCCGACCACCTGGGAGAGGGCGAAGTGATCCGTGCCGCGGCGGCGGTGGAGGCCGGCTAGGATGGAGGCGACCATAGGGCTGGAGATACACGTCCGCCTCAGGACGACGAGCAAGCTTTTCTGCGGCTGCAGCACCGACTCGGTCGCCGCGGAGCCCAACGCGAACACGTGCCCCATCTGCCTCGGCTTCCCAGGCAGCAAGCCCAAGGTGAACAAGAAGGCCGTGGAGCACGGAGTAAGGATAGCCAAGGCCCTGAACTGCGTCCTCGCCCCAGCCGTCCGGTTCAGCAGGAAGAGCTACTTCTACCCGGACATGCCCAAGAACTACCAGATTACCCAGTACGAGCAGCCCCTCGCCACGGACGGCTACATGGTGCTGAACGACAGGAGGATAAGGATTAGGCGGGTTCACCTGGAGGAGGACCCCGCCAGGCTGGTGCACGTCGGCGGCGACATCACGTCCTCCCTGTACAACCTCATCGACTACAACAGGAGCGGCGTCCCCCTCGCCGAGATAGTGACGGAGCCCGACATCGAGGACACCCGGGAGGCCCGGCTTTTCCTGGAGAAGCTGGGCGTGACCCTGGACCACCTGGGCGTCTACGACCCCCACGCCGAGGGCTCCCTCAGGGTGGACGCAAACGTGAGCGTTGAGGGCGGCAGCCGCGTCGAGGTCAAGAACATAACGGGATACAGGAACGTGGAGAAGGCGTTGAGCTTCGAGGCGGTCAGGCAGCGAAGCATGGCCAGGATGGGCGTCGAGGTGTCCAGGGAGACCCGTCACTTCGACTCGGAGACGGGCAGCACCGTGAGCCTCCGCGGCAAGGAGCAGGAGGAGGACTACGGCTACATAGTGGAGCCCGACCTCGTCAGGATTAATCTCAGTCCCGGGTGGGTGGAGGAGATCGAGGCCACCATGCCGGAGCTCCCCGACCAGAGGACCCGACGCCTCGTGGAGCAGTACGGCATAACCGGGTTCCAGGCCGGCGTCATAGTCAACGCGGGGCTGGAGATGAGCTTGTTCTTCGAGGAGTGCTGCCGCCTCTACGGCGACGCCGCTGTGGTGGCCAACTGGCTGGTGACGTACCTGCTGAAGAGCCTCAACTACCTGGGGCTGTCGCTGGGGGAGAGCGGAGTCAGACCGGAGACCTTCGTGGAGCTCCTAGCGCTCATCGACGAGGGGGTGATCTCGGAGCGCACCGCCAAGGAGCTGATAAAGGACTACGCGGCGGGAGGGGGGTCGCCCCGCTGGCTGGTCGAGGAGAAGGGCCTCGCGTTGATGCCTAGGGATAAGCTCAGGGAGGTCGTCGCCGAGGTAATCGACGATAACCCTCAGGCGGTGGAGGACTACCTGGGCGGCACGGGTAAGGCGGCAGAGTATCTGGTGGGCCAGGTGCTTCGGCGGGTGAGGGCCCGGGCCGACGCGAACGTGGTCCGGAAGATTATAATAGAGATGTTGGAGTCCATTGGTGATATGCCTCGGTAGCTCAGTAGGTAGAGCCCCTGCCTGTTAAGCAGGTGGTCGGAAGTTCGAGTCTTCCCCGGGGCGCCAAACTCACTTACCGTAAGGACAGGCCTGCATGCAGATGCTGCACTCGACGTAGCTATTCTCCGTGGGCCTGACCACCAGCTTCTCCTCCAGCTCCCGGACGTCCGCCGGGATGCTGGTCTTCCCGGGGTTCTCGGAGGCGTAGGTGAGGCACCTCTCGGGGGTTATGCCGTATGGCCTCAGGGCCTTGGTGGGGCAGGCGTCGAGGCAGATGGTGCAGTCGCCGCACAGGTCCCCGGTGAAAGGCTCGTCCGGCTCCAGCTCGGCGCTGGTAACTACGGCCATGAGGCCGAGCCTGGGGCCCACCTCTGGGTGGATGAGGAGGCTGTTCTTCCCTATGGCGCCGAGGCCGCACCTCACGGCCGTCGTCTTCATGGGGATGGCTACGGACAACACAGCCTCATGCCCCTCCTCCCGGAGCATGTTGACTATGGGCCACGCCTTGGTCATGGAGATCATGTAGGACGAGTAGTAGCCCTCGAACTCCTCGTCGGGGTTGTGCAAGCCGTAGCCCCTCCACTCCGGTGAATTGATCTGCGTGAAGAACGCCTTGTCCCAACAGTGAAGCACGGTGACGATCACCGCCCTCGCATTGGGAACCAGCTCCCGGGGCTTCTTCAACTCCCTGACGTCGAAGGCCCACCCGTAGGGAAGGTCCTCAAGCGACTCGGGCCTAGCGATGCCCACGTCCTTGAACCCCTCGTCGTACGCCATCTTCTTGACTCGCCTCGTCAACTCAGCCGACACACCCGAACCTCCTTCTAACCAGCTAAAAAAATAATGATGGTTATATAAAAGGTTTTAACCACCAATACCTGAATTAATGGTTAGAACATGCTCTATGAACACGCCGAAGAACCCAGACTGGTGGGAGGGGCCCCGTGCCTAGACTTCGTCAACACCGTTGACTGGAGGGGCCGAGACGATCCGGAGGAGTCCCTCACAGACTACAGGGACATGATCGAGTGGGGCCGCGTAGCGGGCGTGCTCGACGACGGGGAGGCTGAGGCGCTGCTTACACAGGGAGCCCTGAGCCCCCGACACGCGGAGTCCGTCTACCTTCGCGGCGTCGAGCTCAGAGAGGCGATCTACAGGATCTTCCACTCGGTGTGCGAGGAAGCCGAACCCGCCGGGGCGGACCTAGAGACCTTGAACCGGGTGCTCTCCGAGGCGCTGGGCCACACCAAGTTGATCAGCCTCGGGGGAGTCTACACGATGGAATACGACTCGAAGCCCCCCGAATACATCCTCTGGAGGCTGGCCGCCTCCGCCTCGGAGCTTCTGATGTCCGAGGACATCGACAGAGTTAAGCGATGCGCGTCCGACGAATGCGGCTGGCTCTTCCTCGACACGAGCCGCAACAGGAGCCGCAGGTGGTGCAGCATGGAGAGCTGCGGCAACAGGATGAAGGCCAGGAGGCACTACCGCAGGACCCGGGACGGGTCCAAGTAAAATACATGGAACCCATATACAGTCACATGCCTCGCAGACCGCTGCTTCTCTTCGACTTGGACGGCACCCTTATACGCGTCGAGGGCAGCGGCGTGGGCCTCAGCCACCACGTGGGGCGCCACGCCAAGACGCCCGTCAAGGAGGAGATGAAGAGGCTCGCCGCCATCCACGGCGTACCGAGCGAAGCCCTGCGCGGCCTCGACCGCATGGCCCACATCTGGAACGCGTGCAGAGCCTACGCCGAGGGAAGCGGATACAGCAGCGAGGACGCATCGGCGCTGATGGCCGCCATCAACGGGCCGTTCATGGCGGAGGAGCGGGCGGACCACGCGCTGAGCGTCCTCATACCCGGCGTCGTCGAGGCCCTCGAAACACTTGCGAAAACAGGCTACGAGATGGGGCTCGTCACCACCGCGTCCAACGCGTCCGTGGAGAGGATCGGCGGCAGCCCCGAGTACGGGCGCCTTGGACGCTTCTTCAAGCACACGGTGACCAGGGACCACTGCCTGTACGTGAAGCCGGAGCCCGAGCCCATAATCAGGGCGCTACGGCTCCACGGAAGGGAAGACTTCGTCTACATAGGGGACTCGGACCACGACGCCGAGGCCGCCGAAGCAGCTCACGGCGCATTCATACTTGTGGACACAAGAGGCTACGACGAGGACCAGCTGAAGCGGCTTGGACCCGACGCCGTCATCTCAGGCCTCGGCGAACTGCCTGACGCTCTCTCAAGCCTCGGTTACGCCTGAGGAGAAATCATCGCTGTGCGACCACCCGTTACGTTTATGTCCCGCCTCCCTCGCCACCTGCTACTGGTCGTATCTGGAAGTTTTTTATCCTCGTCTCCGCCAGACGAGCCTGCAGATGCCGTCCGCGCTGAACGTTTTCTCGCGGGTCACCGTCCACTCCGGGTTGAAGCCCTCCCAGAACGCGTCGTCCGTGACGCCGCAGTAGATGTCCCCCAGCTCCTCGGCTCTGGGGCCCGTCTCGGCGAAGGCGGCCCCCAGGGGGCAGTAGCTGTACTCGACTACCTTCAGGTCGGGCTCGTCCACCGTTACGCCTCCCGTCCAAGCCAGCGCGTACAAGGGGCCGTTGACGCCCCGGTGGTTCCTCCAGGTGTTCTCGACGCCCCTCTCCTCGTAGCTCCTCCGGGCCTCCAACCCGGAGTCCCTGCTCATCCTCCGGACCGTCTCGCGGATGGCCCTCCTGCCTTCTTCCTCTCCAAGGTGCGTGATGAGGGCCTCAGCCATGTACAAATATACCTTGGCGCGGCTGGCCTCAAACGAATCGATGATATCCCCTATGCTCAGAGGCTCCATGAAGCCTCAGACAACGCGCAGAGTTAAAGGGTTTCCCCGGCTGCCGCCTTGAGGCGCTTCTCCCTCCTCTCGGCCAGGCAGAGGGGGCACTCCAGCCGCTGCTCGTAGCCGCTGGGGTAGTTCTCGACCACGCCGTGGATGGGGCACACGAACTGGTAGTGGGGGAGCTCGCCCCTCCAGCCGTCCCTGCTCTTGTGGCCGGTGTAGACGTAGCCGCTGAGCTGCATCTTGAGCCGGTTCAGAAGCTTGATCCTCTTGTCCATGGTTATATCTGCCACTGTCTTTAATTTATGTTTTAATGAAGATGAGTCTGTATCGAGACACTACATAACACATGGATCAACGTTCCATATGCCCGCCACGGCTTGAGCCGTCTGATCGGAAAGAGTCATTAACAGGCTGAGACAAGAATCAGTGTCTAAAATGACGGGATTCGTGGACGCAGCCAGCATACTCAAGGGAGAGATCGAGGACGGGGCCGAGGTCAAGGTCCGCGGCTGGATATACACCAGCAGGAGCAGCGGAGGCATCCAGTTCCTGGAGCTCAGGGACGGGTCAGGCGTCATACAGTGCACCCTGAACAGACGCGACATCGACGACGAGACCTTCGACGAGGTGGAGAAGTACCCCCTGGAGACCGCCCTGGAGCTACGGGGCGTCGCCAGGAGGGACGACAGGGCGCCGGGAGGCTGGGAGGTCAGGGTTAACGGCGTCGGCGACGTCTACGTCGCCAAACCCGACTACCCCATAGTGAAGAAGGAGCAGGGCATCGAGTTCCTCATGGACAACAGGCACCTCTACATACGGGAGCCCAGGCTCCAGAACATATTCCAGATACGGGCCAAGTTCCTGGAGGCGGCGCGCTGCTGGTTCAATGAAAACGGCTACACCGAGGTCCAGACCCCCATGTTCATGACCGCCAGCGTCGAGGGTGGCAGCACCCTCTTCAGCGTCGAGTACTTCGACAGGAAGGGAGTCTACCTGAGCCAGAGCTGGCAGCTCTACGCAGAGGCCCTCATCAGCAGCCTCGGCAAGATATACACCATCGCCCCCAGCTTCCGTGCCGAGCCCAGCCGGACTAGGCGGCACCTCAGCGAGTTCCTCCACATGGAGCTGGAGGAGCCGTGGACCGACCTGGACGGCATCATGACCACAGGGGACAGGCTGGTGAGCCACATCGCCAACGTCCTCGGCGACGAGATACCCGAGAAGGTGGTGAAGGCAGGCGGGGACCCGGAATACCTGGCCGGCCTGAAGCCGCCTTTCCCACGGATGAGCTACGACGACGCCGTGGAGATCGTTCAGAGCCAGGGCGTCGAGATGTACTGGGGAGACGACTTTGGCTGGCAGCAGGAGGGCCCCCTCACGGAGCAGTTCGAGAAGCCCACCTGGATCGTGGGCTACCCCAGCGGCATCAAGCCCTTCTACCACATGCCTAACCCGGACCGACCCGAGGTCACCATGAGCGCCGACCTGCTGGCGCCGGCGGGCTACGGCGAGATCATCGGCGGAGGCCAGCGGGTCCACGACTACGAGCAGCTCTACCAGAGGACCATCGACGACGGCCTGGACCCGAGCAACTACGAGTGGTACATGGACCTGCGCAAGTGGGGTACGGTGCCCCACAGCGGGTTCGGCCTAGGCGTGGAGCGGGTTCTCATGTGGATGCTCAATTTGGAGCACATCAGGGACACCGTGCCGTTCCCCCGGGACATGCGCAGGGTCTACCCGTAGCCACCCTAAACGGCGGCACGTCTCAGATCGCCCATTTCCAGCTAGACCGCCCGAAACGAGGCTACGCATGGGGAGTCAGGGTTGAGGCGAGATGGCTACAGGTCGTCGTCAGGGACTTGTCTGCACATCCAGTACCCCAGCGCCATCTGCCATAGCCCAATGGGGGCCAAGGCCGCCACCTCGACGAGAGCCGTCACCCTCCCAGCCACGACCCATGCCCCGGCGGAGACAGCGGCCGCCGCGAAACCAACAACGGCGTACATCCTCAAACCTATCCTCCAAGAATACACGCTGGTGACGGCCGCGCTTAGAGGCAGGGCGACGAACAACACCGTCGCCACCTGGTTGTGGATCGGCTGAAACTCGATGGTCGCCAGGCTCAGCCCGATCACGAGGCCGGCGCTCAGCAGGTACAGCCAAGCGCCTATCCTGCCCACCGTGTCACCTGCCGTATACTCGTAGAGGCCGGCCCCGAAAAGCAGCATCAAGGCACCGGACATGACGAGGCCGTTGTTGAAGAGCACCGCCCCGAACCCACCCGAGCCCAGGCGGCTCAGCGTCTCCTCCGTCAGGCTCCACCCCGGCGTCGCCCCCACGCTCAGGTAAATCATCAAGGCGGCGAGGAGGGGCGCCAAGACGCCGAACCAGCCCATGATACGGACGATCCTGACGTTCATCGAAGCATATCAGGGGTCCCCGCCTGATAAAACGTGTGAAAAAAATGGGTCAGATCAGCTGCTTGACGTACTCGGATCTCTCCAACAGCCTCAGCAGCCCCAGCCCCAGCACCACGACGGCCACCAGGCTGCTCAGCGTGATGCTGACCATCATGGCCAGCCAAACGGGCAGCTGAAGCCCCAGGATGCTGGGCGGGGGGAAGAACAGCCACAGGTATCCGCCTACCACGACGCCGATTATGAGGGACGCCGCCACGGAGGCTGGCACGAGGCGCTCCCTGTACCTGTAGACTACGTATGAGGCGGCCAGGTTGGCCAGCGCCCCCAGCACCACGTCGATGGGGCTCAGGAACCAGTACGCGTTCCCCACGAGCGCCCCCAGGGCTACGCCTACGACGCAGGGGGGCCCGAACAACGCTGATAAGGGTATGAGGCAGTCGGCCACGCGCAGCTGTATGGGGCCGAAGCTTATGGGGGCTAGAACTATTACCAGCGCCGCGTATAGGGCGGCGATGACCGCAGATAGGCTGATGTCTCTCGTCTTCACATGCTTTGCCTCCTTGCTCCGGGGTTTCTATGGCGGAACGGGTAGGAGGTCCCACTCACCCGCCGACTAGGGCAACAGGAGCCGGAGATTTAACCTTTTCCCACCCTAGGCTCCAGCTGGCGTGGCTCAGCTGGTTACCGCCTTCAAAAATATCCTGCCGTCCCCTTCCTCGACCGTGAAGCTCATCGAGGCTTCACCTGAAGTCGCGTCGACGTATTCCTCGTCGAAGCTCACTGATGCGCCGTCGGGGGCGGCGACGACGAAGCCGTTCTCGAACTCCCTCCAGTAGGCCCCGTCCCTCTCGTAGTACTCCCCCAGGGGTTCACCGAGATCGACGTCGTACTCGGGGTACCACCACGCCTGCCCGTGGTCCCTGGGGCCGAAGTCGTACGTGAAGTAGGCATTATCCCCGAGGAGGCTGAGGGCCAGCCCCAGCCTCATCTTCTTCGTGTCGGCGACGCCGGTGTCGTCCGTGTCCACGGCGAAGATCACCGTCTTGTCGCCGTTCAACGCCTCCAGGCCCTCGCTGAAGGTGGTCTTCAGCTGGCAGCCCATGAAGTTCTCCATGAGGTAGCCGTCGAAGTACTCGGAGTAGTCGTCGATGTCGGAGAGCCTGGCCCCGGCGTTGAAGACCACGAGCTTGCCGTCGGTGTTGAGGTCGCTGATCCTCCCGTATATCGCCTTGGTGGCCGCGGTCCACTCCTCGTCTGTTATGGCGTCCCGCCCCCAGTACTGCCTCTCGACGACCATGTCCACTATTATGCCGTCGTGGCTGGGCTGCGCCAGCACGGTCTCGTAGAAGTTGACGACGAGGTCTGCCCAGTCCTCGTTGCGTGGGTCCATGGCGTATATCTCGCCGTGGCCCCACTCCTCCGACGCCCAGCCGAAGGCGCACCGCTCGCCCTCGGAGTCGTGGAGGTACATCTCCTCGGTCACCTCGATGGCCTCGTCCCGGCCATGGTTGGCGACGGTCAAGAGGAAGCTCATCCAGCCCTCGTCGTCCAACACCCAGGTGGTGGTCAGCCCCGCCAGCAGCAGCACGTCCGGGTTGTTCTCCCTGAACCTGGCCGCCTCCTCCGGGGTGAACCACCCGGCCATCACGAGATCGTAGGGTTTGCCGCTCTCGATCAGCTCATCCTTCTTGGCGAGCCAGCTGGTTATCTTCGGGTAATCCGACGCCCCGCCAGCCGCCGGCGTCTCCTCCGGCTCCTCACCGGAGACAGCCGGCTCCCCGGAGGTCTCATCGTTGACCTGCTCCTCCCCGTCATTAAGGAACACGATTCCGGCGGCCACTAATATGACCACGCCGACGAGAAGCAAGACCCGTTTACTCACGTCAACCGCTCCACCGCTCGGATATTAATCGTTTATAGAACGCTTCTAGAGAAAAACAGCCCCGGCTATCTCCCGGTGAGGTGCAGTATCCTGCCCTTTATCTCCATGACCCTGCGGTCGATGACGCGTTCGAACTCCTCCATCTCCCGGAGGCTTATGGGCTCCCTGCTGTGCATCTTGTAGTTGATGAAGTAGCTGAACGCCTCCGAGTATATCTTGCCGAACATGGCGCTCTCCGCGGACTCGATTATTCCCAGCTCCTCGAACCGCTTGAACGTGTTGTGGCTGAGCTCGAGCCTCCTGTCCGAGAGCTCGTCGTCAATGGCCTGCTCGACCACCCCTCGCGCGACTGCCTCCATCCGCGTTCGCCAGAAACCCCTGTTTTTCCATTAAAAACTATTGAGGAGACGTATACCTTACCTTTGAAACATTGGACTCATCGTTACCTTGGCTAGGTACCTGAGATACAGAGCCCTATACCTGAACCCATGGTCAATATGTGCCGCCCAAAACCATGAAAAGCCCGGTGGATAAACTTCCATACATGAGCTACATCCCGGAGGACATCAGGCGTTTCTACGACGAGTACGGGGACAAGGAGTGGAAGCGGCTTGAGAGCAGCCTCCACGGCCGAGTGCAGTTCGAGACGACGACCGGCATCGTCGCCAAGTACCTCGAAGACGGCGACTACGTCCTCGACGCCGGCGGCGGCCCAGGCAGGTACACCATATGGCTGGCGCGGAGAGGAGCCGAAGTATACCTCGGGGACATATCGGATGAGCAGCTGCGGATCGCACGCACCAAGATAAGGGAGGCAGGGGTGGAGGCCAGCGTCAAGGCGGTCAAGAGGCTCGACATCTGCGAGATGGAGGACATACCCGACCATACTTTCGACATGGTTCTCTGCCTAGGCGGCGCCTTCTCATACGTCAGGGAGCGGCACGTGGACGCCTGCGCCGAGTTGATAAGAGTGGCTAAACCCGGTTCACCTCTATTCATCAGCGCCATGAGCCTCCTAGGGACGTTTCACCTAATATCGTCGCTCGACGCCGCTGACTTCCTCGAGAACATCGAGGACCACGTTGAGTGGACACGAGGCTCGACGTTCCCGGACATACTGTACTCGAAGCCAGGTTCAAATGAGTGGCACGCACCCATGACTCTGTACACGAGCACGTATCTACAGGGTCTACTCGAGGGGATGGGCTGTAACGTAGTCCAGACCGCCGCGACGAACACGATAACCTCAGGGGAGTTCAAATTGCCGCGCATAGCGGAGAGCCCTGAAGCCGTCGAGACCCTGATCGAGCTAGAGAAGAGTTTCTGCAGCCGCCCCGGCGTCACCGACATGGGTCAACACATCCTAGTCGTCGCCCGTACCCCGGCCTAGTCCACGGTGAAACCCTCTTTAAGGATGGGAGCGGAGACAATAGGCAACGAGATGCACCCCAGCTTCCCTTTCGACTACCACGTCCACGAGAGCCACAGCAGAGACGCCCCCGGCGCCACCCTCCAGGCCATCATCCAAGTAGCCGAGGAACGGGGAATCAGGGAGATCGCCCTGACCAGCCACCTCATCGTCAAGGGGCCGGACATGTACCTAAGCGTCAAGATGGACGAACTCGACGAGTACTTCCAAGGCATATGGGAGGCGCGGGAAGACACCGGCGTCGTCTTAAGGGCTGGACTGGAGGTCGACTACTTCCCCGGAGAGGAGAAGAGGCTTGAAAAGATTATAGACGAGCACCCCCTCGACTACTGCCTCGGCAGCATCCACTACCTGAACGGCGTGGACATAGGGTCAAGGAGGGGTGCCCGCGACTTCCTCACCGGTAGGCAGCTGAACGAGGCGGCGGACGAGTACTTCACGGCCTGGAGGATAGCCGCGGAGAGCGGGCTCTTCGACGTCCTCGCGCACCCCGACTACTGGAGAAAACACCTGGCAACGGTGCGGGGCGAGCCGGCGGCCATCGAGGACTACGGGTCAGCGTACCGGGAAGCCCTCCATGCGCTCACCGAGCGAGGCGTGGGCCTGGAGGTGAACACCTCGTCGGATAAATACGGGCTCACGGAGTTCTACCCGGTGCAGGGCTTCCTGAATGAGGCATATGAAACAGGGGTAAAGACCGTTACCGTCGGAAGCGACGCCCACACGCCCTCCGCGCTCGGCCACCGCCTGGACGAAGCAGCCGCCAGCCTGAGACGGGCCGGCTTCGAATACATCTCGACTTTCGAGGGACGCAGAAACCAGGCTCACAGATTAGACGATCTAAACCCATCCGATGAGTAGCCAGACGCCGGCTTCAGGGCGTCTCATGAGCCACAACAAAGGAAAAATTGAAGCAATTCGGGGTAACCGTCTAGGGGCTCGGCCTCACACCCAGGGTGAGCTCGACTTCGATGACTTCCCTGTCCCTTATGACGGTCAGCATCAGTGCGTCGCCCGGCTTCTTGTACCGGGAGACGTAGAATATGAGGTCGTAGAAGCTGTTCATGGTCTTGCCGTCGGCGCCGATTATCATGTCGCCGCCTATGGAAACCAGGACGCCGTCTATGGTCGTCTGCGTGTCGCCGCCCTGCAGCCCAGCCTCCTCCGCCGGCCCTCCGTCGCTCACCTCCACCACCAGGGTGCCCCTAGTGTCCCTGTCGAGGCCCATGGCCTCGGCGAGGCCCGGCGTCATCTCCCGGCCCACGATCCCTATCCAGGGGTGCTGGTAGGTTCCGGACTCGATGAGGCTGTCTATCTCGCGTTGAATGGTGTCGCTGGGGACGGCGAACCCTATGCCGCTGAACTGCCCAGTGTCGCTGAGAATCCAGGTGTTCATCCCCACCACCTCGCCGCGGAGGTTGAGCAGCGGGCCGCCGCTGTTACCAGGGTTGATCGCGGCGTCGGTCTGGATGACGTCCACGATGACGTAGTTGCCCGGGGCGGACGCCTGCCTCCCTACGGCGCTGACGATGCCCAGCGTCATTGTGTTGGCGAGGCCGAACGGGTTACCTATGGCGACCACGGTCTCCCCGACCAGCAGGTCCGATGAGGCGCCCAGCCTGACCGGCTCAAGCCGCTCGGCGGGAAGGTCTACCTGTATAACGGCCATGTCGCTGTATGGGTCACGTCCAACCAGCTCGGCCTCCGCGATCGATCCGTCGAGGAAGGTGACGTCGATGCTCGTGGCTTCCTCGACGACGTGGTTGTTGGTTATTATCCTGCCCTCCTTGTCGTAGACGAAGCCACTGCCCGTGCCCTCCCCGGACGGGGTGCGGACGCTTATCAGCACCACGCTGTCCCTGGTGCGGTTGTATAGCTGGGTCAGTATCAGGTTGTCCGTGTCGGTTGGCAGCTCACCGAGCCTTATCTCCTCCCTGAGGCTGTCTATCTCGGCCTGGGCGCTGGAGAGCTGGAACCTGAGGCTGTCAAGCTCAGCGTTCAGGGCCTCGATGTCGCCGCTCTCGCTGGGCGTCCTGTAGAAAGTGAAGTAGCTGAGTACCCCCACGTTCAGCACCATGAAAACTATGACCACCACCCAGAGCCAGCCTTCTCTGCTCCGCGACCTGCCGCTGGACCCGTAGAACCACCCTTCGCTCAAGTTGATCACACCCCAAAGAGGAAGTATAAGATAAAATCCTTTATGATGATATTTATTTATGATAAAAATTGGGAAACAGACCCACAATATATTCTATTCGTTGATTAAACAATCCCTGACTACTTTGGCTACAATAAAGACAATAATCACAATAACCAAATCGAGGCTATAGGGGTAGCTAGAGATACCAAAAGACCATCCCATATATTTTCCTCAAAGTATAGAAGTACCTAAAAGACTAAGCAAGGAACCAGTCAAGGTTTATCTTCAGTTTAAAACACAAGGATAATAAAAAGACACACCGTTAATGCTATGCGAATATCTGTCTCTGAGAAGTAATCAAGCCATGCTAGGTGTCTTCTAGCATTCCACCCTTCTCATGCGGGTTCAGCACTTTCAAAGCTCTGTACAATTTGAATGTGGCGCAGACTATCCCGATAATGGGGAACGCCAATCCATAGGTCACTGAGTCGGGTCTATACGCGCTGAATATATTTACTCGTCAATGTATGATATTTTTTGGATTTTATTCCCTTCTATCTCAACCGTGATATATGAAGGAAACATAGCGGACACGAAATCCACGTTTTTTACTTTATAATGCCCTGTCCTAAAATGACCGCGAAAAACGATTAATGGATTAATACTTGTAAGCAACTCCAATCTTTTTTCCTCTGAGTGTGTAAGAATAATGTCAATACCATCAGAGTATTCAGCAAGGATTGGTCTTAGTTTTCTAAGATAATGTGTTTCTTCATACCCCAAACCTAATACTTGGTAATCATTCAAACCGATTGATTTTCCAGATATTTCATAGCATCCATCACATGAATTGATCCTATTTGCATCATAGTAATTACCATAATCATCATGATTGCCTTTCACGACAAACACCTTTTTTGTATTTTTACCTGCTATCCCCAAAAAGTAGTAAAATAGGTCTACATGATTTAGAACCTGTTTGTTAAAAAACTCTGTATCTCGAAACGAATCTTCTAAATTATTATAAAAATCTAAAAATATATTTCGCCATATCAATTCATCGGGATAATTAACCCGCTTATTATGCCATTCCTTTTCTTCATAGTTTAATTCCATTTTATCAATATCGTCAAAAATCCATCTTAATAACAATCTTAATGAGTTAGTCGCTCCATCCTCAAAACGATAATATCCTGTTTCATCAAACAGTTTGCCATTCTTAATTTTTTTAATAATATCTGGTAACCATTTCTTCCACATAGTTTTTTCTATTTGACTCTGATATTTTTCAAGAAAAGATACTATTTTTCCGTTTGTGTTTAAGTCCCCATAAGGATTAGTAAACCAGTAACTAGCTAAGCCATCAGAAACTAAATCTCCACCTAAGAAAACAGCGTTAGGTTCTTCCTTTTCTAAAATATCTAATGCTGGTTCCCAATTAAGAACATCTGTAATAAAGAGAATTTTCAAACTAATCCCACATTAATAGATATGCACGCGCAATATATCATTCATGATATTTTTTAGATGTAAATACAATAAAAAGAGAATGAGTTAGGGTATCTACCAAAAATTAACTTGCGTATTTATGGGAAAATTTCTTCCCCGTCGCTTTTTCGAACTTTCTCCTAAACACCCAATTAAGGTTATTCAGGTTATCGAATGCCTACATATAAGACAAAAGCTACAAATCCGCCGACAACCCAAACTATGGTAATATCTGTTAGTTACTTATTATAAAAAATTGTATGTAAGTTGATTTGCATTTTCACCCTTCTCTGAGGGTAGATCAATAACCTTGACATCACTTAAGAATACAAGAGCCGCGGATTCTCTGTAGCCCAGGAGTAGAAGGATGGATGAGTACGAGGAGATATTGGCCTCAAAGCGTGCGATAAGGGTTCTAAGCATAGCTGTTGAGTATGGGGAGCTGACGATCACCGAACTCGTCAGAAAGGCGGGGATAGACCATTTAGCAGGTGATAGCATAGTGAGGCAGCTTGTCGAGTTTGGCCTGTTGATAGATGAATATGAGGGGAGAAATAGGTTGATCAAGCCGAATTTTAAGAGCTATCAGATCCGATTTATTAAGAATCACGGAGTAGAAACGCAACTGGTTCATTAATTAGCAGAAGTGCAGTTTCTAGCATAAATGACGCGATAAACGACTGGTAAATGGGCTATAGATACCAGTCGAATACGCCCTTACTAAGAAACCAAGTCAGTAAGAAAGATTATCTTATTCCCAAACTTCTAAGTTCGCTTCTTTCTTTTCTTTTAACGTAATCGTATATATTCTCTAATTGTCTACGAGATAATTGTCTGTTTTCAGATTTATCCATTGTAGTACTGACGAAGAAGAATTCACGATCCCTTAGCTCGTTTAACACTAGATTAGGAAATTTCCTTCTAGTAACATAGAGAAACTTTTTTAGAAAATAGATTTCACCGGAATCCTCGCCTGTAATCACTTTACCCCATTCCTCCGGTTGATATCTCGAAATCATACCGAGTAAATACATTATCAAATAGTGAACACTCATCTCAGGTAATAATAGCACATCTTCTTTTACTATCGGTAAAACAAAATACTTATCCCCCGAAATTGAACGTTTCATCAAGTCAGGTGTCCTGTACTGAATATTGATAAGCCAACATCTTTCTTCGCTTTTATTCACTATCCTATATTTTTCAGAAAAACCAGGAATTTGATTGAGAAGATAATCAAGGTCTCCATATTTTTCCAATTCTGAATCAATAATTTCTATTCCGTACTCACCAGGAGATGTATAAAGAGCCCTAGATTTCTCATTGTAAATTGTTTCAAATTCCGTTTTTATCTCGGGGATTTGAGAAAAAAGTTCCTTTAGAGCTAGTGTTTTATAACGAATACTGTCTTTACAGTAGCATCCGTGAAATTGAGGAAAAGTTCCATCCTTTGATACTTTAACACTAAGTTCAGAGATTTCTCCATTCCACTCCTTTATACTTTGTAGACCATGAGACCTGCTAGGAGATTTTTTTCCATGTGTTGAAATGAATAGAGCTTTTGATAAATCAATCATACCATAAAATAATAATAGAGGTCGAGTTAACACCGAGACTCCATCAGCAGCATCGTAGAATTCTCGCGCAGAACCTACTGTATAAGATAAGCTATTTGCGGTATCAGATAAACCCTCGAGATCTGAGCCAAATTTATCCTCAAGATATTTTTCACAATTAAATTTACTTTCAAAGTAGCCTAACATGGACCATATTTCGTTAATTGGATGTTCTGTTTGAATTTCTCTTATTGGTTTTACAGATTGGGTCATGAGAGGTCAACAACTTGCTGTGTCTAACCTTAAATATATTGTAGTTAGTTATATACAATTTTTTAAGAAATATTTTCAGATTAAAGAAAAAAGTTGGCATATTGCGTGTATCGAGATTCAATAATGAGAATTCTAACATAGTCGCGCTTATACGTGTTTGTTACAGCGTTATTTGTGATATATTTTAGATGTGCAAACTTATATAATGAATTGAAAATTAGCTTGATAAATGTCGGACATTGAATACAAGTACTCCGCTTATCATTATAGTGCTACTAAAATTGAAAGCCAATGTTCGAGTCTTCTTGCACCTAAAAAAACTACATTACAAGTTGCGTCTGGTTTCTTTTATGCTGACAAAGGAAGGGTATTTCTAATTACGAACAGACATGTAGTAATAAGAGAAGAAAAGGACTGGTATCCTGACTCGTTAAGATTTTATTACCACATCGATAAAAATGATCCAAGAAAAATAAAATATTGTTGCTTCTCACTTTACGATAAAGATCAACAAAAATTATGGTTCGAACATCCCGAAAATAATCCAGAAGACAAGAATATTATTGATGTGGTAGCAGTTGATATTTCTGAAATTAAAGAGGAACTGGACTATAACTTTCTTTGGAGGAAAGCTCATATCGTCGCCTATGCGGAACCACGATTTGATACACCCTTATCGTTGTTAGGTTTTCCTCTTGGATTTTATGATGACAAGAATCATTTACCGGTTGTTAGGGGCGGATATTTGGCATCTGTCTACAATATTAATTTTAAAGATCGATATAGGTTTCTTGTGGATATTTATACCCACCCGGGTTCCAGTGGAGGGCCTGTCTTTTCACAGTTTGGAAGTTCAAATATTATTAGTGGATCATTATTAGGAGTCTTTTCAGGAACCCCTGGGAATGAATATAGAGATCTGAGATTGGGATATGTATGGTATGCGCGATTAATTCCAGAAATAATAGAAGATAACATTAGTTAATGTAAAGTTACAGATTAGCATATAACTGGTTAATGTGCTATGTATCAGATAACAGTCGGATGTCTGCACGATAGTCTGGTTAAAGTCGGATTAAAAGGGGTTTTAATCCCAAATTTACATTATTATAATAATATTGTGCATATATGCGTGCTACTAAAAATAGTAAAAGCCGGTGGTAGTTTTAAATTTCCAACCTTGGGATTGTGAGCCCCTAGGTTTGGTTTTCATAACCATTTTGGTCAAACAACTAGATTATGTCTTATTTTAATTACTATGATAAAAATCAAATTTTTCTTTTGAAAAATCATATATGAGAAGGAAATTATGTATCTTCAACGTGATTATCGAGTATGGGATAATATGCACAACTCATTTAATGAGAGATAATTCAAAATTTACTATAAAGGATCTTAAATCAATTGTAGTGAAAATAAAAAAACAATCTCTTCCACTAACTGTAAATCATGATCGAACCTTACTTATTGGATATGTAGATGACGCAGAAATTGTTAAACTTGAAGATGGGGAATATGGAGTTAAAGCTAGGGTAAATATTTTTGAAAATCCCCGTGAACAATTAGGGTTTAAACAATACTATCTAAGGGAGGAAAAAATAGAAGAACAAATTATATTGAAAGAAGGAGAATCTGTTGATATATTTAAAAGAAAGGATTTTTGGTGTGATGTACTTGATGGGAAAAATATAGTGTATGAATATTTTCCAAATATGGTTGATAAATTAGATGACGATAAATTATTATCTATAAATTCGAATATGGAATTAAGACAATGTGGAATAATATATGAAAATTATATCTTGTTATATAATCCCTTTTTTAGAAGATCACATTCAAGACTTAATAATTTTAACACAGATTTTCTCCAAAATTTTTTAGAAATCAGAAAAAAAGAAACATTAATTGATATGCGTATTTCTATTGATTTAGATCTTATTGGGTTAAAAGATACATTCCATTATTATATGGAGCTAGATTATTGGCATGGACCTAAACTTAAAGGTAGAGACTTTGGATCATTAGAAGATGGAGTAACAGTTCATGGAAGGGTTATTGATGTAGAGGGATGGTTTCAAATATTAAAAACAGAATTTTTTTGGTATACAAAAAATGGAATAAAAACTTTACAGATTGAAGAAATAAATAAAGATCCAATTATAATAGAATATAACGACAAACAATTCGCAGTTACAAGATATGTTCATTCTCAATACGATATAGAAAAGAAGATGTTTGTACATTTAGATGGAGCTGTTAGACTATACGAATTAAAATCATACGATGAAAGAAAATCGATAAAAATTAACGAAATTAAAAAAGGACCTGTAGAGAGAATAAAATTATTCCTAATTCAATCCGAAATCGATTATCAGGATTGGATAAAATTAGTACATTTTTATTTTCGTGGAAATCCCTATATTCCCGAATATTTTACTTAAGAAGTTAAATATAGTTAAATGTTGTACTATATGATATAGGGAAAAATAATGCATGCGCGCCTCAAAATTTTCAGGTAAAGATACCACGCGCGTATTTCATTAGAAAATTTTTTCAGGAAAAGCTATAACTATTTCTTATGATAGCGTTTAATTCTCCTTTTATAAATAGTCTTGAATCTCGTATGTATTGGGAGCCTACAAAAAATATCTGTGATGAATTCATAACTCATTTAGTTAGAAGCTATGATCAAGAGACTACTGAAATTGAAGTGCTGAATCATTTGGCTCAAATAATGTGGGATTCATCAGACGGAGTTGGTCAAATTCAAGAAGAGCGCATAAGACGGGGTGAGATTCAGGACAACGGACAATCAAGTGTCTCTATTGCAGGAAATAATTTTCAGGCCTTAGTTGGTTATTGTCTTGAAAGAAACAGAATAATTGGAAACATTCCCGAGTATATTAAAATCGCTCTGAGACCAAAAAGACATCCTATGATAAAAAAATACGCGACAATAGATGTAGGTGGAGGAGAATCTCAAAAACCAGATGTGGACCTTCTCTTATACTCCGAAAATGAAGACACTCCTCTAATCATCTGTAGCTGTAAGACGTCTTTAAGGGAGCGTGCGGGTCAAACATATCGCTGGAAATTGCTTCTAGACATGGCTCTCTGTAATTGTGAGCATGATGAGGATTGTCCAATGAATCGTTATGATCTATCTTATAATAAAGAAAAGGAAATAGATGTAGTGTTAATAACAGCTGACTTCTATGATGAAAGAGAAAGCGCACAACAAAGAGGTATGTTTACATTTTTCGATAATGTATATGTATCAAAAACAATCGAAGAATTCGCTAATGTAAAAAGACTGGATAAGATAATTGAGATGATAAATGATAATTTTGAGTGAAATAAAATATATATAATGTTACAATCATATAATAATCATGTTAAATTTAACTTATCATTTATCCTGGTTTCAAATATCAAACATATTATATTATTGGGTTCACAGGGGTTACACGTCTAATGTTTGAGATCACGAAACCACTACAGATCAACCACGAGCGAACCTGTGATTGTAATCCCAACCACATAAGCTGTATCTCGGCAAAAGAATGGATGGCCAGCATGGTTGGCGTCGTGGAATTTTATTACGAGAAACGAGACATACGAGATAAGAATATTCACCCCGCTGTATTTCCAATATCATTACCGGCTTATTTCATTAAGCTATTGACGCATAGAGGAGAATTAGTTTTAGATCCTTTCAATGGCATTGGGTCCACATTGGTAGCTGCTCAAGATCTGAGGCGAAACGCGGTAGGTTTTGATCTCCAGCAAGATTACGTCGATTATTCCATGAAGCGTTTATCTCAGACAAGGCTATTCGACGATAGTATACAGATGGCTATTAAGGACGATGCGAACAATATTTCAGAGTATTTTGAGCCAGAGACAATTGCATTAAGTATTACCTCACCACCGTATCCAGAGTTTCTAACACATGAAAGAAAAAATAAAAGCTATCGAGGTGATCTAAGGAAAAACGAATACTACAACCAAGTTCAACAATACTCTGAGGACCCAAGAGATCTCGGATTAATGTCCCATAAAAATTTCACCAAGTCTATGACAGATATATTCTCAGTCATCTATCCACTCATCAAACAGGGAGGCCACTGCATTATCAACATCAATGACTTGTGGAAAGATAATCAAAGATACTTTACTCATGGTTGTGTTATCAAAGCGTTAACCAAGGCAGGATTTGAATTCAGAAACACAATCATATGGGATAAAAGAAATCTAGTGAATAAGGTTGGAATTTTCGGTTGGCCTAGTAACTATATCACAATGGGGGCCACTTTTGAGTATATTTTGGATTTTTGGAAAAATCCTGATCCTGAAAAAAGAAAGAAAAATGCTCAACTAGAATGTCTAAACTAATCTCTTTATTGTATCAAAGCACATCGGAAGGTCTTTTGGGAATATCCTAAAAGCAGTTCCATGATCATGTAGCCTTCCATTTGGATAGTGCCCAATTCTGAGATCTACTTTAATGTTACCTTCATCTATCAATCTGGTGAATGTATCAAATCCGAAATCTTCTAGAAGATATGCCTCATTAAACCAAAACTGCTCAGTACTTCGTTTTCCTCGATTTTCAGCTAATACATAAACCATTTTATCATATTTTTTCGTGAAAGCTTCTTTCAAAAGAGGTTCATCCCAGTAAGCTCTAACGCCTTTATCATTATCGATAATTAATTCGCCATCCGATAGCGCTAGTTTCAATCCGACGCTATTATAGTTGCGTGAATCTATGGTTGAGTGAAGTTCTTTTTCATCCACAGGAATATTAATGTCAGCGATTGGTTCTCTGGTAAGGGTTTGTTGTTTACTATTTGATTTCCGATGAGGGTATCCGAAAACTCTAAGTAACTCACGTATTACACCACGAGGTTTGGGGGTTTTAGTGAATAGAGTAAGCATTGAAGACGAGTTTTTTCTACCTGATTTGAGTTCATAGATAGCAAAATCAGGCCCGGCTATATTATTCTCTGTTATTCCCAATAAATCTTCAAGAGTTTTTCCTATGCCTGTATCATGCCCTCTATGTGTTTGTACATATCCCATATCTTTGATCTGATGCATTTTAACTATGAATTCATCCAGATTCATTTCATGTATCAAATGTTATGGATAAATAAGAATTTACCTTAACTTTCCTTTTTAAGTACTATAATATTTTCATCTGACATGGTTTTTCCTTCCAATCCAGGTATGTTTTCTGGGGCATTTTTCCATGGAAGTCGTTTTGATGGAATTTTTCTTGGGATTAAAATGACATCATTTTCAAATCCGATGTCAACAGCCATTTCCATTATTATCGCATGAGTGGGTATCTTGATACGTTTCATAGTACGGTTAGCTATAACTATACAACAAGTACTGTTAGAGTCTAGAACTCGATACATGGTTTCAAGGCTTTGATAGAGATCGCTAAAGAATGCGTTGGCATCATGTGATCGTGAAACATCTTTTTCATTTATTGCATCGAGGGTTTTGATCAATGTTGGAAAATCGTGTTCGATTTCACCGTTCTTGACTCCGCCAAGACCAATCTTGTCTACCTTTAAAATTACATCTTTGTCAAACCCTTCTTCGTAACTAATCCATAATGAAGAATATCTTGAAAACTGTCCATAAGCAACTGTGGTTTGACTATCGCCATATGGCGGAGAGGTTACGATCATTTTTGGAGGGGTTTCTTTCAATAATGAGTTCCCCTCTTCTGGGAAATCGTCAGAAAAAATTATTCTATTATCTGCTAGATACGCATTTGAAAAAACATCCTGTCGAGCCACAGTATAGAAATCTCGCATTTTTTTAATTGAATATATGGTTTGTTTACAATATTCGCTGAATGTGTTTGGGTTGTATTTTTTCCATTCAGAAGGTGCTATCCTATAAAGTTTGAATTCATTACCTCTTGTTCCGGATACTTTTCTTACAGTGCTTGAAAGGCAGATTGAGAAGAATTTACGAAATGGGTCGTCAGATATTTTTTGTATATTATTTCGGATCACCAGAAGGTCATTTATTGTATTTTCCTTGAACCAGTAACTAAGATTGACATTCTCTAGTTCTTTTGGTCTTTCGTATTTTTCTTTATTTTTTATCTCAGTCTTGATTTTTTTTCTTAGAGGGTTCCATATATTTAGTAATTTATCTGGATCTAATGGATTTGATTTTACTTCGGATAAAAGACATGCTAAAGGATTAACATCAATACCGATAGAGTTCATCTTAGCCAACCTAGATTCAACTAAGACACTTCCCGAACCTGTAAATGGATCGAGGACTAAATCGCCGGCCCTTGCATATTTCTTAATCAATCTTTTAGATATTTGTGGTATCATTTTTGCGGGATAAGGATGCAATCCGTGAGTCAAATAGCGTGTATCATGTCCTGCAAAATCCCAGTCTTGGTAATCTTGAAGTGTGACATTTATCGAAGCCATATTCACTATAATCCCTTGTTGTGCGTTTTATACTTTAAATTCGCAACCGACTATATATATTGGCAGAATTCATTATCTACCTAAATGTCTCCAAGAAAAGCCCGTTATGAAGTGGAAAAACATATAGTAGATTCAATTCGAAAGAGAAAGAAAAAACTACAAGGCGGACCTTTTCTATGTCCTAAATGTAATAATGAATCGTTAAGAATCATAGTTGATGATGATACTAAGAAAATTAGAGTAAGATGTCGATGTGGACTTAAAGAAGAGATGGATTTGATAAGAAAACAGGACCTATTAGATTATTACAATGATTTCATTGATTACTATTATAGCTAAAATAGCTTTTCCTCTTGCGATAGAATCATCGATTATGCTAATTAGAGCCTAACTTAATTTCCACCATTGTAAAGAGTACAAAGCTAAGGAACAACAACTGAAAATTAATTATAGAATATATACTTATACTATTATTACTTTGGAATTGTAACAATAAGCATGATGAATAAATTTATTAATCTTATTATACATGAAAAAACTGGTCATCATGAGTGATGTAAATTTCGAACTCGCACCCGTCGATGAGAAACCCTCAAGGAAATACAGGAAGGGAAGCAAATACGACCCGATCATAGACGCTTTCCTAGAATCAGAACATAACACGGTGACGGTGGAGGTCGAGGGTAAAGATGCTAACTATCTTCGTACACAGCTCAAGAAGCGGATAGATGACAGGGATCTACAAGACAGGATCGATGTGTCGGTAGTAAACAACGTCGCGTATCTTGAAAAGTAATCACTTCTTTTTTCCTTTACATGTACTCAAATATGGGCAATGAACTGTTATGGTGTCGTCATAGATTTTCTTATTTCATCCGTTAGATTTCTTCTTAATGCCTTAACAATACTATTATAATCTAATTCATATCTTTCATAGGCATCTAATCCTGCATAATATTCCTCATACTGTTCCTGCCAATATTCATCTTCATCAGGTCTTCTCATACCTAAATCAACTTCTAAAGCATACATATCAACATTAGCTGTATTAATATGTGATCTAATATTCCTTTGTAATTCAAGTGGTAAATAATATCCTTCTTCTGAATTTAAAAAATCCTTTATATTAGTTTCTAATTCCTTTTTATTTAAATTTATGTTAGTTACTATTTCAAAAAGTTTACCAATTGATTTTTGTTGTTTATCAAATAATAATTGTATTCGTAAGTTTTTTTCGCTTTGTTCTAATTGTAATAGCAAATTTTCCTTATTAGCATCCAATTGTATTTTATTATTTTCTGTATTTTTTTTATTTACATATATTTGGATGATTAAATTAAAAATCCCTACGGTTGCAGCACCTATAAAACCTGATAGTAAAGCTGTCTGTAACTCTGGATTAAGTGTCATATATTTCCCACCAAAAATACTGTAGTACGAAGCTAAATTTGTATTTTTACCTTAATAATGTCGTTATTATTGAGTAGGCTAGATACACGCGTTGTGTATTGCTGTGATACGCGTGAACATTTTATATTATTATTTATTTTTTGAAGTCGTAGAACTCTCCGTCTCTTACCTGAGCTAAATATCCACTGCCTTTCATTACCCACATGATCTTGTGGCCTTCCCTGGCCATCTCGGCCCACCTGCTACTTTTTTCCGGGTTCTGCTCGATGTAATTGTATCCCTCTATCCTGAACTTACGCAGGCCCTGAATCGAGGTATATTCCATATAGTAGGTTTTTCCATCGATTTCTACAGTATCTCTGTCGCCGAAGAGGGCATCATATGCTTTCAGTGCCTTCTCACGGAGATTCTCGACCATAATAGAAAATAGATGATTCCACTAATAAAGTTAGAATTATACAAGTTGTAACGATTTCTTAGTTTCATTCGGATACTCCTTAAGCAGTTTCGAGATCACGCGTCCTACGATGTGCGTTTTGAACTCTTCCTCGTTGAACGATATGCGATACACCCTATGATGGCCACCCTTCCCGGTCCTCTCCGTGTAAGTAAGCAGCTCCTCATCTACCATGGCGTCTAGATAGTTGATGA
>CAZGZR010000020.1:0-25760 GCA_964529745.1 uncultured Candidatus Bathyarchaeia archaeon
GGCGAGATAGGGCGGCTCAAGAGCCTAAGGCTTGAGCCCAAGAAGAAGCGCCGCAAGATAGTGTACTTCGAGCTCTAGCCCAGTCTCCTGCTGTACAGTGTCCAAGCCGCGCCGAGCAGCGCCACCGCACCCACGACGACGATGTACGACGTCCAGTAAGACAGGCCGCCGCCCTCCTCCACGGGCTCCTCCAGCGGCTGCCACTCCGCGGCAGGCTGGTCCTCAAGGTACCTGTCCAGCTCGAATCTGAACAGGTAGCCGTCTTCGTCGCTAGCCTTCGCCGCCTGGTACGCGTCGTCCGACACCAGTATGTCGCCTGACGACACGTGGCCGGTTATGTAGAGATAGCCGTCACCGTACAGTATCGACCATGGGAGCTCCCCGCTGCTCCCCCCGAGGTAGCTGGAGAACAGCGGGCTCCCCTCCGGGTCCAGCATGATGATGTAGATGTCGACGCCGGCGTTCTTCGTCTCCTGGAACGCGTTTACCACGGGGAAGTCATCCGAGTCCGCTATGCCGGCCAGGATTATGTTGTCCTCGTCGTCGACGCAGACGCGGTGAAGGGTGTCCCAGCCACCGTAGCCGAGGAAGGTGCTGAAGACCAGCTCCCCTCCGTCCGGGGAGAACTTGGTGACGAAGCCGTCGACCTCCACCCCGCTGTACTCGGGCTGCACCGCGTTGGCAGTCGGGAAGCCGCCTGACCAGGTCCTCCCCGAAAGTACCGCGCAGCCCGTCGAGTCGACCTCCAAGCCGAAGCAGTCCTCCATGCCGGAGCCGCCTAGGTATGTGGCGTACTCCAGCTGCCCCGCCTCGCTGAACCGTACGAGGAAGATGTCCCTCTCCGAGCCCGTTATAGTGCCCTGGAACGCGTCTCCCGTCACCGGGAAATCGGTGCTCTGCGTCCAACCAGACACATAGATTTCGCCCTCCATCCCAGTCGCGACCTCGCTCGCGCCGTCCCTCCCAGCCCCGCCGAAGTAGGTGAGGTAGCTCAACTCGAAGCCCTCGGGGTCCATCACGGCGAGGAAGCCGTCCGTCTCACCGTTCCTGCCCCGCTGATGGGCTTCCCCCGTGACGGGGAGATCGCTGGACGACGTGTAACCCGTCAACACAAGCCTCCCACCGCCGTCCACCACCATGTCGTCTGGTGCATCCGTCCCCGAACCGCCGAAGTAGCTAGACCTGAGCAGCTCACCGTCTGAGCCTAGGACGGCCAAGAAACCGTCCGCCTCTCCGCCCCCATACGCCTGCTGCCCCACGCCGCCCACGACGGGGAAGTCCGTGGAGTCGGTTACGCCCATCACGACGATCTCTCCGCCGAGCGCCTCCACCCCGAGGCAGCCGTCGAGCCCCGAGCCGCCGATGAAGGTCGACCACAGCAGCTCCCCCTCCCGCGAGAGCTTGGCTACGAAGCCCTCGCCGCCCACGAGGTGTATGTTGTCGGTGAAGCCTCCGGCGTAGCCCGGCTGGTATGCGTTCAGGACCGGGAAGTCCTCGGAGTACGTGCTCCCCACGACCACCATGTTCCCCGCGGAGTCCACCGCCACACCCCTGACGATGTCCCCGGAGCCTCCCCCGAGGAACGTGGCGTAGAAATAATCATCGATCTCGGCGCCGGGCTGCGACATCATCGCCCAGGCCTGAGCTGAGCCGTGTAACAGCGATACCAAGATTAACAAGGTCATAACAGTCTTTACTCTCCTCAAGCTTCCCGTCACCAGTGTTTAGAAGTTCAGTTCATCATAAAACAACTATTAAACGACGATGCTGTCACGCAATAACTGATGTATAGGGTTTTGTATCCCTCATCACATGGATAAGACTAGCATGGCATCAGTAGGTGGCTAAAGTGTGGAACGACAGGCTCAAAGAGGATAGAACCGAGTGGCTCCTGGAGCCCGGCGACCCGTCGGTGAGGTACTGGGCTCTGAGGGACCTGCTGGAACTGGAGGAAGACCATCCCGACGTCGTCGCAGCCCGGGACGCTCTGATGGATAGCCCCGCGGTCGCCGCGATCCTCGGCGCCATGAACCCCGAGGGCTACTGGGAGAGCCCAGAAGACATGTACCTCCCCAAGTATACGGCTTCCACCCACCAGCTCCTCATACTGGCCGAGCTCAGCGCAAAGAGGACCCCCATGATCGAGAGGGCGGTGGAGCACATATTCATGTTCCAGAGGAACAGCGGCCACTTCCTCACTGAGCTGCCTAAGACCGAGAGGGGCAGGGACAGCGTGGTGAAGGACGGGTGCTGTATCGACGGCAACGTCCTGTATTATCTCGTCCACTTCGGCTACCTCCGAGACCCGCGCACCCAGGGACTCCTAGACTTCATAGTTGACTACCACGACGACGAGGACGCCGGTTGGCCGTGCAGGGCATACCCCATAAACCCGGACGGCGTGTTCCCGGAGAACTGCTACATGGGCGCCACCAAGGTGCTCAAGGCTTTTAGCATCGTACCAGAGGAGAGGAGAAGCCCGGAGATCAAACGGATCCTCCGGAGGGAGGTGGAGAACATCCTAGACAACAACATATACCAGTACCTCAGGAACCCCGACGGCACAAGGAAGGACAAGGCCGGCTGGAAAAGATTCGGCTTCCCCCTCTTCTACCAGACGGACGCGCTGGAGGTACTGGATACATTGACCAGGCTCGGCGTCAGGGACCCGCGGATGCAGCCCTCAATGGATCTGGTGCTGGACGCCCAGCAGCGGGACGGCGCGTGGCTCCTCAAGGACACGTTCAACGGCAAGATGATCGTGGACATAGAGGAGAAACACAAGCCCAGCAAGTGGATAACCCTCAGGGCCATGCGGGTCCTGAAAAGGTTCTACGGGTGACGGCCGCCTCCGCCATGGATTAAGTTTATATTCCCATGTACATCCGCATCTGGAATCAACGAAGGTGACCGTGTGGCGGCGGGCGAGCGAAGCCTCAGGATGGACGTCATAAGCATCTACGTCCCCTCTTTCTTCATATTCGTGGGCATGAGCATCGTCTCCCCCATCCTGCCTCTGTACGCCAAGAGCTTCGACGTCAGCTATACCCTGGTGAGCCTCGCCATCTCGGCCTACGCGTTCGGGCGGTTCATGGCGGACATACCCAGCGGCCTCCTCTCGGACAAGGTGGGCAGGAGGCCCCTAATGATCTGGGGCACCATCATCCTCGCCGCCACGGCGTTCCTCAACGCCCGGGCCACCAGCTTCATCGAGTTCCTCGTCTACCGCCTCATCCAGGGCGTCGGCTCCGCCATGTGGATGACCAGCCGATCCACGCTTCTGGCCGACGTGCTGAGGCCCGACGAGAGGGGCCGCGTCATGGGCTACTTCCAGACGTTCCAGCTCCTGGGCAGCAGCGCCGGCCCCGTCATAGGCGGCTACGTGGCCGCCACGTGGGGCCTCCAGTCCACTTTCTACTTCTACGCCCTCCTCGGCCTCGTGAGCCTCGCCATAACCTACCTCTGGATAAAGGAGCCCGAGGAAATAGCCACCAAGAAACACCTAACCCACTTCGACATGCCCACCGTCAGACGCCTCCTCTCCAACAGGAGCTTCAGCCTCGCCTGCCTCGCCACGTTCACCATATTCTTCATGAGGACCGGCATCAGGGGCACCATGATCCCCCTGTACGCCGACGGCGAGCTGGGGCTCAGCGAGACCGAAATAGGAGCCGTCATCAGCTACTCCACCATAATGAACCTCATCCTGGCTGTCCCCATGGGCCACGCCATAGACTACTACGGCCGGAAGCCCGCCATCGCCAAGAGCCTCTTCGTGACCATGCTGGCCGCGTTGGTGTTTCCCAACACCACCGACTACTTCACCCTGAGCCTGGCTTCGGTGCTGCTGGGCGTAGGAACCAGTGGGGCGGGGCAGGCGCCACTAGCCCTGGCCACCGACGCCACCCTCGACGAGCCACGGGGCATAAGCATGGGCCTCTACAGGCTCTTCGGCGACATAGGGTTCGTGGTGGGCCCCATAATCCTGGGGGTCATAGCGGACGGCATGGGGCTCAGGGCGCCCTTCTACTTCACCGCCGCGCTGTTGCTGGTGAGCACCGTCCTCATCCAGGTCTACGCCGTGGAGACCTTCTCCAAGCGGGCCAACGACATGGTGAAGAGGCACAGGGCCCTCGAAGTCTGACTGAATTCTGATCAAATTATGAAAACGGTTTATAACCCTAGATTCAACAAGTACCTCAAGGTGAAAAAAAGGAAATGATTAACTACCTCATTGGAGGCGTCGTAGTCATCGCGGTCGCGGTCATCGGGCTGTACATCTCGTACAACAACAGGATAGTGACCCTGGCCAACAGGATCGAGGAGGCCTGGGCCCAGATAGACGTGCAGCTCCAGAAGCGGTACGACCTGGTACCCAACCTCGTCGAGACCGTCAAGGGATACGCGAGCCACGAGCGGGAGATATTCGACAACATAGCCAAGGCGCGCGCCGGCATGGTCTCAGGCACCAGGCAGGAGCGCATCGAGGCAGACAACATGCTGAACCAGGCCCTGGGCAGGCTCTTCGCCGTCGCCGAGGCCTACCCCAACCTGAAGGCCCAGGAGAACTTCAAGCTCCTGCAGGAGCAGCTGGAGGGCATCGAGAACAAGATCGCCTACAGCAGGCAGTACTACAACGACAGCGTGCTCAGCTTCAACAACATAGTGACGACGATCCCCGGCGTATGGTTCGCAGGCGGCAGGAAGAAGCACGAGTTCCTCGAGATACCCAGCGAGGCGCGAGCGGTCCCCCAAGTGAAGTTCTAGATGCAGAGAAGAAGCTTCAGAGACGAGCAGTCCCGCAACAGGCGGGACAGCATTCTTTTAGCCATCATCGTCAGCGCGGTGCTGTTCGCCCTCATAGTGAGCATCAGCTACATCTGGGCGCCGGACTCGGTGTACGTGGCGGTGCCCGTCGCCCTGGTGCTGGTGTTTGTCTACACGTGGAGCAGCTACCAGTACGGCGACAGGGTAGTGCTCAGCAGCACGGGCGCCAAGCCCGCGGAGGGCCCCCAGTACACGTACCTCAACGACACCGTGGAGGGGCTGGCCATCGCCGCCGGCATCCCCAAGCCCAGCGTCTACGTGGTGCCCAGCGACGAGATCAACGCCTTCGCGACGGGCAAGGACCCCGAGCACGCCTCGGTGGCGGTGACCACGGGCATGCTGAAGGCGCTGGACAGGCAGGAGCTCGAAGGCGTCATAGCCCACGAGATAAGCCACATCAGGAACAGGGATGTCCAGTTCATGACCCTGGTGGCGGTGCTCGTCGGCCTGGCGGGCATACTGAGCCACATGATCCTCCGTAGCTACTGGTGGGGAGGCAGGAGGGGGAGACGCGACAGGGACAGGGGGAACATCGGCCTCATAATCGTGGCCGTGGGCTTCATCCTGGCCATATTCGCCCCTATCTTGACGCGGCTGGTCCAGTTGGCCGTGAGCAGGCGCCGCGAGTACCTGGCCGACGCCTCGGGCGCCGAGTTGACGCGGTACCCTGACGGTTTGGCGGACGCGCTGGAGAAGATAATGAAGCATAACCGCGGCGACATGAACGTGAGCGAGGCGGTGAGCCACCTCTTCATAGCGGACCCCAACAGGAGCGCCCTGGACGCGCTCTACGCGACGCACCCCCCCATCGAGGAGCGCATCAAGCGGCTCAGGGAGATGTGACTACAGGTCCTTCACCGAAGCCGCGGGGTGGCCCAGCTTCTCACACACCCTTAACACCTTTTTATCCTCCGTGATCAGAGGGAGTCCCAGCCTCCTCGCGGCCTCCACGTACGCCGCGTCGTAGTACGACAGCGACTCGTTGTGGGCCAGTCTCAGTACATCGTTCTCGCAGCCGGAGACGTCGGTCATTCTCATGGTTTTCAGCACATTAACGATGGCGTCCATGATCCTTTCGCCTTCCCCATAGCCGATGTCCTCGAGCAGTTTCACCTTCCTCCAGATGATGTTTCCAAGCTCGTATCGGGCTAAGTCTAGGGTATAGGCCCCGCTGGAGGGTTCCACGTCGCCCTCGATGATCAACTCGAACAGTGAGGAAGCGTCCAGAAGCCTCATCTCTGGTCACGGTCTTCTCTGATCATTCGCACGACCTCCTCGGTGGTGAACTTTTTCATCAAAGGCTGTAATTCTTTGACTTGTCGATTCAGTTCCTCCAGTTCTCTCCTCCTCACCTCCTCCTCGAGGGCCTGTCTTATCACCTGGGAGGTCTTGACGTTGTACTTGTCGATCTTCTCCTTGAGTTCGGGGGTTATCCGGGCTGACACGGTCTCGTACTTCGCCATTGTATTACAAAAATGTAATAAAGTATTGTAATAAATAAACATGTCCACGCCACTTCACAGGCGCTGATAGGAACGTATCAAACGTCCATGCGAGAGTAGCTCCACCTTGTTTCCAGTCCATGCCTCCCAGCTGCATGGTTTCTTTCCTCATGTGTGTCTCATCGATGGAGGAACAAACACTCATCTATGCCCGACTCAAGGTCAGATCATGGGTAAAGTGGGGGAGGGCCTAGCCTTGGTCATCTCGTTCGTCGGCCTAGCCCTGGCCATAGCATACCTTTTCCTGATATGGCTACCAAACTTCAAGGCAAACCTCTGAGGGAGACGGAGCCGAGGCGCCTCAATCTTTAACGATCCAGAAGATTCCCTGCTGAAGGGTTCACCAGCAACCATATAGATGGCGGCAGGTGATTAGAAGCCATGACCGCCCTCGAAGGAATCCGGGTGCTGGATCTCACCCACGCCCACGCCGGCCCCATATGCACCATGTACATGGCCGCCATGGGCGCCGAGGTCATAAAGATAGAGCCGCCCTGGGGGGACATGACACGCATGTTCCCGCCCCTCGTCAAGGGGCAGAGCCCCTACTTCATGTTCGTGGACCGCTGCAAGAAGGGGATCACCCTGGACCTCAAGCACCCAAGAGGAAAGGAGCTTTTCATGGAGATGGTGAGGAAGGCAGACGTGGTCATGGAGAACTTCAGCGTGGGGACCATGGAGAGGCTGGGCCTGGGCTGGGAGGTGCTGCGTGGGCTGAACCCGGGTATCATCTACGCGAGCATAAGCGGGTTCGGCCATACCGGGCCCTGGGCTGACCGCAGGAGCTTCGACCCCATCGCCCAGGCCACCAGCGGCTACATGTGGCTTATGAAGGACACCCTAGCGCCTGAGGGGCCGCCGCTGCAGGCCCCGGACGCCATCGCCGACACCATCCCCGGTTTCACGTGCCTCATAGGGGTCCTCGCCGCCCTCATCAACCGGGGGAAGAAGGGGAGGGGGCAGCGTGTGGATGTCGCCCAGATGGACAGCATGATGGCAGTGATGCAGAGTTTCAGCTTCTGGAACCTCGCGGGCACCACGTTCCCGAGGGCGGCCCGGATCGGCCACGTCGGCGTCTCCAGGGTCCACGAGACCCGTGACGGTTATGTGTCGTTCAGCCTCCCCGTTGGCCGCATCACCGAGTGGTTCAAGGAGCTCCTCGGCGTGGAGGAGATCACCGAGGAAGTGGTCCGGGACTGGGTTAGCAGCCGCACCACGGAAGAGGTGGTGAACACCCTCGCCGAGACGGGTGTACCCGTGGGCCCCGTCCAGGACCTCGAAGAGGCTCAACGCTGTGAACAGGCCGCCGCCCGGGAGATGTTCGTCAAGGTCAACCACCCGGTCCTCGGCGAGATCGTCGAGCCGGGGTTCCCCATCAAGTTCAGCGACACCGTTGGCGACGTCACTGTGCCAGCCCCACTCCTAGGTCAGCACACTGAGGAGGTCCTGATGGAGGTCCTCGGCCTCACCGGGGAAGAAGTGGGGTCCCTTCGGAGAGAGGGTGTAGTGTAGCGTCTCTGGGTAAGGAACGGCTATCCTTCGAGTCGCCGCCGCTGAACGAAAGCTAGTACCGAAAATCCCCGGCGACAAAGATGCTCGTTTTTAGGTTTAAATTTAATGATGTCTCTTATTTTAAAATGGCTAAAATGGTAGGTAACGTGTTTGTAGATCTTGTATTAAGAACCATTATTATTATAGCCATAACTGATGCAGTCATTTTATATAAAATCATGAAAAAACCAGAAATGGTGACACCCTTATTCATTTTGGAAGTAATCGTCGTAACAATAATACCCTTAGTTATCAGCCTCTGGTTTGATTTAATATATAAGAAAGCGATATGAAGTCACCTTCTAATCTGTACGTGTTTAATTTTTCTTGTGATCTATTTGATTTGGTTCGTTCTCCCTGTCTAAGAAACCATGATTTACGAGTTTGTGCGGTTTGGATTGGAGTATAGAAGTAATGTCAGGGAGGAAATTAAGAAGGATGGGCGTATTCGAAAAATGTGAACGCTCTTATAGCTCCACCGAGTATAAACGCGAGCCTTCACGCATGGTTTGATAGACTACGCGTTGTGTTATAGATGGGATAGGGCGTTCTTGAAGTCCTCTTCTAGGTCCGAAAGGTCTTCGATTCCAATGCTCGCCCTTACCAGTTTCTCGGTTATGCCCATCTTCAACTGAGCCTCCTTCGAGAGCCCCCCATGCGTCGATATGCAGGGAATGGTGGCGATCGTGTCGACGCCTCCCAAAGAGGTCGCGAGCTTCACCAACCCGAGGTTATCAAACATCCTGGAGATGGCGTCAAGCCCGCCCTTTACCTCGAAGGCCACTAGGCTGCCATAGCCGTACATCTGCTTCTCGGCGATGTCATGCTGGGGGTGGCTGGGTAAGCCGGGGTAGTAGACGCGTTCGATCTTGGGGCTGTCTTCGAGCAGCTTGGCTAGAGCCGCGGCGTTAGAGTTCATGCGTTCGACGCGCAGGGACATGGTCTGCATTCCGGTGATCAAGAGGAACGCGCCGAAGGGGTCGAGGGTCTGCCCGTAGTCTCCCCTCATGTGTTTGATGGCTCTTATGTGCTCCTTGGTGCTCACGGCTGCTCCGCACACCACGTGGTGGTGGCCTGACAGTGACTTGGTGGCGCTCTCGACCACTATGTCCACCCCCAGCTCCAGTGGGCGTTGGTTCATGGGTGAGGCGAACGTGTTGTCGAGGATAGTCGTCACCCCGTGTTTCCTGGCGATGCTCGTGGCTTTCTCGATGTCCACCAGCTTCAGGAGCGGGTTTGTGGGGGTTTCGAGGTAGAGGAGGCTCGTATTATCGTTGATGGCGTCCTCTATCTCCTCGACCTTTGCCGCGTCGAAGAAGTGGCTCGTGATTCCCCGCTTCTCGGGCATGGTTTTGAATAACCGGAACGTCTCGCCGTAGAGATCGTTCTGCGCTATCACCTCGTCCCCGTTCTCTACCACGCTGTTTATCGCGGCCGTGATCGCGCCCATGCCTGCGCTGAAGACCGCTGCGTCCTCCCCTCCCTCCAGGGAAGCAATCTTGATCTCGGCTGCTCGCTGGGTCGGGTTCCCTGTACTCGTGTAGGTGTATCCTTCCTTCTTGTGACTGTATCTCGCTATCAGCTCTTGCACGTTTGGGATCGAGTAGGTCGTGGTCTGGTATATCGGCGTGACCACGGAGCCCCACGAGGGGTCCGCGTCTGTTCCCACGTGTACGCACTTCGTTGAGGGACCATACTTTTTCTCTTGGTTCATTGATTCACCTTAATAGTTACGAATATCAGTTAAGACTAAATTTAAGAGTATTTCATGACTAAGCTACAAGTGCTTGCATGTCAGCGAACGTACATGCGCACAACTTTCACTACATGATTATTGGATTCAGTTATTCCATGCGACAAGAATATTGAACTTATCATAACTAGGATTCAACTAATAAAAAAGGTGTAATTCTTCTATAGTCAGCCGGGAAACGACCAATAATCATGGAGAGGTATATTAGGTACGACTGGCTATATCATATCATGGGTTCTTCGCGTCGTACAAATCTAAACAGGATTATGCAGATCGAGAAAGAGATCAGGACCATCAACACAGACAAGGAGTACCGGCAGATTCTGCGGAACATGAAGATAATGGACGACTCGTCCTTTGGTCGCAGAAACGTCGACGTGGGGTCACCGGATGACATGGACAGGGTGATAACGGTGAGGAGGCGCAGCGAGGAAGCGAAGGATGTCATAAAATCGTATAAACTGAGGCTTAAAAAGTTCTCTTCACGCATCAATGAACTGAGAAGCGAAAAGGCGAGCCTAGAGAAACAGTTGTTCAGATAAACTAATCATAGTGTATCTACGTCAGCTTCCGGGTCGACCGCAACGGAGAACGCAGATTTTACATCGCCTGCGACAACGCTTTTACACTCCTTTAAATGCATCCACTACGTATAGGTGTGTGCAGGATTCTTCGCCGAGCCACGCTCCAGGCGTGAAGGCAAGCACCACGCAGTGGATAGAAATGACATATGAGCCAGAGGAACACGAGACACGCCGCCAGGCCCTTCTCGATGGAATAAGCCAGAACCATAGCTACAATGAGATAGCCGCCGAGCTAGGAGTCAGGCGAGGCGACCTTCTTAGAGACGTGAAAGCCATGCGCCGAAGCAGAGACCCCGACCTGCGTGACGCTCAGCGCATCGGCCAAGCCAAGGTCGACGAAGAGAAGCATTCTGCCTCTAAAAGACGCGAGGAAAGGTTCTATAACATGACCGGTATGACCCTCCGCGAGAGGTCGTTCCAGAACATGGTATACTTCCATAAAAACGAGCTGATGAACATCTTGAGAAGCGGGGACCGTGAGGCCGCCATCAGAAACCTCCCCAAGAGCACCCGCCGAACCCTGGTTCATAACGGCATACTCACGAAGAGAAGCAAGCCCGAGATCACTAAAAAAGCCAGAGAACAGCTTCTTTAACCGATGAACCCCCCTCACATATTGACGTTAAAAGGCAGCGCTCGCCAGCGCGCGCAGGCTACGTGTCAAATGAGTGTGCCATCTTGGACGACGCATGGACTGTAGCGATCGAGGCTCTTAGTTGGGTTGAGCTGAAGAGGATGAACGAGGACTCTGCTTTAAGCAGGGCCATCAAACAGCTCGACGTAGAAGACAGTGTCGTTGTCTATGAAGCCAAGCGGCTTGTTTTCAACGTGCTGAGTCGAAGAAACTCGCTGGATTATATCATCAACGAAGCGTTGGCTCCTGAGGCGCTTTGTCTCCTGGATGTGGGGGTGAGAAGCTTCCTGAGGTTGTATACGTATATGATTCATTATCGTGGAAGCTCCCTTCAAGAGGTAAACGATCTCGCCGAACATGTCAGAGGCTTGCTGGGGTCAAAAAAGCTTAGGCCAACTGAGGAAGCAATCGAAATAATCCCACATGAAAGGCTGCCGTGGGACGCCTTTACTCTCGCAGAAGGCCTCGCATACAGGTATTTCCATCCATTATGGTACGTCGAGTACCTGCAGAGTCGCTTCGACGAGGAGAAAGTCGTCGAGATAATCCAGCCCGTTGAGACCCCCAGGTATGTTCGCGTCAACACGCTGAAAGCCGATGAAGGCGTGCTGGACTCGTTGAATCGTCTTGGTTTCCAGTTCGCCGAGGTACCTGAACTCAGGTACACGTATCGGGTGCTGGGCAGCCCAGAGGGATTGGTGGACACTGCTCCTTACCGTGAAGGTGAGTTGATCCTTCAGGATAAGGCAAGCGTTCTGGTGGGCGAGGTCGCTTCACCGACGCCAACCGATCTGGTCTTGGATGTCTGTGCAGCCCCCGGGGTCAAGACTAGTCATCTGGCTCAGCTCATGGGTAACGGGGGGAGGATTATCTCGGTCGATTACGATGAAAGGAGGCTCGACTCGTGGCGTGGGCTGACTGAGAAGATGGGTGTCTCGAACGCTGTACCTGTTCTCGCCGACGCCACCAAGCCAGGTGAGTTGCCAGACGAGAGGGCGAAAGTCGTGGTGCTTGATCCACCGTGCACCGGCACGGGGACGTTCAACGAGTCTCCCTCGGGTAAGTGGCGGATCAATAGAAACTCGATTCGGCGGATGGCTGATCTACAGGGTAGGCTCCTCGCCAACGCTGCGGTTCACGTGGTAGAGGGCGGCGCTTTGATTTACAGCACATGCAGTGTCACCGTCGAGGAGAATGAGGCAGTGATTATCAGTTTCCTTGAAAAACATCCCTCTTTCGTACTCGAGGAAACTGTTCCTAGGATCGGTGAACCCGGGCTCGGCCTCACAGAGGCTCAACGATTATACCCATATTCACATGGATGCCAAGGATTCTTCGTAGCGAAGTTAGTAAAAAAGCAGTTGAACTGACGTCAAATCTGCCATGCAGGGCATAGGCGTATAATAAAGATGACTCGCCAATCAACGGGGAACAGCTAAAACAAGCTGAGCACGGCTTTAATCAAAAGACTGATTGGGGGCTTATTCAGAGGCTTCTAAGAAGCGGATACATGCTCAAAATACTTAACAAAGTGAGCGAAAAAATAAAGAAACATTTCATTTAATCATCAACGGCTTAATTCCATGTGACAGTTAGGTTGAATTTCCCGCAGTACAACAAAGACTTGGGTGCCGTTTAGATTGTTGCAGCTTTTTAAAAATAGCATCAAAACCTGATTCAATGTATGTTTGGATTGGCTCCACCGTGTGCAAGAGCTAAGTACCAAGCCCCCGTCATCGCGTAATGATTGAAGAGGTTTTCCGTGATTAAACGATCTATACAGTCATGGATGTGTTAATTTCAGTTAAAGGGAATTGGTACAGCTTAATTTTTCTAAGCCTTAAATACTATCCTTGAGAAGCTTTAAATGGTTATAAACATGGAGAAAAGAGTTATCTACTCGTTTTTCTTCCTTCTTTTATCGTTTAACGCAGTATTATTGACTCAGAGCGTGAAGGCTGCTCCCTCTACCATGGAATGTATAGTATGCCACGAAGATGTCTCAACTAGATGGAATGAAAGTTACCACGCTATTACTCAGGCGGATGTTGCGGATGAGTTGAGCTCCGATGACGTTGGTCTGACACCGAGTGAAGTGATCGACGATGAAGACTGTATAGCTTGTCATGCACCCACGGCGACTCAAGCCAACGGGGGCATGACTGAGGCCCAAGCCTTAGGATATTTCTTCACGACGACAGACGGTAAGTTCACCGCCAGCACGTCCGTCAACCACACCGATGAGTGGCCAAACGTCTTCTGTACCTCCTGCCATGACGTTCCAAGTGATCACCCTTTGAGTAAACCTCAACTTGCTTCATATAACTCTCAAACAGGGTCCTATCAGGTTGTCAACAGTTCAACTGAGCTATGTGGGCAATGCCACGGCAACCTGAGGTTCCCCGATACGGATCATCTTAGCTATAATATATTGACTGGAACCGGCGGGGCCGGAGTAACGGATACAAAAACGATGCCTGGTACGACCTGCGTCGATTGCCACATGTATGTTAGTGACGTTGATGGCTCAAACTCCGCGAGTTATCACGGTCACACCTTCTCGGTGACCGTCACTGAGGGAAACGGAAACGACACAATCTCATGCAAACAATGCCATAGTACAATGGACTCAGCAAGGGTCAACGAGATAATAAGTGACGATAGATCTAGCTTTGCCGCTCTCAACGCGACAGCTCAGGAAGAAGTAGATACAGCCATACAAGCCATGAATAACGTAACCGACTCGGCGCTGCAAAACATGTTAAGTGAGGCACAGAGTAATCTAGCCTACGCTGATTCGGATGAAAGCGTTGGATTCCACAACAATGATTTCCTGACATTGCTGTTGCAGGACGCTTACGTAAAAGCTATGAAGATAAAGTCCGCTGTACTCCAACAATCAGTTACGAGCCTTAAAACAAGGAACGCCGAACTTAAGAACACTCTGGCGAACCTGCAGAATGAGATCAACACCATTAAGGGGGCAAACACACAACAGACCTACGTGGAGATCGTATTAGGGGTGTGCCTAGTGATCAGTATCGCAGTCATCGTCATGGGTAAGCGAAAAACAGTTTAACCTAACCATTTTTCCAATTCTCATTCATTAATACAAGCACATCATTTAATGTGACAAGGAAATTGAAAATAAGTAATCCCATGTAAAAAGAATATTTGAATTTCCCACTATAACTATATCTTAATCAAGATATAATAATTAATGAGCAACCGAGAAGTATGGGAGACTGTGGGACCAGACAGCAACTCTAGGGCTAGTATAATCAAATACCTCAATGACCGAACAGAGAATGATCTACTAAAAGTAAGCCAAATCCCAGGTTAAAGGTTGAATAGAGGAATCTACAGACCTAAGAGAGATGAAGCGGGGACAAAGGAGTACCTCAAGAGAGTATTCGAAGAGAAACTAGACACCTTTTAATGCCGTCACTGGTTTGATCCTGTTAAGCACAAACGGTACAAATAACCCCGCTATGCCTCCCAGTGCAGCGTGAATAAGGACAAACCCGTAGATGAAGAAGAACATCGGCCAACCCCAGAAAAGGAACGTGTTAAAAGCCCAGTAGAGGAGAAGATCTCCGGGGATGTTGTAGATGGCCCCGGCGACCCCGTATGCTAATCTCGAACCATTGAACCGATGAATCATGAAGAACGAGAGGTCCATGACTACTCCACCCATAACCCATGTCGGTATAATGACCCAGACCAAAGGCGGTCCACCTGGAAGGAAGGTAGATACTACGCCGCTTACAAGTTGAGTGAATGTTGCGGCACCATTTTTCCTCACTATCTCTCTCGACGCCATGAGGAATATAGTGCCCACCGGGATCGCGATCACCCCATACAATCCAGGGAGGGGCGCAGGAATAAACGCCGTTGTTAACCCGACCAGCGAGGACATGGCGCCGAACAGAGACATAACCATTATATCCTTAGAATTAAAGAGGCGCTCTACCATTCTACTCCCGACCTCTCTGAGTAATGGAGGCGTCGGGCGCACCGACCGATATACCTCTGCCATCCAGAACACAGTACTCTCTTCCAGCACAGGCCCTGCAGACGGGTTTGCCTTCTTTCACCACCGCCTTGCTCTCCATGACGTTCTCTCCACAGACGGAGCATCTCACAGAGGCGAAGATTGGGGCGTACTCTGGGACCTTGATTTTTATGTGGTTTATCCTGAACATTTCATCCGTCTTTCCGCTCAACTCGTTGATCGAGATTTCGGCGAATAGCTTCATCATCCGCTCATGGTCCTCTGGAGCCACGTTTTCCCTTTTAACAACGATTCTATCCCAGAGTTCGTTCGACTCGGGATACTTCTCCGAGAGTGAATCCTCGAAATCCGGGTCTAGGGAGATCCTTATCGCCTCGCCGTCTCTTTTGGCAACCGTCACCGCCGTCTTCCCGAGGTCTCTGTATATCAAGGCGTTGTTTCCGAAGGAGCAGCCGGTCACCATTTGAACGCCGTCGGTGAAGCAGTTGTTCGTCTCAACGATGGCTACGACCTCCTCCATGCCGGTGCTCTTCACCCCCAACTCACGCACCCCAATGTAGCCGGCTAACATACCGTAGGTCAGGTAGTTACAAAGGTGTCCATGCAGTTCACCAGCCTTATTAAGCAGTCGTCGGAGGTCTCCAGCCTCAACTAGTCTCTCAACCTCTCTACGAAGCTCTCTCTCACACTCACCTTCTCTAACCAAATCCAACCATCAAAGTATTACTTTTCTATATAATTGTATTACCCATCGGATCATTGTTTAAAAACCTTTCTCTGATGTCCATTAACAGGGCTATATGAAGATTAATTCTCAGCTGGAAATGAGGCTCCATACGGTACAGCTCTGACCCTCGGTGTTTTACCCGATGTTTCAATGGTTTACAGGCTAGATTCTTCATGACCCATTGGTTATCCGAGGGTGTTGAGGAATTTCGTATACAGCTTCCTTAGACTAAAGTAAAAACGGTATGAAATTTAATTATCCCGTGTAACATGTTTATTGAATTTCTCGCTATAACTAAGTATATTAGGAATTAAAAATTTTTTCTCACGTTCTTCCGATTATTTTACATTCAAGAAAGCATTATTCTAAGATTGTATTGAACAAATATATGAAAGGAGCCTTTAGCTCGTCATCCACTTTGGTAAGACAAGATGAAATCAAAATACCGGACACAAATGTTACTGAGGTTTATAATTTATCTCTAGAATGGCTTAATAAAAAATCATTTAATATAGTAAAGAAAGATGTATCCAGATTAATCATTGCGAAACAGAGAATACCCTCAATGGGAGATGATACAGAAGTAGATAGTTGGTATAAAGATATTGAAATTTCCATATCTCAAATTGAATCCAATGTTAAAATAGTAATTAAATTATATAGCCCATGGAAGCTAAATAAAAATAAGCTACATGAAGCGAAAATAGTATTTGGGGAACATATAGAGGAGTTATACAGGTTTTTAGGTATAAAAATAACTGATGAGATATTTCGTCAAATACATAGTCGGGAATATGTGGATTATAAACTAAATAAAGCTAATTATCTTACTATCTTTTTAGTGGTAATGGATGTTGTTATTGTAAATGAACTTAGGATATTCTTCAATTTAACTAATAGCCCGTTATTGATGTTAGTTCTCTTATGTGATGTTATGTTGTTATATAAAATAATTATGTTTAGTAGAAGACAGATATTACAAAATTTACCTATTGACTAGATTAAGAAAGTTAATTACAATATTATATAGGAGATTATTATATTTCATTTATTCCATGTAACAAGGATATTGAATTTCCCGCAATATAACAAAGGGCTTTGAAGAAAAAGAATTTTTATTAACATTATGGTGATGCGAGGATAAAATCATCGCACACAAACACACGTGGTATTAAGTTTCAGAGCTTCAACACAGATTGTGTGAGGTATCCTGGATAGCTTGCTCATATCATTAGGCTCCAGTTCACCCTCAACGGGCCTCGGCTCCTCGATCTGCGATACTACGAATCCGTTTTTCCTTAACGCCTTCATATAATCTGTGAGAGTCCGGTGGAATAGAGTTGTAACAGCAACCTCATGGCCCTCATCATCCTTCCACCGCATTTCGTATGAGTGGTTCGTGAAATACTCGAAAATCTTAAGATAATGAGGCTCTCTGGAGCCATCCTCAAGTCTTCTATACTCCCATCTACACATGATTTCTCCGTCATTTCTTCTGGACCAACCGAAGCATGGATGGAATGATATGAACACGAATCGACCGCCGGGCTTCAGCACTCGGGACGCTTGCATTATTGCTCCCTCGTAGTTTTCAATGTCCATTAATGCCATGAAACTGATGACGATGTCAAAGCTCTCAGATTCAATGTTAACCATTTTTGAGGCATCGGCGACGTGATACTGGATTCCTAGAGGAGCCCTCGACTCCTCTTCTTGAGCTGCTGCAATCAGTCTCTCGCTGAAGTCTATCCCTGTGACTATTGCGCCAGCCTTAGCATAATACCGGGAAAAGTATCCCTCGCCACATGCCATGTCAAGTAATCGTAATCCTTGTACATCTCCTACCATCTTCTTAAAAACAGGGGCGTTCAAGAAGTCCCTCCATAAGTTTGGTCCGTATCTAACTCGCGAAATCAAGTAATCCGCTAGATTATTCCATTGCTTTCTCACGTTATCCTTTTCAGGCATTGAGAGATCATGTGTAAGCAAGCATCATAAAGTAATAATATCTATCGCGGCTGGCCTTTCGGAAGCAGATTAAAGATAGATTAGAATAGAACATGTATCGAAGAATGGATTCCATGATTCAGAGTTCACTATGAAAGATGAATATCGCGCGCGCTTTGTGTGGATAAAATCATCGATTGAGTAGAAACTTCTTGTAGCAAACGACTTGATAACTATATGACTAACTCAAACATACTCTGACTGATTATTGAAATTCAGTTATCCCATGTAACAAGCGTATTGAATTTCTCATCATAACAATTTCTTTAGAAGTATAAAATATTTATCATGATATTAAATATCCAAATTAAAAAAAATTATACGGGATAAAACCCGTATCGTCCAATAGATTTGTTTTTTGAAAAGTGAATGTAATTCATTTTACTTCTAAGATTTATTGGTGGATCTCGGTTTTCTATTACTATTATTTGAATTTTATTAATTTCTGGTAGGGAGACCAATGATTCATAAAATCTAACGACTATATCCTCTGATATAAAATCATTAGAGTCTATTTCTGAAATATTTGTATCGCGTTCTTTGTATTGAGTTAATGGTGAATCTAGTATCAAAAATCTTGGATGTTTAAGATTTCTTTTTAAACAGAATAATAATACACCAACCATAAAGCCAGCTAAGTAAATTGCACGATATCCTTTTCCAGAATTGCTCCTTTTTTCACCGTTTATTATAATATCATTTATTTCAGGGTCATATCTAACAGTTCTACAATCAAGCCCCCATGATATGAAAATCTCTTTTATTTCATTAGATAAGTCTGAATATATTTTCTCAGGCAATTGTATTTCAGGAGCTGTTTTTTCTTTCTCTCTAAGTCTTTCATTATAGTATGCTAAACTTTTTCTAAGGTCAACTATCTGTTTTTCAACTAAATTAATTTGGGATTTTAACTCTTTAAATTGTAGAAACTGATTAAGTTTTACTGAATGAGTTTGATGTATTGGTTTAAGTTTATCCGATATATATTTATCGATTTTATCATATTCTTGTTTTACCGAATCTATATCAAAATTAAGTTTATCTATAGTATCATTTATTTGATTTGTAGTCATAAGAAGTTGTTCTTTTTTTGTATCTATTTTAATATATTCATATTTAATTGAATCTAATATGTCCTCTTCTCTTATATATGGTTCCAATATGTTTTGATCAATAAGGCTATTACATAAGGGACAATTGACTTCTTTAAGTTGCTCAATGCCTTGGGTTCCCTCATATATAAATTCTAATCTATCTAAGTCACTTAAATAATGCTGATTTAATAATTCAAATCTTTTTAATATTTCTTCATTTTGAGATTTTTGTGACATAAGATCATCTAATATTTTCCACGTCTCTGCGCGTTTTTTCTCCTCATTCAATAATTCACTGTGAGCCTCTTCAACCGTTTTTACTAGTCTATTAATTTGAAAATTAATTTCATCATCTGATAAACCATCTAATTCTTCTTTTGCATCTACTAGAAATAGTCTTTTAGATTCTATCTCATTTTTTATTAATTCAATCATACCATTTATTTTACTTTTTCTTAATTTTGGATCTTCTATTTGTATTAACTCTTCATCATCTATCCCCGTTAATAATAATCTAAATAAAGACTTATTTGCAGTTATTTCTGTATTTTGACCGCTATAAATAGGTGAATCTGTTTCTATTATTTTTGTTTCACTAACTAAACTGAATTTAGCTATATCTCTGAAACTTAGACTTTTGGTTTCATTGTATCTGTTTTTCTTTAATTTTTTACCACTTAAATTAATTAAACTGAGTAAAAACCATGATATATTATTTTCATTTTTCTCACTATGTCTTGTTGAATAATTTTTTGGATAATACTTCTCATATTCATCAAAACGACATTTTGCTACGCTAATGTATTTTTTTCCGAATTCTCTATTTAAAGTAAAAATTTTACCATCCGTAGTATTTATTTCGGCTCTAATTCTATCATATCCTTTCGCTTCAGCAATATCCTTGGGTGGATTTTTAGAACCTAATATAAAATCAATACAATCTATGACGTAGGATTTTCCAGTGTTAGATGCGCCTGTAATGACATTAAAACCAATTTGAAAGTCTATTTCAGCCACTGATTTTCCGACCCCTAGAGCTGCTATTTTCGTAAAATAGATACCAGTTGTCATAGTTCTACCTCATCATATATTACGGAGAATTCACTTCCCCATTTTCCTATATTATTATCCATTAATCGGGTAAGTTCGTCATCTGAGTAGTTATCAAAACTGTCACAAAGCCAAATAGCTCTCGTTTTTAAATTTTCAGCGTAATTTGAATTAAAATATTTAGTAAACATAGTAGTATTTTCGTTTTTTCTGTATTCTATACCATTTTTAGTATAAGTTACACTAATTAAATCTTTTAAAATTAAAAGTAACAACGCCTTTTTTACTATTGGTCGGTTTACTAACATTTCACATGATCTTCTAGGTAAATCTGGATGAAGACTAGAAGGAGAATTAGGTATGTCTGAAGAATGCACGATTAAATAAATGTAATAAATTAATCGTTGCAAATCGAATGAACGATCAGTTTTTTCAAATATGAAAAGCAGTCTTAATGCAATTTCTAAAGGTGAGTTGAATAAAATTTTCTTTTCAATTATCTTTTCCATTTAACATCATCTCTCTCATTAGCTAAATGATGACATAATCCTTGTCTATCTTTTATATTGACTTCAGATTGAAGGGGATTGTTCGAACTTAAAATCAATTCTCTTGATCTAAGTAGTACTTTTTTTAATCTTTCAAAACCATTTTTTGCATCATTCTCAATTTCATCTATAATTCCATGGTACATTTCATCTTTTAATTTTTCAAAAAATTGATCTTCAGGAGGATAAGTTTCACGTGAAAATGCTGCTAAATATTCTGCTGAAAAAAAATACAATCTTTGACGATTAAAATGTTCATATAAATCTGGATATTCTTTTTCTAAAAGTATCTGATCTTCAATATTTTTTCCTAAATGTTCAGAATAGGCTTCAAGTATTTTATTAATATATCTTAATTCATAAGTTTCAATTTTTTCTGGTGGATGTTCGATCATTTTTCTTGGTTTTACTATATCTCCAAACCATTTTGTATAGTAAGGAGTAGTTTTAAAATCAGACAGAAAATTTTTTGGTGAGATATAATTAAAAATTGAAAAATTAAATGAATCAATAAATTCAAGAAATTTTCCTTCTAATATTACTTTCTCTTTGGATGTTATTTTTGTACTACAATTATTATCCCAATTATCTATAAGTTCTTTCTTTAATTTTATTGGATCTAAAAGCATGTCTCTAACATAAGTAGTAACTCCCTGAGGCGAAACAAAATAGTATTTTTTAGGTATTTTATAATCTCCATTATAACAATAGTAACAAATTTTACCAATTTCAAGTAGAACATCTGATTTGTTTAGTTTCCTATCGTAATGTTTGCATTGATATATGCATGTTTCGCCAAGTATATCCGTGCATATTACATCTCTTCCTTTATCTCCAGAACCACCTAATCTTTCAACATCAGAATATTTTTTCCCTAAATATGAGCGCTGCCAATCTTCTATTAATGATTCGTAATCATCTTCACTGAATATTTGAAGAATTTTTATAGGATCAAGATTAGTTGTCCAAATCCGTTTCTCTCGACTGGACATAGTTAATACAAATTATACATACATTTATTTTATATTTTTTATGACTGTAAAAAGACGGTTGTTTAGGTATCCTGCCTCCTAAAGAAGATTAAACATATATTTTTTATATTTTAAGGCCTCCTAAGGGCAATTTTCTTAAGCCAAGAAACATAGACCACTAGGTGGTTTCATGAGGTTAAAGATACGGAAAACGGCCAGCGGCACCTACTATATACCCAGCATATAAATAAAACAGCTGAGAGACATGTTAACTAAACAAAAAAGAAGATGGACCTTCAGCAAAGACCAGCGCAACCTCTACCTAGAAGCAGAGTAAAGCTGAATTGTGTCACGCCCCTTCAACCGAAAGAAGCCCCAGAAACGCCCCTTCCAGATCAAATCACATACAAAAGTGTAATCCACCAAACACAAAAACCCACCCCAGAAACACTAATTCCATTTAACCAGCTAGAGCCGCACCAAATATTTTTCACAGATTACAAGTAACCTGTAACAAGCAACCCCCTAAAAACGCCCATCCCAACTCCAGCACAGAATTTTCTCCGTAAAACCAAGTAACAAGGAACAAGCCCCCTAGACACCTTAAATCCAACCAAAACCATACCGACAAACATGCAGAAACCCAACATAGACAGAAACGCACTCACACAAACCCTCAAAGACATGGTCGGCATCGACTCCGTCAACCCCAGCCTAGTCCAAGGCGCCGCAGGCGAGACAGAGATCGCCGACTACCTGGAACAATGGATGAAAGCCCACGGCCTCGACACCACCAGATACGACGTACAACCCGACCGCCCCAACGTCGTAGGCATCCTCCACGGCACAGGCGGCGGCAAGACCCTCCTCCTCAACGGCCACACCGACACCGTCGGCACCGACTACATGACCATCGACCCCTTCGACCCCGCAATAGAAGACGGCAGACTCTACGGCAGAGGCAGCTTCGACATGAAAGGCGGCCTCGCAGCCACCATGGCCGCCGTCAAAACCATAATCGAAGAAGGCACCCAACTCAAGGGAGACGTCATCCTGGCAGCCGTCTGCGACGAAGAATACGCAAGCATCGGCACAGAGCAACTAATGAAACACACCGCGACAGACGCAGCCATAGTAGCCGAGTTCACCGCAGGCAACATACAGGTAGCCCACAAAGGCTTCGCCTGGACAACCGTGGAGACCCACGGCGTCGCCGCCCACGGCAGCCTCCACCGCGTCGGCGTAGACGCCATCGCCAAGATGGGCCACGTCCTCACCGGCCTCGAAGAGCTAGGCCGGCAGCTAGAGAAAAAAGAGCACCCCCTCGTCGGCCCCGGCTCCGTCCACGCCAGCACCATAGAGGGAGGCAGCGAGCTCAGCACCTACCCAGCCAACTGCAAGCTCCAGCTGGAGAGACGGCTCATCCCCGGCGAAGATAGAGACACAGTCGAAACAGAGACGAAGGCCCTCATCGAGTCGCTCACGGAGGCCGACCCCAAGTTCGACGCCGACTACACGATAACCTTCTACCGGGGCCCCATGGAGATATCACCCGACGAGGAGATATGCCGCGTCCTCAGTGAAGGCTCCCAGAAGCTACTAGGCAAGACCCCACGGTACGTCGGCGGCACAGGCTGGATGGACACCCAGATAATCTACAGCAAAGGCATACCCGCCGTCGCCCACGGCCCCAACGGCTACGGCGCCCACGCCAAAGAGGAGTGGGTAGACCTGCAGTCAGTATACGAGACCGCCCAAGTCCACTGGTACGCCATAAAGAAGTTCTGCGGCGAAGCCTAGAACTCGCAGAGCCACGCGGCCCTCCTCGTGGCGTCAAGGAACGCCAACGTGCATCTGCCCGAGACGTAGCCGCAGACTTCCCCCGGGTTCACCACCAAGACGCCATCCTCCTCGCCCATGGACGCCCGGTGGGTGTGCCCCCTCACTATGACGTCGTAGCCGCCGCCGTACGCCCTATCCACGTCCTCCTTCCTGTGGCCGTGGAGAAGCGCCACCCGCAGACCATCGGCCTCGACCTCCGCGAAATAGCCCCTGATCTCCGCGCCTACCTCGGCGTAGACCTTGGCTAACGGGTCACGTTCGGCGCAGTTGTTACCGTAGACGCCTATCATGGGGGCGTCCAGCGGCTCGAAGTGCTTGGCCGTGAACGCCGAGACGTAGTCGCCGGCGTGGAGCACGAGACCCACCCGCTCCTCGTTCAGCCGCTCCACGGCCCTGTCTATCATGTGTATGTTGTCGTGGGTGTCAGATACGAGCCCAACTATCAACCCTCATCCTCCCCCAGTAGGTCGTTGAACCGCATATAAGCCTCGTCCCAGGCACCGGCCTCCCCAGGAGAGTATACCTGGAGCTCCAGGGTCCTCGACAGCGTCCTCCTGGCCTCCGGGACGCCCCCGATCTCGCCCAGGGAAACCAGCTGCACCACGGCGTTGCCTAGCGCCGTCGCCTCCACAGGGCCAGCGACCACCTGGGCGCCAGTGGAGTCCGCCGTCATCTGGTTCAGCACCCTGTTCCGTGAGCCGCCGCCGATTACGTGGACCACGGGCGGCCTCCCGCCGGTTATCTCCTCAAGCTGACCGAAGGCGCGCCTGTAGTTCAAGGCGAGGCTCTCGTAGACGCACCTGATGTGTTCGCCGATGGACATGGGCGGTTCCTGCCCCGATTCGAGGCAGTAGCGGCCTATGCGGGGCGTCATCTCGCCGGGGGCCTGGAAGACGGGGTCGTTGGGGTCTATGAGCGACCTGAACGGCGGCGCCTTCTCCGCCGCCTCATAGAGCTCGTCGTAGCCCACCACGGAGCCCTTCATCCGCCACTCCCTCAGGAGCTCCTGCTCCAGCCAGAGACCCGGCAGGTTCCTCAGTAGCCTGAACGTGCCCCCCGCGCCGCCTTCGTTGGTGAAGTTGTTCCTGTAGACGGCGTCGCTTATCACGGGCTCCTTCACCTCGGTGCCCAGGAGGCTCCAGGTGCCGCTGCTGATGTACAGGAAGTCCTCGACCCTGGTGGGTACGGCGGCCACGGCGCTCCCCGTGTCGTGGCACGCGGGGGCGCAGACCCTCAACCCGAGGCTCTCGCCGAGGAGCGTCCCCGGCTCCACCACCTCCGGGAAGATGCCCACAGGTATCTTCACCGCCTCGAGGATCTCCTCGTCCCACCACATCTCGACCGGGTTGAAAATCTGGGTCGTCGTCGCGTGGGTGAACTCCGCCCTCCGCTCACCCGTGAACCAGTAGTTGAAGAGGTCGGGGATACCCAGATACGTGTCCGCCCGCCTCAGAAGCCTGCTCCTCGCCTTGACCAGGCTGGCGAGCTGGTAAAGGGTGTTGAGCTCCAGGAACTGGACGCCGGTCCTCTTAAATATCTCCCGTCGGGGCATCCGCTTGAACACCCACTCCATCAGCCCCCTAGTCCGCGGGTCCCTGTAGTGCACGGGGTCCCCCAGGAGGTTTCCTTTCCTGTCAAGGAGCCCGTAGTCCACGCCCCAGGTGTCGATGCCCACGCTGGAGGCGCCCTCCCTGGCCCACTCCACCCCCCTGACGGCCTCCTGCCATAGCCGCTTCACGTTCCAGCACAGATGCCTGCCCCGTTTCACGGGCTCGTTGGGGAACCTGTACACCTCCTCCAGCCCGAAACCATCTCCCTCGTAGGAGACGGCCATCACCCGCCCCTGGGAGGCGCCCAGGTCCACGGCTATGACCCTGGTCATCCCTAACCTACTTTCACGTCTCCACAGATATGGACCTTTACACCCAGCTCGTGGAACATGGCTGCCTTAGCGGCCAACGCCCTGTCAGCCTCGGCCGCGGACGGCGCGTAGGCGACCTGTATGTGGTTCGCCTTGTGCCGCGCCATGAACTGGTCCCGGGTCACGCCGTGGAAGACTGCACTCATCAGGGGCCACTGAGGCGTGGTTGCCTCCCATCTCCGCCGGGTCTCCTCCGGCGGCAGATCCACAACGGTGCCTCTGCCGATGTCGAGGTGGAGCCCGTCAGGCTTCACGTAGACCCTGCTCCACACTATCTCGCCGGGCTTGCTGTCGCCCTTGAGGGTTCCTCCGCCGAGGGGGAAGTACATGGGTGGCTGCCGCTCGCTGCTGGCCCCACTGTACCCGCCCTTGAAGTGGCTCGGGGGAGCGCTGCCGCTTATGAGGAACACCCAGACGTACTCGCCGCCGTACCAGTCGCCCCACCTGACGTCGTGGAGCGTGGTAGCCGGGTCGAAACCCATGGCCTTCCAGACCCTGTTGGTGATCAACGCGTCCAGCCCCGCGCCCTCGTCCACCTCGTTGAAGTGGGGCAACGCCTCGCCCGAGTACAGCTCCTCGCCTGTCTCCACGCTGTATACCGGCGGCCTGTCAACGTTGTTGAGCAGCCCCTCCGCCAGGTCGCTGGCCGGCGCCATGTCCTTGAGGCCCTGCTGGTACTGGATGCCGATGAGGGCGCAGCCGAACTCGTCAGCTATCCTGACGGCGGCGATATA
>CAZGZR010000020.1:25770-35104 GCA_964529745.1 uncultured Candidatus Bathyarchaeia archaeon
ATATACATCTTGCACTGTTCAAGTATCTGCCTGTCCGTCAGCTCCGTCGCCTCATCCTTGCCCGTCACGAACCTCATGCCCTTCGCGTCGAGCCAGTCTCGCACGGCCTGAGCCTCCTCGTCGGTGACCGTCCGCATCTTGGCCACCAGGGCGCTCTGGCTGAGCCTCTCCTTGTAGACGCCGAGAGGGTTGAGCAACTCGTCCTCGATGATGGCGTTATACATACCCATACAGCCTTCATCGAATATCCCCATGACGGCTTTACCGTTCTTGAGCTGCCGAGCTAAAGCCTCACCCAGCTCCTTCTCGGGGTCGGGGAGATTCCCGAGGTCAAGAGGCCGTACGTGGCTCGTGTCGTGGGTGATCCTTCCCTCCCCCAGCCACTGCCTGACGCCGTCGAGGAAGAACTCGTCGTCGAAGCCCTCGCTCCAGATGGTGCTGTACTCGACCCCCATCTTGGTCAGGCAGGCGTTGAGGTTCAGCATCCCCACTAGGCCCGGCCACTGACCGCTCCAGTTGGCCAGCGTCAGTATCGGTCCCCGGTGGTCGCGAAGCCCAGCCAGCATGTGGTGGCTGTACTGCCACACCGCCTCGGCGACGATTACACGCGTGTTCCGAGGGATGTCCTTGAACACATCCATTCCCATCCGCTGGTTCCAGATGAAACCGTGCCCCAGCTCAGGGTCGTAGGAGTGTCCCCGCATCACGTGGTACCCCTCCCCCTCGAAGACCTCCCTAACCTTCTCCTCCATCTCCCTCTGGGCGGGCCAGCACTCCCTGTTGGCACTTAGCCTCAGGTCGCCGCTCGCCACCAAGACGATCTCGTTGGGTGCGAGGGGCTCGGGCTCCTCGACATCGGGTAGAACGTATGAACCCATGTATTGAGATGGGCGCCGAGGGGTGATAAAACTTAGTCTCGGCGCTCGGCTCGGTATAGTATGGCCCTGACGTTGAGTATCTCGAGGGTGGTGGTGAGGCCCGGCGCTATTAGGGTTGAGCCTGACACCAGCGAGATGACGTCGTTCTCGTGGATGTAACCCTCCTCGATGCTCTTCTTGACGGCGCGGATTATAAGCTCGTCTCGGTCGTCTGTCCACTGGACCTTCAGGGGCTCCACCCCCCAGTAGAGGTGCATCCTCCGGCTAACCCGGGGGTCCCTCGAGACAGCCAAGATCCTCGTCCGGGGCCTGTGTGTGCTCACCATGAGGGCGCTGAAACCGCTCCTAGTGACGACTATGATGGCTGAGGCCTCCACGGCCTCCACGGCCTGGGTGGCGAGGGAGCCTATTACGTTTGGCAGGAGATCCCCCTTCTTCGAGGGCTCCCTGTGGGTTATCTGCTCCTGCACCACGCAGCCTATGTTGTTCATGGCCCGCACGGTCTCGACGGGGTACCTGCCTATCGCCGTCTCGCCGCTGAGCATGACGGCGTCGGCGCCGTCGAGCAGAGCGTTGGCGACGTCGCTCGCCTCCGCCCTGGTCGGCCTCGGGTTGTGCATCATGGACTCCAGCATCTGGGTGGCCACAATGACGGGCTTCCCGAGCCTGTTGCAGGCGGCTATGATCTTCTTCTGGAGGAGCGGCACGTCCCATGGCGGTATCTCGATGCCCAGGTCGCCCCGGGCCACCATGATGCCGTCGCTGGCCTCGATTATCTCCCCGATGTTCCTGACCGCGTCGCCGTGCTCTATCTTACTGATCACGGGCTGGTCTCCGCCGGCGTTCATGATGGCCTTGTTGATGGCTTCCACGTCCGAGGCGTCCCTGATGAAGCTCGCGGCGAACCAGTCGCAGTCCATCTCGACGCCGAAACTTATACCCGTGAGATCCTTCTCCGTCGGCGGCCTCATGCTCAGCGACGCCCCCGGAGCGTTCACCCCTTTCCTGCTGGAAACATCCCCTCCTGACACGACCACGGCGTCGAATCCCTTTAGGTCCTTGTCTATGCCCGTGACCTCGAGGTCGATTATGCCGTCGTTTATGAACAGGTGTCCCCCTACCCTTACCTCCGCGGGGAGCTTGTCGTAGCTGACGCTCATCTCCAGTCTGTCACCGATCTTAGGCTGGGTCGTGAAGTGTATCCCGTCCCCCTCTTCCAATACATAGGCCCTATCCAGCTCGCCGATTCTTATCTTGGGGCCTGGGAGGTCGATCATTATGCTGGTTTCACCAATCTCGCGTAGCCTCTCAAATACGGGCCTCTTCTCGTCTACCGTGCCGTGGCTCATGTTTATCCTGGCGACGTCCATCCCGGATCGTACCATCGCCCTCAGGGTCTCCTCTTCCTCCGAGGCAGGCCCGATGGTACACACTATCTTGCTGCGAGTGAAAGGGAGGATACTCATATCATATATCGGTGGATGCTAGATGGTTAAAAGCGACTCGCCGGAAGCCTTCATATCCTCGCAAGTCAACCTTGTTTAGATCCATATGCAAGACATGACCTCGGTGGCCCCCACCGTATGCAGGGCCCTAGGCGTCAGACTGCCTTCCTCTGCGGAGGGCTTCCCATTACCCGAGGTATCTCTGTCCATACAACACACTGAGAGGCTGGCCGTGGTGGTGATAGACGCCTTCGGCGTCAGCACGTGGAGGAAGGCCAAAGAGAGGACCCCCATATTCAACAAGCTCAGAGACCTGCACAATACCATCATAAAGTCCGTCATGCCGAGCATAACGCCCGTGAACTTCGCCACCATGCTCACCGGAGCAGACCCCAAGACGCATGGGATAACCAACAGGGAGCAGCCCCTGAGACATGAGACCATCTTCGATGTCATGAGGGAGACCGGCATGGTGTCAGCGACGGCCGCGCGGGCCAAAAGCAGCAACGGCATACTCATCTCACCCCACGCAGACAGACCGGGGGTGGCGGCCTCAAACCTCGACTCGGAGGTCACAGAGGTCGCCCGCGGGATGATCGACGATGACGTGAACCTGCTGTGGGTGCAGCTACTGGACGTAGACGACGCCGGCCACGCCCACGGCCCCCACAGCCCCGAGAGCATAGAAGCCGCCGGGAGAGCCGACGCAAACCTCGGGGGCATTCTAGACGCCACGCGAGTGAAAGGCTACTCGATCATGGTCTTGGCTGACCATGGCCAACACCCGGCGTCGGACGGCCACTACAAGGGGGTCCACGGCACCGACATGCTCGAGGACCTACAAGTACCCTTCCTCTGGGCGAACAACACCGAATTAAGAGACACACTGGGATGAGGCATTGAAGCCCAGAGCCCTAATTATACACGGCCCCATAGGCTGCGGCAAGACCCGGAGAGCCCTTGAGCTGGCCGAGATAGCCGGGCTGAGTGGATACAGGGTCCTCGGGCTCGTCGGATTAAGAGTCATGGAGGGCGGGGAGACGACCGGTTACACGGGCATGGACCTCGCCTCCGGGGAAAGGTTCCCGCTGGTAAGGCTCACCTCGCTAGCAGAGGGCGGTGACTGGCGGAGGCTGGGGGAGTGGAAGTACTCGTTCAGCGAAACCGGCTTCCGGAGGGCCAACGCCATCCTCACGGAAGCCGCGGAGGCTCTGAACGAAGACACCGTGGTGGTAGCCGACGAGTACGGCCACATCGAGCTCCAGGGCTTGGGCATCCATAGAGGAGTAGCCAAGGTCGCTGAGACGCTGAAACGAGGCGGATGCCTGGTGATCCTTTGTCGAACCGACAAGGTGGAGGCCGTGGCCGAGATGCTTCCCGAGGAGGCGGCTGTCCTCGTGGCGGAGGCTGACAGCCCAGACTTCTGGGACGCCCTCAGAGATTGGTTTAATTAAAACATAAAACAGAGTTCCACCACAGCCATAGAGATAGGGAGGGTCACGGTTGGAGTACGACAACATACTAAAAGACGTGTTAAGCAGGGAGGACTTCCTCGTCGTTGGCAGGAACGTCATCAGGAGCGACGCGCTGGATAAGGTTATGGGCAAGGCCAGGTACACGGCCGACTACGTGCCCAGAGGTACCACCCTCCTCAAGGTCTACCGCAGCACAGTACCTCACGCCCTCATCAAAGGCATCGACACGGCCGAGGCCTTGGAAGTCCCCGGCGTCGAGGCGGTCTACACAGGCGCCGACGTGACGGGCAACAACCAGATAGGCTACGCCCTCCCCGACCAGCCTTTCCTCAACACCGAGAAGGTGCACTACGTAGGCGACCCCATCGCATTGGTCTGCGCCGGAGACGAGTACGCGCTGGAGAAGGCCTTCGAGAAGATCAGCGTCGAGTACGAGGAGCTGCCGGCGATGCTGGACATAGACGCCTCCCTCAGCGAGGATGCTGCCGACATCCACGACGGCGGCAACATAGCCCTCACAACGAGGATAAGGAAAGGAGACATCGAGAAAGGCTTCGCTGAGGCCGACGTGGAGGTAGAGGAGACCTACTGGAGCCCCTACCAGGAGCACGTATACCTGGAGACGGAGGCCGCGTACGCCGTCCCAGAGTCCGGCAAGGTGACCGTGATATGCAACGGCCAGAGCCCGTTCCTCGTCAGGGAGAAGGTGGCCCACGTCCTCGGCTGGGACCTCAACCAAGTAAGAATAATACAGGCCCTCACCGGCGGCGCCTTCGGCGGCAAGGACGACCAGGGCCCCGTGGTGGCCTCCTACGCGGCTTTCGCCGCCACCAAGCTGGGGAAGCCCATAGCTCACGTCTGGGACAGGACGGAATCCGTCTCCTATAGCAATAAACGGTTCCCCGCCAGGATACGGTACAGGTCCGGCGCCACCTTGGAGGGCAAGGTCACCGCCGCCGAGGTGGACGTCACCTTGGAGTGCGGCGCCTACGCCAACCGGTCGCCGTTCTGGCTCTGGAGGCAGACCGCTCACGCCGCCGGCCCCTACGAGGTAGACAACTGCAGCGTGGACGGCAGAGCCGTCTACACCAACAAGGTCTACGGCGGCAGCTTCAGGGGGTTCGGCGACGTGGCCATCCACTTCGCAGCTGAGACCCAGATGGACCGCCTGGCCCACGAGCTTGGCATGGACCCCGTGGAGCTCAGGCTCAGGAACGTGCTCAGGGTCGGAGGCCGAACCACCTGCGACCAGGTTCTCGACCACAGCGTCGGCATGGAGCAGTGCCTCACCGCCGTACGGGACGCCTCGGACTGGGTCAACCACAGAACACCCACGCGGGAAGGAAGCAAGGTAAAGGGCTACGGCGTCGGCCTCGCCTACCACGGCATCAGCACCAGCCGCGGCACCCCAGACTGGAGCGCCGCCAGCCTCATACTCAACCAGGACGGCAGCGTAACATACAGAACCGGCATAGTAGAGCTAGGCCAAGGCAGCCCCTTCGGCCACGTCAAGATAGTCAGCGAGATCACGGGCATCCCACCCGAAGACATACGCATCGAGCTCCCGGACACCGACAGCACCCTCAACGCCAAGCCCACCCACGGAAGCCGCGGCCTCATGCTGGGGGGGACGGCCGCCGCCAAGGCCTCCCTGAAGCTCAGAGACAACATGGTGGCATGCGCCGCCGAATTATTAGATATACCTGGTGAGAGGATCACGTTAGCCGACGGCAAAGCCTACGACAGAGAAGACCCCGAGACGGGCATCACCGTCGGCGAGCTCGCCGAGGAGATGTACACCCGAGGCCACGACCCAGGCGCCTACGGCTTCTACAAGGCACCGAAACGGTTCTTCGACCCCGAGACGGGGCTAGGTGTCAACTACAGCGTCTACACCTTCGCAGCCACAGTGGTGGAAGTCGAGGTGGACACAGAGACGGGGGAGACAACAGTCCTTCGCGTCTGGCCCGCCATGGACTGCGGCAAAGCCATCGACCCCTTGATGATAGAGGGCCAGATCGAGGGCGCCATAAGCCAAGGCATGGGCTTCGCCCTAATGGAGAACATGGAGCTGGAGGACGGGCGGGTGATGAACCCCGGCTTCAAGGACTATATCGTACCCTGCAGCGTGGATACCCCCCAGATAGAGCCCGGGATCATCGTGGAGGAGCCATACAGGCACGGCGCCGTCGGCGCCAAGGGGGTGGGGGAGCCCGCGATAATAAGCGTCGTGCCCCCCATAACCAACGCCCTCCCCCACCCCACTGGGCGCGGGTTCAACACGGTACCGGTGCGGCCGTGGACCCTGTACAAGGCTCTGACGGAGGCGGAGCCATGAGGCCTCTGCCCAAGTTTCAGTACCACGCCCCTAGGACGCTCGCTGAGGCGGTGCAGCTCATGGAAACGCTGGAGAACGCGAAGCCCGTGATCGGTGGAACAGACCTCGTGCCCCTCCTCAGGGAGACCGACTGCAGGCCGTCGCACCTGGTGGACCTGAACAACGTGGTGGAGCTGAACTACGTGAGGGAGCAGGAAGGCTTCATCTGCATAGGAGCCACGGCTACCCACGGTCAGGTGGCCGCCAGCGAGTATATGCGCAGGGCGCCGGCGGTGGTCGACGCGGTTTCACGAATAGGCAGCCCCCAGATAAGGAATCGGGGCACCGTGGCGGGGAACCTCTGCAACGCGTCTCCAGCCGCCGACTCGGCGCCACCCCTCCTAGTGTACGACGCCGAGGTGAAGATAGCGTCCAGCGGCGGGGTCACCATCATCCCTCTGCCCGAGCTTTTCGTCGGCCCCAAGATCAACTGCCTCGAGCCCAACGAGCTCGTCACCGAGGTTAGGTTCCCCGTCCCCCCCGAGGTGTCGTCCTCCTCTTTCAAGAGGATCGCCCGCCGGAAGGCCTTCACGCTCTCCGTCGTGAGCGCCGCGGCATACGTCGAATTGGACGACGGCGTCTGCAGCGAGGCGAGGGTCGCCTTCGGCTCGGTGGCCGAGACCCCCATAAGGGCCCCCGACGTGGAGGAGATCCTCAGCGGGAGCATCCTCGACGATGAAACCATCTCGGAGGCCGCTGAGGCCGCGAGGCGAAGCGTCGCCCCCGTCACAGACCTGCGGGGGACGGCCGAGTACAGGAAGGCTATGTGCGGCGTGCTGCTCAAGAGGGCTCTGCACGAGGCTGTCGGGAGGGTGAGCTGAGATGGAAGTAAGATTCGAGCTCAACGGCGAGCCCGTCACCGTGACGGTGGAGCCCCACGTAACCCTCCTAGACCTGCTGAGGCTGGAGCTGGGCGTCAAGAGCGTCAAGAAAGGATGCGAACAGGGCGAGTGCGGCGCCTGCACCCTCCTGCTGGACGGGGCCCCAGTGACCAGCTGCCTCGTCCTGGCGCCTCAGGTGGAGGGGAGGTTCGTGACCACCCTCGAGGGCCTCGAGAAGAACCCGCTGATGATAGACCTCAGGGAGGCTTTCATAGACAACGGCGCCGTCCAGTGCGGGTTCTGCACCCCGGGGATGCTCATGAGCGCCTACGCCCTACTCCGAGACAACCCGGACCCAAGCATGGACGAGGTGAAGAGGGGCATCGAGGGCAACATCTGCAGGTGCACGGGCTACACCAAGATAATAGAGGCCATACTCGACGCAGCGGAGCGTATAGCACCTGAGTGACGCCGAGATCGTGTCCAGGCTCAAGGGGGAGCTGGACGAGGGCCGATCCGCCGTCCTCTGCACCCTCGTATACAAGATGGGCAGTGGCCCCCGGGAGCCTGGCAGCAAGATGCTGGTGACCTCCCGCGGCGAGGTCCTCGGCACCATAGGAGGAGGAGGCTTGGAGCGGAGGCTCATCGACGAGGCCCTCGAGGCAATAGACGAAGGGAAACCCCGGACCATCCACTTCGCGTTGGGCGTTGCGGCCCGCGAGGGGATGGTATCCGTGGACAGTAAGTGTGGTGGAGAGGTGAAGGTATTCATGGATATTTTGAAGCCGGAGCCCCGGCTAGTCATAATGGGGTCCGGGCTGATAGCGCAGGCCGTGGCCAGGTATAGCCGGGACTGTGGCTTCCGGGTCACTGTCGTTGACGACGCGGACACGGCCACGGCGGCGAACTTCCCCGGCGTGGAGCTGGTCAACGAGGCATACCCCGAGTCTTTGGCAAGCATCAAGATCAGGCCCATCGACTACATGGCCATGCTCCACGGCGAGACCAAGTTCGAGCTCGCCGGCCTGAGACACGCCGTCGATGCACAGCCTTCGTTCATCGGTCTCCTAGGCAGCGGTAACAAGGCGAGAGAGCATAAGAGACAGCTCAAGGAGGAAGGCTACGACCCCGAGATAGTCGACGCCATCAAGGGCCCAATCGGTCTCGAGATAGGTGCCGAGACCCCCGAGGAGATCGCGGTGAGCATCGTCGCCGAGCTAATAAAAGCGAAGAACGGCTAGCAACCGTTCCCCCAGAACCTCTTAACAGCCTCGTAGTCTTCCGGCGTGTCCAGATCTGTCACGATCCAGACATCACCCTCGACGTACCTGTGCTCGTCTTCATGTCGATTCACTACATCCCTCATGGTCTCACCCGTCCCTAGATCAAGAAACTCCCTGAAAAGGGGGCTTCTAACGAGAACGGGGTGGCCCCTCCTCCCCTCGTAAACCGGGCTGACCAGGAGGGCTTCCGGATGGCCATTCATCTCCTCTTCCATCTGTCTCAGGAGGGTTCCGCTGAAGCCGAAGGTGTCGCCGAGCACCAGGAAGGCGGCGTCGCTGTCTGTCTCTCTTAGACCCGTCTGGAAGCTGGTGGTCATGCCTTTCTCGTGGTCTGGGTTGTGGACGGTCTTCACACCGTATCGGCCGGCGACCTTCTTTACCTCCTCGGGGTTGTGCCCGGTGACCACCACGGTCTGGTAGCCCGCCAGCCTGTCGAGGATGTGTTCCAGCACCGTCTTGCCGCCTAGGCTCAGCATGAGCTTGTTGGTCCCCATGCGGCTGGACTTGCCCGCCGCCAGGACGACGGCGGAGACCCTCATCTCATCTTCCCGGCCGCCGACTGCACCGCCTTCACTATGTTGACGTACCCCGTGCACCTGCACACGTTTCCCTTGAGGTACTCCCTGATCTCTGGTTCGGATGGATCAGGGTTCTCACGCAGGAGGGCCTTGGTGGCCATGATGAAGCCCGGGGTGCAGAAGCCGCACTGGACGGCTCCCTCCTCCAGGTAAGCCTCCTGTATGGGGTGAAGGCCGTCTTCGCCGAGGTCTTCGATGGTCTCCACGTCTCTCCCGTCGCAGTCCACGGCGAGGGTCATACAGCCTAGCACGGGCTCGCCGTCTAGGAGCACCGTGCATGCTCCGCATTCTCCTATTCCGCAGCCGTATTTGGAGCCTGTGAGGTCGAGCCGTTCCCTTAGGAGGTTCAGCAGCAGCGTGTCGGGGGGGACGTCGAAGTTTCTCTCTCTTCCGTTTACCGTGATCACTGCCTTCATCTCTGTTGCCTCCCTTCACGCCATGCCCATGTAAGCGCCTCGATGGTCAGCCCCCTGGATG
>CAZGZR010000021.1:0-33887 GCA_964529745.1 uncultured Candidatus Bathyarchaeia archaeon
CTCTATCACTATCTCACGGTCCTTCCCCTGGAGGATAACGGTATGCACGTCGCCCAGCTCGTTCATCTTCATGCCCATTTGCTTCATCATGCGTCGGGCGCGTCGAGAGTCTATTCTAGCCAAGAGCCTCACTCAATGAAAGGGGGTTGGGGGTGCTTATAAAAATCTAGTTCGAGGCCGCCTTCACGGTGGCCTTCAGGAGCATGGCGATGAGCATGGGGCCCGTTCCACCGGGGACCGGCGTGTAGGCGCTCGCCTTCTCGTAGACCCCTGGGTCCACGTCGCCGTACACCTTCTTGCCCTCGTAGACGTTACCGTTATCGATGACGATGACGCCGTCCTTCACCATCTCGGCCTTGACGAAGTGCTTCTTCTGGATCTCGGTGCTGATGACGTCGGCTTCCTTGATGCGTTTCGCTATGTGGGGGCAGTTCTCGTCTACCTGGGTGACGTTGGACGACAGGTTCATCACGTACGCCGCCAGGGGCTTGCTCAGGAAGTTGCTTGAGCCCACGACGACCCAGTGCTTCCTGTTGGGGTCGATGCCGTACCGCCTGAACAGCTCCATGATGGCCTCGACGCCCGCGGGCGGGAAGCAGTCCTCGCCCATGAGCACCCGGCCCAGCGTGCTGGGGCTCTGCCCGTCCACGTCCTTCTCGGGGGCAATGGCGTCCACGGCCTTGAGCTCGCTGAGCCCCTCGGCGAGGGGCAGCTGCACCATGACGCCGTGGATCTTGGGGTCCTCGTTCAGCCTGTGGATGAGGGCAACGAGCTCCTCGTCAGTGGTCTGCTCCAGGTGGTGGAGTTCGGCGTAGATGCCCACCTTCTCGGCTCGCTTCTTCTTGAGGTTCACGTAGCGGGCGCTGTACTTGTCGTCGCCGGTGAGTACGAGGGCTAGGCCCGGGGTCACTCCCTTGGCCTTGAGCGCCTCGACGTCGGCGGCAACCTCCTCCATGACTTTGTCGGTGGTCTCCCTTCCATCCAGCACGACGGGCATGTCAGCTCAGCCCCTTTATGACGCCGTTCTCGTCGATGTCCATGTCGTTGGCGGCAGGCTTGCTGGGGTGGGCGGGCATTGTGTTGATGTCGCCGCAGTACGCCACGATGAAGCCCACGCCGGTGCTGGGCTTTAAGCCGACGATGGGCAGCACGTATCCCTCCGGCGGCATGCCCTGTATATGTTCGTTGTCGGTGAGGCTCAGCGGAGTCTTGGCCATGCAGATGGGCATCTTGTCGAAGCCCAGCTTATCGATCTTCCTGAGGTCGCTCCGCGCGCTCGACGTTAACTCGACGTCAGCCACCTTGTACATGCTTGTGGCGATGGTCCTGATCTTCTCCTCCACGGGCATGTCGAGGGGATAGAGGTAGTGGAACTCGCTGCCCTTCTCAACCTCCTTAAGGACGAGCCTGGCGAGCTCCTCGCCGCCGGGGCCGCCCTTGAGCACGGTGTCGGTGAACGCCGCCGGGACGCCCTCCTTCTCCGCCCAATCCATGACCACCTTGATCTCCTCGTCCGTGTCGGAGAGGAAGTGGTTCATGCATATGACGACGCGGAGGCCATGCCTGCGGGCGTTGTCCACCTCGTTGGCTAGTATGGGCAGACCCTCCTTCACCGCCTCGGGGTCTGGGTCCTTAAGCTCCCTGTACTTCTTCCCTGCGTGCCGCTTCAGCGCCTTGATGGTTGCCACTATGACCACGAGGTCTGGCTTGAGGCCGCCGGCGCGGGCGGCTATGTTGCAGAACTTCTCCATGCCCAGGTCGGCTCCGAAGCCGGGCTCCACGATGACGTATGGCGCCAGCTTGAGGGCCGTCTTGATGGCGGCGAGGCTGGGGCAGCCGTGGGCGATGTTGGCGAAGGGCCCGCCGTGTATTATGGCGGGCGTGTTCTCCAGCGTCTGCACCAGGTTGGGCTTCACGGCCTCCTTCATGAGTATGGCCATTGCGCCTACGCCGCCTATCTCCTTGGCCTTCACGGCCTCGCCTTTACCGTTGTAGGCAACGGTGATCTCGCCCATCCGCCGCTTGCAATCCATGAGGTCGCTGCTTATGGCGTGGATGGCTGCGATCTCGCTGGCCGTGGTGATCTCGAAACCCGTCTCGTAGGGGACTCCGCCGTACTTGTCGCCGAGGCCCACCACGATGTTCCTGAGGAAACGGCTCTCGATGTCCAGGACCCGCTTCCACATCACCGACTTTAGTTCTATGCCGAGGTCGTTGCCCCTGTACACGTGGTTCTCCATGAGGCTCGTGAGTAGGTCGTGGGCGCAGGTGATGGCGTGGAGGTCGCCCGTGAAGTGGATGTTGATGTCCTCCATGGGCAGCACCTGGGCGTAGCCGCCTCCCGCCGCCCCGCCCTTGATGCCGAAGACGGGGCCCAAGCTGGGCTGCCGCAGCACCACTATGTTATTCTTGCCGATATATCCGAGGGCCTGAGCAAGGCCCACGCTCATGGTCGTCTTGCCTTCGCCGCTCTTGGTGGGCGTCACGGCCGTCACTATTATGAGCTTCCCGTCCGGCTCGTCCTTACGCTCCTTCAGCACGTGGGGCTTGATCTTTGCCTTATACTTACCATAGAGTTCGATGTCGTCCTCCGTCAGCCCGAGACTGGCGGCGATCTCTGTTATTGGTTTGAGCTCAGCGTTCTGAGCAATCTTGATGTCTGGTGGAATTGCCATTATGAGTCTTAGAATAGATGATGATGCCTTTTAATAAATTAACCCGGTTTGACCAAAACCATATGTAAAAAAGTGGGAGGCTAGACGCCCTCGTGTAGCACCTTGTACTCCTTCTCCGGACCAGGCTTGGTCAGCGACCACTCGAAGCCGCGCTGGGTGGTAACGTACTCGGGCCATGGGAGATCTATGGGTGGGTAGAAGTCCTTGGGGAGCAGCGGAGCGACCCACTTGGAGCCCCCGACACCTCCCCCGGTCCTCTCGTTGAACTCCTCCCGTGCCTGAGCCAGCTCACCGGGGTGGGTAAGCAGGTCTACGATGGTGGCGCCTATGGTCTTCGCCGCGGTCACTATGCCTGGGTCTACGCACGAGGAGTACCCGTTCATGGCGAGCCTAGTCCAGGGGGGCAACGGCTTGTCAGGGTCCGGGTTCCGTAGCACCGCGTTTGCGGTGTTCAGCCTGGTCGAAGGCGCGGTCCACTGGTAGTCCACGTAGTCGTCTGAGCCCTGGGTGGTGACCCACGCCGGGAACTTGTACCTGATGTCCTTGTCGATGTAGTCTATGGGCGCGATGGCCTGACACGCCTCCGTCAAAGGCTCCTCCATGGGCTCGAAGCCCAGGTTCTCCTGGATCTTGCGGGTGAACGCCCGGGCCTCCTCGCTGAACTCGGGCGGCCCCACTGTCTGCAGGTTCCTGTACAGTATCTCTGACAGCTTCTTGTTACTGAGCCCTACCCTTGTCCGGGCTATGATGCGTTTGGTCACCCGGGTGCCCGTGATCTGGGCCACGCCCTTGGCGGTGTTGTCCAAGACGTTGCATATCTGTTCCTGCATCTCCAGCAGCGGCGCCCTGTGGGCGTACTGTATCTGCGCGATCTTGGGAGGGAGGTTGTCGCTCGTCGCCTGGCCGCCCACCATTATGTACTCGTTCAGCGTCCAGTACGCCGTGTAAGGCAGCATGGCGTCCTCGACGTACTTGGTAGCGGTGTACATGAGGCACACGGCGTCCAGCGCCGCCGGTATCCTGCCGCCGGCGTGCCCCAGTATGTTGAACGGCACATCCTTGGGCCTGAACCAGTTCTCGGGGTGAAGGGTCTCAAACGTGTACAGGGTGTTCCAGTAGCTCGCGGCGTTGATCTCGTACCGGACCGTGTTATAGCCGGCCGGGTGGTAGGGGATCGACGCGTCGAAATCATCGAAGTAGCCTTTGGCCGCGTGCACAGGCTTGGAGCCGCACACCTTCTCAGCGGGCTCCCCGAACAGCTTTAAGGTGCCCTTCAGGTTGTGCCTCTCCATGGCGTGCTTGGCGGCGAGGAAACCGAAGAGGGCGCCCGTGCCCAGCCCGGAGTGGGGGTCGGTGTGCCCCGCCGCGTAGGGGTGAAGCTTCTCATCTCTCGGTTTTTGGTAAGGCACCGGGGCCTGGCTCATACCGGGGACCGCGTCGTACTCGGCGAAGCCGCCGATAACCGGCTTACCCTCGCCCCAGACGGCGCAGAACGCCGTGGGCATCTCTCCGCTACCTTCCTCCACCGTCCAGCCTTCGTCCCTCAGCAGCTTTACGTAGGCCGCGGCGGACTTGTACTCCCTGAAAGCCGGCTCGGCGAGGCGCCAAATCTCCATGTGGAAGTCCGAGAGCCTCTGCCTGTTATCGTCTACGTAGCCCAACGCAGTCTGCTTCTCTCTCTGGATCTTACTCAAAACAGCCACCACCAGAGAGTAGACGACCAATATATAGAATCTTTACCTGCCCGCCGCGTTTCTTCACCCAAAGCTTATCTTAGTATCAGCAGGAAAAATAGACAACCAACAGGTGAACGAGAATGGTAACAGTAACCTTCGTGAAGATAGGATACATCGGAACAACGATAATCATCGAGGCCCTCCTCGACGAGAGAAGCGCAAGGAAGGACATCAAGATGAGGGTGGTCTCCTGCGCCGTCAGCATGGACGAGGAGGATGCCGAGGAGGTGGCACGGATCGCCGCAGGGATCGATAGCGAGCTATACGTCGTGATATCCCCCAACGCGGCCCTCAAGGGCCCCACGGCCGCGAGGAACATCCTCGCCGAGACCGGTAAACCCGTAATAGTGGTCTCGGACGCGCCTTCAAGGAAGGCTCTGAAGGATCTGCCTGAGGGTATGGGGTACTTCGTCATCTACGGAGACCCCATGATCAGCGCCAAGAGCGCCTTCCTCGACCCGGTGGAGATGGCGAGCTTCAACGGCGATGTACTCAAGGTCCTAGCCGTCACAGGCGCCTTAAGGCTCATCCAGTCAGAGCTGGACAGGGTCATCGACGAGATAAAGGAGGGCAAGAAGCCCGAGCTGCCTCGGCTAGTCATAACCAAGTCTAATGCGCTGGCGGCCAGCGAGATACAGAACCCCTACGCCCAGGGCAAGGCCATGGCGGCGTACGAGATAGCCCGGGGCGTAGCCAGCCTCTCCACCGAGGGCGTCTTCAAGCTCCAGGACCGTGAGGAGGCTATCCCCGTGCTCACGGCGGCCCACGAGGCGCTGCGGCAGGCGGCTAAGCTCGCCGACGAGGCCCGAGAGATAGAGAAGGCCAACGACACGGCGGTGCGTATCGCCCACTTCAGCAAGGGCAACCGCCGGAGAAAGGTCAAGCTCTACGACAAGTACTAGCCTTTATCTATCCTTTTTTCTTCCCCTTCTTACACGCACAGCTGCACCGGTCTTAAAAGACAGCATGTCCCCGCGGTTCATCTTGGACTTGCCGACGGCTACGACCTCGCCGCTACCGTCGATCACCACAACCTCGTCCCCTGGACGGATAGCCTCCCCGGCGTCCACCACGTGTTTAGCGAAGACGTTCCTGCCCTGCTCCACGTACTCGATAACGTCGTCCCGCACCCTGACGGTATACCTGAAGCCTTCAATAGCGGCGAGCCTCCGGGCCCCGGCGATGGTGACCGTGTACAACGCGTCGTTGGGCCTGTAGTTGGCCACCAGCTCCCCGTCGGCGTAGAGGTGGCGCGGCTTACCCGTGTTCCTTGAGTACTCCACCCGGGTGTCGTCGGGGAACAGCGCCGCACCCGCGCCCCTCCCGAATTGGTAGTCCGCCACGGCCCTCAGGCGGGCCAAGTCTCTGTTCATCGCTGAACTACACTCGCTGAGGATTTATAAGACGATTCACACATGATGCTATGAGGTTTCGATTTGCGCTGCGAGGTATGTGGACAGGAGATACGTGGGCAGCCCTACTACCGGATCATTGAGGGTGGTAGGATGACGGTCTGCGGGATATGCGCCAAGTTCAGCGACAAGGAGTGGGACCCCAGAGCGCCTAGGGCCCAGCCTAGGAGAAGACGGTCGGCGGCGCGCACCCGGCCGAGGCGCAGGAGCGACATCGAGATCGCCGAGGCCACGGAGCTGGTAGAGAACTACGGATCACTCATACGGAGGACTAGGCAGAGGAAGGGGCTGACCGTAGAGGACTTCGCGAAGAAGCTCAGCGAGAAGGAGTCCGTCATCAAGAAACTTGAGAAGGAGCAGCTGAACCCCACGATGGCGCTCATCAGGAAGGTGGAGAGGGAGCTGGGAGTCACCCTCATCGAGGAGGCCGAGGTGGGCACGGGGACCGTCCTCACCCGCCCCATGGGGCCCCGCACCCTCGGCGACATGATCAAACTCAAACCCGAGGACAAAGACGAAGAGGAAGGCTAACCATAAACGGAGCCATAGTTGTAACCGGCACACCGGGTACGGGCAAGACCACCCTGTCCCGGTTGTTGGCAGAAGAGATCGACGCCAGACACATCGAGCTCTCGGCCTACTCCGAGAGCCTCGGCCTAGTCATGTCCAAGGACATGGAGATGGACACCGGGGTAATAGACCTTGAGGCCCTGAGGATGAAGATAGGCGCGGAGCTCAAGGCCACGGACTGGGCTGTCGTCCTGAGCGGCCACTATGCGCACGAGGTTGCGCCACCGGAGATGACGGTGATGGTGTTCGTGCTGAGGAAGGCACCTTGGGCGCTTGCAGACGTGCTGCACGGACGCGGCTACCGTGAGGCGAAGGTATGGGAGAACGTGGAGGCCGAGATAATGGGGGTCTGCGCCGCCGAGGCCGTGGAGACGCATAAGAAGGTGTGCGAGATAGATACAACGAGGTCCACTCCAGAGGAGTGCTTGGATAAGATGCTGCGAAGCCTTCAAGGTAAGGCGACGTGCGACGGACCAATAGACTGGCTGAGCCACCCCCGAACCATGGAGCTGATAAAGAGAAGTGTACCTTATAGCGAGATGCCCTAGCTGCGGGAAGCACATGATGGCCAACACGGCGAACAAGACCCGGACCTGCCCCCACTGCGGCTCCAAGGCGGAGCTGTTCAGCCTGAGGGTGCTGGCGAAGGCGGAGGACAGCAGGGACGCCGTCAGGATCATTCAACGGCTCAAGGAGAAAGATGCGGAGACGCGCCCAGAGGTAAGGTTCAAGCGGTTCAAGCCCTAAAAACGCGGCTAAGCCTCCGAAATCCGACCTCTGGCGCGGGTAAAAGTTTCTGGTTTTTATATTAGAGTATGGGATACTGTAGGGTAAGAGGCAACCAGTATGGCGGCAATAACAGGTAGAAAATTCTTCGAGGAGCTGGGGCAGCTCGTAGGCAAGCCGGTATTCGTGGAGGATACCTCTGGAAAGACGTATGAGGGCGTCCTCCTGGGCTTCGACAGCCAGAGCATGAGCGTCGCCATGGGGGACGTCAAGGGAACACAAGGAACGCTCTACCACAGGCTGTTCCTGACGGGTAACACCGTGGCCAAGGTGATGGCAACTGAGAGGCCGTTCAACCTAGAGGGGTTGAAGGAGAGGCTTGAGCGCGTCTTCCCCAACATGGTCCAGTTCTTCCCGGAGGCAGGCGTCCTCGTGGTCATGAACAAGATAAGGCTCAACGAGTCCGGCGTCATCGAAGGCACGGGGCCGGCGGCAGACAGGGTCCAAGACATCTACAACCGCTTCGTGGCGGAGACCACCTAACCCCAATTTATTGCGATCTCAAGAGTTAAAGCCGACACACCAGAATAGAGTCCACATGTCGTTCGAGCTCCGGGACAGGGACCTCCTAGGCCGCATCGGGAGGCTGCGCACCAAAAGCGGGGAGGTGGAGACCCCCGCCTTCATGCCCGTCGTCAACCCCCTGCTCCAGACACTGCCACCAAGGCAGATGAGAAACGAGTTCGGCTTCGACATCGTCATAACCAACAGCTACATCATCAAAAGACACTTCGACGACGCTCCCGGCCTAGAAGTACATGGGCTGCTGGACTACGACGGCGTAGTCATGACCGACAGCGGCGCCTACCAGATACTCGTCTACGGCGGCGTCGAGGTGACCCAGGCCGAGATAATAGAGTTCCAGAAACAGATAGGCTCCGACATCGCGGTCATCCTCGACATACCCACGGGTTGGGACGTGCCGAGAAGCGATGTGGAGTACACGGTGGAGGAGACGCTGCGGAGGGCCGAGGCGGCGATCCCTCAGATAGAGGGCTCGGAGGCGCTATGGGTGGGCCCCGTACAGGGGGGACGGCACCTGGACCTCGTGGCGCGCTCGGCCAGGCTCGTCGGGGAGCTGCCCTACGACGTGCACGCCCTAGGCAGCCCCACCGAGGTCATGGAGAGATACATGTACCCCGTGCTCGTGGACATGGCCATGACCGCCAAGCTTAACCTCCCACCAAATAGGCCACTCCACCTCTTCGGCGCGGGCCACCCCATGGTCTTCGCCATGAGCGTCGCCATGGGCTATGACCTCTTCGACAGCGCCGCCTACGCCCTGTACGCGAAGGACGACAGGTACATGACCAGCAGGGGAACAACACAGCTACGGGACCTCCAATACCTGCCATGCAGCTGCCCCATATGCAGGAATCATACCGCCGAAGACCTCAAGGCCATGCCCAGGGGAGAGAGGCAGAGGCTCCTCGCCGAGCACAACCTGTATGCCACGGTGACTGAGATAGACACCGTAAAACAGGCGATGGTGGAGGGCCGCCTCTGGGACCTCGTGGAGACGAGGGCCAGAGGGCACCCCCAGATGACCGCCGCCCTCAAACGGCTTACAGCCTACAAGAAACACCTAGAGAGGGGGAGCCACGGCTTCAAGGGCCGCGGCGTCTTCTACAACGACTACCACAGCCTAGCTAAGCCTGAGGTCACCCGTTACACGAGACGGCTCATCGAGAACTACGGCAGACCTGAGGGAAAGCCGACGTTGCTGCTGCTACCGGCTCCCCCCGAGAAGCCGTTCAACACGTACCCCGGTTACCTGCGACTCAGAGAGGGGTTGCAGCCGAGGCTGAAGGAGATGCATGTATGCTTCTTCGCCGCTCCCTATGGCGCTGTGCCAGCGAGCCTAGCTGAAACCTACCCTCTGAGCCAGTACGAGATAGCTGAGCCCCTTGACCACGAGACTAGGACCTTCACCGTGGAGAAGATCGTGGGGTACGTCGAAGCCGTCCACCACCAGAACGTGGTGCTCGTGAGGGGAAACGACCCTCTAGACGATCTCTTAGAGGAGGCGCTGAGGGAGACAGCCGCATCGCTCCTTGTTTTGAGACCCGAGACCTTGTGGGAGACAGAGACAGGGGAACGTGTCCTGAAGCTGTTGCAGCCTCCAGTAGACGACCAAGGGAACTAGGCCCGATGTTAAGTCTAGGAAAAAGTAACCTATAAGAATAGGCAGTAAGGATATGTTGTGTCCCCCTAGGTGGCTCAGCGTCTGCTGGTTGTCGGGGAAAGGACTGAAACGGCCCGCATGTGCAGATACGCGGGCCTTTCGACTAGGCTAGGTAATATAGAGAATGGTTAAACTTAGTTTCATGGGCGGCACCCACCAGGTGGGAGGCAACGCCGTCCAAGTAGTATCAGATCAGACGAAACTGCTGCTGGAGTACGGTGTCAAACCCGGCACCCCACCGGAGTTCCCGGGCCACATAAGGGCCAGGGACGTTGACGCCATCGTGGTGGGGCACGCCCATCTCGACCACAGCGGCGGCGTCCCCCTATTCTACTTATCGGAGAAGAAGCCTTACTTCGCGACTCGCACCACGAGTGAGCTCATGAAGATACTCATAAAGGACATGATCAAGCTCAACAGCTACTATCTGCCCTTCGAGTACCTTGAGCTCGAGAACATGCAGAAGTACAGGAAAGACATAGTATACGGCCAGAAGGTGAAAGTCAAGGACACGGAGTTCAGGCTCCTCGACGCGGGGCACATCCCCGGGAGCGCTATGGTGGACATCGAGGTCGGCGGCAAGAAGATACTCTACACCAGCGATTTCAACACCATAGAGACGAGGATCTGCCGAGGCGCCAAGGTGCCAAGAAAGAAGTACGACGCCGTGGTGATCGAGTCAACATACGCTATGCACGAGCACCCCGAGAGGAAGCAGCTCGAGAAAGACTTCGTGAAGGATATAAAAACGACTGTGAACGACGGCGGCAAGGTCCTTGTTCCGGCTTTCGCCGTGGGACGCAGCCACGAGATGTTAAGCGTCCTCTACGCACACAAGTTCGACGGCTACATGCTGCTAGACGGCATGGCCAGGGCCGTAAACCAGGTGATGCTCGATATCCCCGAGTCCGTGAAGACCCCGAAGACATACTCCAACGCCGTCTCCAAGGTCCACATGATCAGAGGCTGGAGGGACAGGAGGCAGGCCGTCAAGAAGGTGGACGTGGTAGTGGCGCCCTCAGGGATGCTCCAAGGAGGCACAGTGATGTTCTACATGGAGAAGCTGGCGCTGAACCCCAACAACTCCATCTTCATAGTCAGCTTCCAGGTGCCCGGGACGAACGGCGCCAAGCTACTGGAGACGGGTATGTTCCCCATAAAGGACCACGAGACCAGGGTCAACGCCAAGGTTAAGCACTACGACTTCAGCAGCCACAGCGGCAGGACGCCGCTGCAGCAGTTCCTCAGGGGCCTCAAGGGCAAGCCAGACGTCTATGTCATCCACGGCGAGGAGGAGAGCTGCGACTTCCTGGCCGAGTGGGTCCGGGACGAGTTGGACCTCAACGGCGTCGCCCCGAACCAAGAAGAGGAGTTCACCGTCTAATTTTTTAACAATCTTCATATCGACTACGGCTACGCTCAAGCATTCACTCCATATCACCAACACGGGGAGACGACGCCACAATCGATCCACTTTCACCCCATGTACCCGTGGTGCTTCAACAGTGTCTCCTCTTCGGCTGAACTCTATCTAGTGGCAAGGTTCGCGGAGCCCGAGACCGCCGAGGCTTAAGCGAAACCATTAAAACCAAGCACCCTTTCTTTCATGGACACGGAGAGAAAACGTTGCCCATCGAAATATACGACGTGGACGAGTTCGTGGAGCTGTCAGGCAAGGCCACAGAGTGCAGGATCAAGCGGAACCTAGACGACGTAAAGCTCAAACTAAGAACAGCCAGACGCCTTTACACCCTCAAGCTGGAACCAGGCGAAGAAGACGAGGTAATATCTAGACTGGGTTGCAGCACCGTTGAAATATAGTCTCAGCGAAGGTCGGTTCTCCCCGAGTGCCCTCCTTATGAGGTATTCAGTATACTACCTTTTGGTTGTAAGAGATGGAAAAAAGGGAGTAAAAAGTTTAGAAACTTACTTCTTTTCCAGATAGGCGATATTGTTCACTACTGAGACTTCTACTTCGCTCTGAAGATCACGGGCGTCGATTCTCTTCTTGAGCTGAGTCCTCAGATAGTTGGCGTCTTTATCAGGCACTTCTACCTTCACTAGATCGTGTTCACTTTCCATGAAGCTGTCGATTATAGGGTCATACTTGCTGCCTTTTCTATACTTTCTTGAAGGTTTTTTTTCAACAGGTTTTAAGTCGAACTTTACGTCACTCAATTTATTCGCCTGTTTTATTTCTATATTTAGTATATATATAAGTTGTCATACGTTGTTTTTCTAACGTTATTCGTTACTCTATCACCTTGAGAATAATGTTAGGATGTGTGCCTCAACCCACGTGTTTACACTCGTAACACACAATCTGGAGTGGAAAAATGTCACAAGTTTATAGGCAGACTCGTTTGACGGCTTCCTTGAAGGTCGATACGCCGAGTTCAAGCTGCTCCAAAGTGATGTACTCGTCGGGTGTATGGGCCTGGTCTATGCTGCCAGGGCCGCATATAACGGTGGGTATCCCCGAACCCGTGTAGCTCACAGCCTCCGTATAGTAAGGTGCGCCTGCCACCCGGGTGCCCAGGATGTCTCTGAGGATCAACACTATGGGGTTGTCCAGCGGTACGTCTAGTGGCGGGCTAGCCCTGTGGCGGGTCAGCTCGGCCTTGAACTCCGGGTCACCCAGTGATAACGAGGCGATCAGGTCCTCGAACCATTTCCTCGACACCGCAGGGTCCCTGTGCTCTGGTATTAGTCTGAAGTTAAGCGTCAGCCTGGCCTGATCTGGGATTATGTTGGCCTTGAAACCACCGGTCATCATGGTGCACTCCACGGTAGTAGGGCCCAGAAGGGGGTGCTTGATCTCGTCCAGTTTGTTCTGGAGCCCCCTGAGGGCTACGAGGAAGTCCGCCGCCTTCTGGTTGGCGTTGACGCCGAGTTGGGGCTTGCTGCTGTGGGCCGCCTTACCATGTATGAGTACTTCGGCTCCGCCGCTACCCTTGTGGACGGGTATTATCTCCATCATGCTGGGCTCGGGGATGACGCCGTACATGGCGTCTTCGGGGGTGATCTTCTCCTCCTCGATGACCTTGTTGACGTACCAGCCGCCGGTGTCCTCTCCCGCGGTGAACACGACGCTGAGCTGCCTCCTGTAGTCTTCCTTGGCCAGCTCCTTCACGACCTGGAGTATGCAGGCGTCCGGACCCTTCATATCGCAGGCGCCGCGTCCGTATAGCCTGCCGTCTCTCACAATGGGCTCGAAGGGAGCTGTCACCTTCCAGAGACCCGGGTCCCCGGCGAGGACGACGTCCATGTGGCCCGAGAGGACGAGGCCCGGCCCCCTGCCCACGCCCATCTTGCCTATGACGTTGGCGCGGCCCTCATCGACCACCTGCAGCTCGGTCTCGAAACCGATACCCTCAAGGAAGTACTTGATCCAAACAGCGCACGGAAGTTCCTTTGTTGGCGGCCCGCTGGTGGCGAACCTGATTAGCTCCTTGGCTATGTCTACGACCGTCAAGACGATTCACCTCTGTGTTGTGGAAGCATTTAATAAGGGTTTGATGTTGGTGCTCCCGCCGGGATTTGAACCCGGGTTCTCCGGCTCGAAAGGCCGGAATGCTTGGCCGGTCTACACCACAGGAGCGCGCACCATTGTTAGCCTTTAGGCTGTTTATATTTGTTGCCGGCGCGGAGATGTTTTTATATCTTGGTTCTCAGTTATCTCAGAGGGTTGGGCCTGTAGCTCAGCTTGGCCTAGAGCACCTGGCTCATAACCAGGTGGGCGTGGGTTCAAATCCCTCCAGGCCCACCAACCTCATTAAGCCCCGGCTCGCTCCTTGACTTGGTTATGGCGCCAGATAAGCACTGGACCGAGGAGACCTTCATAGAGAACCCGTTGCTGTTCTTGCCCGATCTTCTGGGTCGGCTGGAGAAGGCCGAGGAGGAGGCGGGGCGCCTGGGAGACATCTTCCGCGAGCACGGGGTTCCCGGGGACGGACTGGTTCTGGACTTGGCGTGTGGCGTGGGGAGGCACTCCATAGCTTTGGCCAGATACGGGTACAGCTGTGTGGGCGTGGACATCTCGCCGGAGTACGTCGCGAGGGCGCGGGGGCTGGCCGCCGCAGAGGGAGTGTCCGAGAGATGCAGGTTCATCGCCGGCGACATCCGGAGGCTGAGGGATTCGCTGGGCGGCTACATGTTCGACGCCGCCATCAGCATGTACACGTCCCTCGGCTACTATGACGCCGAGACCGATGTAGAAGTGTTATCCCAAGTGAAGGAGCTGGTTGAAAGAGGGCTCCTGGTCGTCGAGATGATGAACAGGGGCTACGCGGAGAGGTTCACCGGGAGAAGATACTCTACAATGGGTGAGACAGTGAGGCTCGAGGAATCGTTCTTCGACGATGAGACATCGAGGCTTCAAGCCGTGTGGAGGATGTACAGGCCGCGTGGGCAGGATCTTGAGTACGTAGGCTCCATCCGTTTCGACAACAGGCTCTACACAGGTAGGGAGCTCATGGAGCTGGCTGGGTCGGCGGGGTGGGAAAACCGTCGGGTCTATGGCGATCTCGACAAGTCCAAGTTTAGAGAGGACTCCAAGAAGGCTGTTTTGGTGGCCTGGTGAAATTTGATGAAAACCTAGCTGGATCGCGGTTTTCCTGTGTCTTAGGAGAAAGACTTTAAATCCCTTGCCTCGTTAAGACCGTAGAATCCAAGGAAACTTGGTTTAATCGCGTTCAACAGTGAAATAAAGATGAGTGAAGAAGAGAAGTCCGACGCCCTCGAAGAGGAAGAGAAGGAGTCCGAGGAGCCCCAAGAGGAAGCTGAGGAGGAGGCTCCAGAAGAGGCCCCCGAGGAAGAGGAGGTCCGCTACGAGGACGCCGTGAACAACGGCGACTTCATAATGGTGGAGATGACGGGCCGCGCGGAGACAGGCGAGATCATAGAGACCACTGACGAGGAGCTAGCCCGCGAGGAAGGCATATACGAGGAGGGCAGAGCCTACGGCCCCAGACTGGTCATCGTGGGCGAAGGCTACGTTCTAAGGGGGCTCGACAAGCGGCTCCCCGGCGTGCCATTCGACGAGGAGATCGAGATAGAGATCCCGGCGGCGGAGGCTTTCGGCGAGCGGGACCCAGAGAACGTGCAGACGATCCCGTACAGGGTGCTGCGCAGCAAGGGCGTCAACCCCGTCGTCGGAGGCGAGCTGGAGATAGACGGCAGGCGAGCCATCGTTAGGAGCGTCGGCGCGGGCAGGGTGCAGGTGGATTACAACCATCCCCTTGCGGGCAGGAAGGTCGTCTATACGCTCAAGGTCACAGAGAACATCACAGACGACAAGAAGAAGATGGAGGCCCTCATCGGCAGAAGGTTCCTGGGCATCGACCCGGGGGAGTTCAAGCTCAGGAAGACCAAGAAGAAGGTGAGGATCGGCATCCCCGACGAGGTTTTCTTCGGCGAGAACATACAGATCGCCAAGAGGGGCGTAGCCCTGGACATCCTCCGCTACTTCGAGGGGCTAAACGAAGTAGAGTTCTACGAGACCATAAAGCGCGGCTAGGCGGGGTCTTTGAAGCCCGAGGCAGCCGTTGTGGGCGCAGGCCCTGCGGGCATCCTTGCCGCCACCGCCATATCCGAGAAAGGGTACGCCGCGAAGGTCTACGAGGAGCACCCGGTCATAGGGGAGCCCAACCACTGCGCCGGTGTGCTGAGCATCACAGGCCTCGAAGAGCTGGGGGTCGAACCATCCGACGATTTCGTGCAGAACAGGGTCTACGGTGGACGGGTATACGCGCCGGACGGGGATTTCATCGAGATTAGGGACCGGAAGCCCAAGGCTTACGTCGTCGATAGGGCTAGGTTCGACAGACACCTGGCGGTTGAGGCGGTTGACGCGGGTGTGGAGCTAGAGCTCTCCACAAGGGTTGACGGCCTGAAGTTCATCGAAGGCACCTGCATGGGCGTCACAGTGGGCGAAGACGTGCACGAGTCATGGGTCGTGGTGGACGCAGAGGGCGCCGGCGGCAGGCTGCTCAGCCGCAGCGGGATAGAGACTGGGCAGACGGGCATCCTGACGGGATACAACGCTGAGGTCGATGGCGTGGACGTAGACCCGGAGCTCGTAGAGGTTTGGCTTGGTAAGGAGTTCGCCGAAGGCTTCTACGCTTGGGTAATACCCATCGACGAGGGCAAGGTAAGGTGCGGGCTGGGCACAGTCGGGGTAGATGGCTACGATCGCCTGAAGGGCTTCGTGAGGAAGAGATTTGACGCGGAGCCACAGCGGGTCACGTCGGGCCAGATCTGCACGGGGCCGCCAGTGGACAGGACCGCGTACAGCGGGCTGTTGCTGTCTGGGGACGTCGCTGGCCAGGTGAAGGCCACCACGGGCGGAGGCGTCGTCGTTGGCGGGCTTTGCGCCAAACTGGCGGGGGAGACGGCCGCCGAAGCCCTCGGCTGCGGAGACACGTGCTGGGGGAGGCTGTCCGAGTACGAGAGGCGGTGGAGGGGCCTCTACGAGGCGGAGCTTAAGATCATGTACAAGGCGCGGCGTCTGCTGAACAAGATGCCCAACGAGAGGCTCAACAGGCTGCTAGCGGGTCTCAAGGAAGCGGGCCTTGAGGGCTTGCTCGGGGAACTCGTGTCGAGGGGCGACATGGACATGCAGGCGGGGGTCATCAGAGAGGCAGCGAGGAACCCGAGGCTGATGTACGTGGTCCTCCGCGGCGTCGGGGTGGCGGCTCTGGGAGAGCTGATCACTTTGCTGTGGTGATGGCTTTGGATGCCGGTCATACCGGGGCTCATACGCGTTGAACACCTTAAGCGATGACCTTCTCGTTAGGCTGTATGAGGTGTTCAGGGATGAGAGGGTTCAAGGCCGCTTACGGCGGCTAGTCGAGGCTGGCGACATGGACATGCAGGCAGGCGTCATGGAGAGGCGTTGACTGACTCCTTGGATACTCGCAGCATTGGTCAGATGCGTCGGCCGAGTAGCCGTCGGTGAGTTAACGAGCGTATTTAAGAAACAAGCCTATGATTCGGGTCTTATCTGTTTCTAGTTTAATAAAAAATGGGGAGGGGTGCGTGTTTATCTTAGGTTTATCCAGGCATTCGATGTGCTGGCTCTGATGGTCACCTGCACCTGCTTCGAGTGCATGTCCTCCGTCTCGGCTATCTTGACCGTCTTCGTATTTGAGCTGTAATCCATGTCCGGGAGCCCAACGTTGATCCCTCCGTTGCTTGTGGAAAGGTTCACCGCGTAGCCCATAGTGGTCGAGCCGGGTACTTCCAGCGTTATCCCGGCGTTGCTCGTGGATATTCTCACCCCGCCGGACCGGCTGCACGGTAACCTTAGGTTGACCGGGCCGTTGCTTGTGTAGACTGCTATCTGGGGGGCGTCGACGTCCCCCGATACGGGGCCGTTGCTGGACACGCCGTCGACGTAGTCGGCTTTCACGTCGCTGAAGACCAGCGGCCCGTTGGATGTCCTCAACTCCAGGCGGCCGCCTCTGAGGTCTTTCAATGTTATCGCCCCGTTGCTTGTTCTGAGGTCTGTGTCCACCTCCACGTCTCTCGGCAGGAATACCTTGATCTGGATACTGTATAGGCTCGTCCTCGTAGCGGGGACGTTGTGTGTCAGCTTCAGCTTCTGCTCTCCGAGGATGGTCTGATCCTCAAGCTTGAGCGTCAGCGTCCGCAGGTTCTCCTCCGCGTCACCGGTGTTCGCTCCCTTTGCCTTGACGTATGCCTCCACCTTGTACCCGTCTCCGCTCCACGTCTGTACCTCTATGGGTCCGTTGAAGCTCTCCACCACCACTCCTATGATCTCGTCGTCGACTTCGCCGGTGAAAGTCTTCGTCTCGTCGGCCAGATAGCTACCCATGGGGGAAGCTGACGAAGCTATTCCAACCACCAGGTTGAAGCCGTTCGTCACAGCCAGGGACAGGATGAGCCCAACCATCAGGCTCCTCAAAAGTTTGTCGACGTGAGGCACTGGGCTGCTCCTGGAAAGCATGGTGGAGCCTATCATCGCGGCTCCCGCGAAGACGAGTATCCACGGGAACACATTCCAAGACACCATGTGCCTGGTGAATACGATCCATCCCACCCCGGCTCCTATGAGGAACCCGCCTACCCCGAGGCCTTTCGGTTCAACTCCTTCGTTAATCATCTCTTTTTTTCACCTCCTTTTTCCTGATAATTTCCCTCATCTCTTTAGATGTGAGGTCTAACCGTAGGGTCCCGTGTTCACCCTCCACGACGAGGACCGCGTCATCGACCAACTCGAGGCTCTTTAATCCCCCTAGGACGCCCTCCACGAGGACGCCCCTGCCTTTCCCGTTCAGGGCTAGGTTCTTGATGTGGTCCTGAGACTCGACCTCTATCGAGAAGCCGTGCTGGGTTTTTCCCTTCAATTTCCTCGCGACAAAGAACCCATATGCATGGAATAAGCACTGCTAAACAAAGATGATGATTTTTTAATACCATTGATGCGAACTCATAACCGCTGATGACCGCCTTGGAAAATTTATGTGACCTCTATTTCGAGTTCTCTAACGAGGACAGGCTGAGGATACTGTATCTGCTTAAGAAGGAGCCCATGAAGCTTACCGGGGTTGCTGGTAAGATAGGGTTTTCCAACCAGGAGTGCAGCAGACACCTGTCGAGGCTCGTCGACGTCGGGCTAGTCGAGAAGAACGTGGACGGCTCCTACGTTTTGACGGAGTTCGGTAGCCTCGTGCTTCAGATGCAGCCTCCGCTGAGGTTCATCACAGAGAACAAGGCATACTTCACCTCCCACACCCTGTCGGGCGTCCCGGGGACGCTCCTTTGCAGGTTAGGGGAGCTTGGAGATGTCACGGTCGTGGACAGCCTTACACTGGCCCAGTTCATGATAGGTAAGATCATCAGGGAGTCTGAGGAGCAGCTATACGAGACCTCGGACCAGTACATGGTGAGCACCTTCCACGACAGAAGCGAGGCACTGCGGAGGGGGGTGAGGCTTAGGACTCTGGACACCGCGGATATGGTTCTGCCGAGTCAAGTACGGGAGTGGTACAGGTCAAAGCCGGAGTACACGTCCCCTGGAAACGAGGCCAGGGGCAGAGGGCAGGTACAGGAGAGGATCACCGAAGGCTCCGGCTTCATACTACACATGTCCGAGAAGGAGGCCTTCCTGGCGTTCCCGCTGGTAGGCGGAGGCTACGACTATCAAGGTTTCGCCTCTGAGGGGGAGACGTTCAGGGGATGGTGCCTCGAATTGTTCGAGCATAGCTGGAGAAAAGCTGAGACGCGGGTGAAAGCAATAAGGGATCTGTTCTTTTGGGTGAGAGAGAACAGGGAGGCGGCGAAAGGCTTCCTCGGGTTCGCTGAAGGTGAGCAGATACCGGATGATGTCGCGTCGAAGCTCGCGGAGAAAAGCCTCATCAAAGATAGAGATTTGACGGTGATGGGTGAGGTGGTTTACAGGATCTTGGCGAAGAAGGTGAAGCCCAGCGCGATAGACTTCGACCGATACTGGGATTACCTATACGACGAATAGGTTTACATCTCCATCATCGTGGATTAATTACGAACGGGTGAGGCGGAACAGGGGAGGAAGTCAGGCGTGAAGTACCCGAGGATATTTGAACGATACAGAGGCTTCGACATCTGGTTCGACCCTAGGAGGGGTGTATATTACGCGTCTCACTGTGAGCACACGAAGAGGTCGGCTTCCATCGCCGAGGTCAGGAGATGGCTGGACGAGCACAAAAGATAGAGAATGGATACTCCACAACTTTTTACGTAAGGTTTACTCCTTCATTCTCTCTTATGATATGTTTCGTAATTCACAGTCTATTTTCTTTTAACCAGATTGAACCCTAGGGAAAGTCATTCTTTCTGCATTGTTTCTTTTAACCATATTTAAGACAGTTTTCTATATCTACGTTCTTTATCTCAGATATGGAACGATAGTTCCAAATCATTCCATGAGGTTCTTTTTATTTTCATCAAATAATATATACTCTGATTAAGCTAGTGGGGGGGGCTAGTTGGTAAAGATATTTCATTTAGACGATGAATCGTTTTACCTTGAACTCACGAGGGAGATCATGATGGCGTACGACGGGGACATAGAGATAGAGACCTCGACGTCCCCTGCGGAGGCCGTGGAGCGTGTGAAGGCAACCGAGCCTGACTGTGTTCTCTCCGACTACAGGATGCCGGGGATGGACGGCATAGAGTTCACGAGGCGGCTGCGGGAGCACTCGGAGGTGCCGGTGATACTGTACACCCATTACTCGGACGAGGAAGTGGCGAGGGAGGCGTTCAAGGCGGGCGTTAACGACTACGTGGGGAAGGCCAACGACGCCGAGCACTTCATCGTGTTGTTGAAGAGAATAAGAAACGTGGTCGATATGCATAGGATGGAACTGGAGATAAGGAGACGCGAGCACCCGAAGCCACAGCGAAAGATTAACCGATCCATGCTCCATAAAGTATGAAAAACGTTTCCCCGTTTCTCACTCCATGAGCGCCGAGGCGACCATCGAGACGGTAGAGGCGGAGGCAGGGACGCCTAAGGAGGGCTTCATTCGCTGTCCAAAGTGCGGTTACGAGATCCCGGACAACCTCATGGTTTGTTGGAAGTGTGGAGCTATACTGAAGTAAAAATCTGAACACGTTTCATTTCTCACCAAGCCATCCGCTGACATAATCGTTACGAGGAAAAAGGCCTTTCACTTCAGGAGGTAGATGAAGGGAATGCTCAGAAGTAGGATTATCCCTGCACCGGTGAAAGGGGTCACGGGGCCCAGCGCTCCGTAGAGGTAGCCACCTATCAACGGGCCTACCGCTGAGCCCAGTCGCACGCCGGCCATATTTAAGCCGAAGGCTGAACCCTTATGCTCATCAGGGAAGACCTCTGACACTATGGCGAGGGTTGCTGGGCCCATCATGCTCAGCAGCCCCCTAGAGAGCACATATATCAGCAGATACATGTACCAGCCTTCCACGATCCCCCACAGCCCGTAGATAAACGGGATGGGCAGCAACAGCAGCATGATGAGCCTCCTCTTGCTGTATCTATCCGCGAGCAGCCCCCCGGGTACCTGTATGAAGACCCCAATAATATTGGCCGCCGTGAAGAACAGGCCTATGACGGTGGCGGAGAGGCTAAGCTGGTTGTTCAGGAAGAGGGGCAACATGGTGCCGACCATGGACTGAGCCGAGTTCTTCAAAAACCCGAACATGAAATACAGGAAGGCTGCTAGTAGCCGGGTCTCAACGATTCCGGTGCGGGGAGTGTCAGGCTTCTGTTGGTTGGTCTTTCTTGGGGGTCTTTCATCTAGCTTCAGAGCCGGGATGAGGCTTAAGAAGAAGGCGGCTGAGGCGGCCAGCAGAGGCACCTGCCAACCCATGTTCTCCGCCAGGTACCCGCTTACTGGCGGCGCCACGGTTCCGCCTATGGACCAGTCCAGGCTCATGAGGCTGAAGACGGTGGCCTCGGTCGCTGGCGTCGAGGTCGACGATATGAGGGTCATCCTCGCCGGTCCGACGAAAGCGTCTGCTATCCCGTGGAAGACGTATAGAAAGGCAACGGTCCTCCAGTTCTTCGCCAAGGCTATGAAGAGGGTGGACACGGCCCAAAGTAATATCCCTAACAGAAGCATCTTCTTCTCCCCCACTCTGTCTATTATGTAGCCTGACGGTAACATGAGCGCCGTCCCGGCGACGCTTGAAAGAGATATGACTAGGCTGATCTCGATTTCCGACGTGCCGAGGCTCTTTAGATAAACTGGGAAGAGGGGTTGGATGAGTTGAAGGGCTACGACGGCCACGAGACCCATGGCAAAAAGCAGAAGCAGGTTTCTTTCCAGTCTGCTGAAGGAACCTATTTTATCGATTGCCCTCTTAAGCATCGCTGTGATATGTTTATTTTTATATTTAAGGTAGGTATATTGTTTTCATTTGTTTCTTCGATAAACATATCAGATATTTAGTCTTGAACGAAATATAGATACCATAAAATAATTATCAATCCACGCTTCTATTTTCCGCCGATATGTTTATTGCAGGATGGCTGTTTCTTCGGCAGGCATGCTTTCGAGCCTTATCTGCTCTTGACACTCTGGGCATCTCACACCTAGGCCGCGTTTCCAAGTGAACTCCGTCCCGCATCTCTTGCATCTGTATTTCATCTCGACCCCTCTTCTACTCGTGTTTACTCTTTTGCCGCGAACTGGACGGGGTGCTCCACGACCTGTTCCGGGGTGTGGATCCCTCTCAGGTGAAGCTCATAGATCCAGCCCCTTTCGCCTACCCATCTGGCTAGGCAGTTTATCGAGCAGAAGTGCTTCAGCTCCGACTTCTTTTCCACCCTGTTGCTGTAGATGGCTAGGTCGTATCCGTCTACGAGGCCTCTTCCGCAGTGATCACACTTCAGCGTCCCATGGAGACCCTTTCCGTTTCTTTCTCCGATCATGATGGTTCCTTAAGAGTCAACGTATGTTTAAGATAAGAATTGTGGTACTGCTATCACTTTATTCAAAAAAATTTTTAAATTACTCGACGTTATCTATCTTTTAAGCCCATTTCTCATGAATTATCTAGGTATATATATACTGTAATTATAGTAATTATTGATGAGTAAAACTGGTTTCCCCACCAAATATGTCGATAATTTCGTAGTGTGAAGGCCGTGCAGTCAATCTTTAAATAAGACTGCATTGGCTTAAGGAGTGGTTACAAGATGGCTACATGCATAAGCTGCGGGAGGAAGATCACGCCTGAGGAGAAGGCCGTCAAGTTCAAGTGCCCCAGCTGCGGCGCAGTGACTCTCTGGCGATGCGAAAAATGCAGGCTGTTCGGCAGGAAGTACAAGTGCCCGGCCTGCGGGTTCAACGGGCCGTAAACGACTTACCCATTGTCAATCAAACATTCTGTTTAAAGACACTAGGATAAGGCCGCCACCGAGGCGGACACCAAACCTGCAGAGTAACCCTTCAATAGAGCCGAACCATCATACCTCACCATGGACGACCACGACTACAGTCCCAGAGACCTAGCGGTCTATATGGCCGTGTTCGCGGCGTTCTACATCGTTTTCCAAGTGATGCCAAGCCTGTGGGCGGAGCTGTTGACGGCGAGAACCAGCTCGACGATGATAAACGTTTTTGGCCTGGAGTCCGGCTACGGGGTGACCGACGGACTAGTTTATCTAGAACTTACGAGTGGAATACGCCTCGTCCACGTCTACATTATAAGGGAGTGCAGCGCTATCCACGTCTTCGGCGTCATCTTGGGTCTCGTGGTGCCCCTGAAGCATGGCGGATGGGTTAGGAAGACTGCCGCCGTCGCCCTTGGTGCCACACTCGTCTTCGCCTTGAACGTGAGCCGCATAATCCTGACCATGGTCCTCACGGGCTACGACGTGCCTCCTCTAAGCTGGTGGGTGACCAGCCCTACCGTGGAGACCTACCATTACCCCGTCAGCTTCGTGTACGGCGTTGTGGGCATCGCACTCACCGTCGCCCTTATAGACCGCCTTATACTCCCCGAGCTAGGCGACTTCCTAGCAAGCCTCCCGGACACGTTGAACCGACTCATAAAAACAAAATAGCGAAAATACTTGACACCTTAAAAAGCTGATTCGTGTATATTAGAGTCCGAACCCCGGCCGGAGCTCCATTCTACGACGAAGAGAGCTAAATAATAAACATAAACGACTAGGTCATTCCTCGATCGCCCTCTTCGGTTCATGGACGCCAAACCAGAAGACCGCGGCGGCGACCAAGCCGATGACCGCCGAGAGCTGGAAAGGCAACTGAGGATAGAACGTCTCCCAGAGCCAACCCCCTATTACAGAGGAAGGCGCGGCGACGACGGCGGTAAGGGTGCCTATCACGCCGTTAACGGTGGCCCTCTTATGGGATGGGACGATGTCGGCGATCAACGCATTCCAGGCGGACCCACCGGCCTGAACGCCTCCACCCCCGAAAGCTAACCCGATCGCGTTGAAAGACCTCACAAACATGTATGGCCAGAACCCGGAGACAGCCGCCATGAAGTACTGGGTCACAGGCGCGATGACCCTGGAGACCATGATGTTGTTCTTGCGGCCGTACTGGTCGGCCAGCATCCCACTGGGGAGAGTGAAGACCATCTGCACCAGACCAGCGATCGAGGTGATTAACCCTAGGTGGGTAGGGGTTATCTTGAGTATGTCGAGGGCGTAGAGGTTGGTATAGTCCATCACCAGCCTCCCGGAGAAGCTCCCGATAATAGAAACTATCATCATTACGAATATCGGTCTAGGCAGTTCCCTGAACGTCTCGGCCGTGGGGATCATGGAAGGCCTCTTGCCCTTCTTATGAACGATCGTCTCCTGCAGGTTGATGAACCTGATGATTATACCCAGGATGGAGGCACCTATCTGCATCAAGAGAAACATCCTGACGCCCCTGTAGAGCCCATACATGTCCACGAGTATCCCCCCCAAAAGGGGAGCGATTATGTTGGGGACGCGTGTAATCGTGTTGTAGACCCCGTATCCCGTGCTCCTCCTCCCGCTGGGCAGGGACTCAGCGATTATCGCGTTGAAGGCAGGCATATAGAGGCTCGTCATGCCGGCCACCACGGCGCCGGGGATCACCCACTCCCAGCTGGAGGCCATAAGGTAGAGTACCGGCCCGAAGGTCCTCAGCACCGTGCCGAAGAGTATAAGCTTCCTCCTCCCGTACCTGTCGGCTATCAGCCCCCCGGGCAGCTGGAACAACAGGCTCTCAGCAGTGGAGATCATCGAGAAGATGCCTATGTTGGTGACCGAGGCCCCAAGATAGTCCTTCAGGTAGAGTGCCCAGAAAGGGTTGTATCCCTGTCTCATCAAGCTCCAGAGGGCGGAGGTTACGGAGATGGCCATGATGTTCTTGTTGCTGAAAACGTCCCTGAACATGGAGTAGTATTCCTTCAGCCTGCCTTCTTGCCCCAATAATGTCACCGTGTTGAAATTAGCAATAGGTAACGGGGACCTAAATATGGGTTTTCATGGGGGAACCCAAAACCCAACTATACGCGCACAGTAGTCCAAACACGGACCAGAAAACCCTAAACAAGGTAAACAACCAGAAATTTTTTTCTCCTAATACCAAGTAACGCGACAAGAACAACTAAAAACAAGCGTTAACCTTAAATCCCATCAACAAACGGTACGTGGTACGTGAGACAAATGGGGTATCGCTTTATCGAGTAAGTACCCAGAGAGAGTACAGTTCCTAGACACAACACTCCGCGACGGAGAACAAACCCCCGGCATAAGCCTGACACCAGAAAAGAAATTAAAGATAGCTCAAGCCCTGGACGCCCTCGGCATAAAGGTAATCGAAGCAGGGTTCGCCGCGGTGTCCCCCGGTGAACGGGAGGCAGTCAAACTCATCAGCCAGGCAGGGCTCGACGCCGAGATATGCAGCGCCACAAGAAGCGTCGAGAGCGACATCGACGCCGCAATAGACGCCGGCGCCGACAGCGTCAACATAATCATCCCCACAAGCAGGCTTCACATCATGAAGAAGCTCACCAAGACACCCGAAGAGATGCTGGACGTGACCACCAGAGTCGTGGAGCACGCCAGGGACCGGGGCGTCACAGCCGAAGTCGCCCTGGAGGACGCGAGCCGCACAGAGCTACCCTACCTCAAGAAGGTCATAAGGCGAGCCATAGACGCCGGTGTCGCCCGCGTCACGCCATGCGACACCGTGGGCACCCTCACCCCTGAGAAGAGCGCCGAGTGGTACGGCGAGATTCACAGCGAGTTCCCAGAAACCCTCCTCGGCGTCCACACCCACAACGACTTCGGTCTAGCCACCGCCACGAGCATCGCTGGCATAGCAGGAGGAGCAACCCACGTCCACGCAACCATTAACGGCCTCGGCGAAAGAGCTGGCAACGCCTCCCTCGAAGAGATCGCTGTTGCATTAAAGCTGCTGTATGGCGTCGAGACGGGGCTCCGCCTCGAAAGGATCACAGATACCAGCATGCTGGTGTCCCGGTTAACAGGCGTCAACGTCCAGCCGAACAAGGCCATCGTCGGCGACAACGCGTTCGCCCACGAGAGCGGCATCCACACCCACGCCATCCTACGCGACCCGAGCACCTACGAGCGAATAGACCCACGCCTCGTCGGCGCCGCCAGACGCATAGTCTCTGGGAAACACGCCGGCAGCACGGGTCTCAGCATGAGCCTCGAGGAGATGGGGCTCCACCCCAGCAAGGACCAGTTCGACCTCATCTACCAGCAGGTCAAGGAGCTGGGCGACCAGGGCAACACTCTCAGCGACACCGACGTATATGCCATGGCGGCGAAGGTCATGAACCTGAAGCAACAACGTGACTACGAGCTAGATGAGTTCATAGTCACCACGGGCAACAAGATCACCCCCACCGCGTCTGTGAAGATGAGGCGTAACGGCGAGAGCATGATTGAGGCGGCTACCGGCAACGGCCCCGTAGACGCCACCCTCAACGCGCTGGTCAAGGCGGTGAAGCCCGACCAGGCGGTGAACCTAGAGGTATACCACGTCCAGGCCATCACGGGAGGCACAGACGCCTTCGTCAACGTCGAGGTCAGGCTCAGGCAGGGAGACAAGGTGGTCACCAGCCGGGGTGTCAACGAGGACATCGTCATGGCCAGCGTCGACGCCTACCTCAAGGGAGTCAACCTATACCACAGCATGAGGAAAAAGCCATGAGCACCGTATCAGAGAAGATACTTGCCAGGGCATCTGGGCGAGACAACGTTAAGGCAGGCGAGATCGTAAAAGCCTGGGTCGACACGGCGATGATGCCGGACGTCACCAGCGTCTTGGCCATCGAGGCCATGAGGAAGATGGGCGCGGACAGGGTGTGGGACCCCGACAGTGTCGTCGTCATCCTCGACCACATCGCGCCACCAAGCAGCGTCAACAGCGCCAGGGTCCACGGTATCATACGCGCCTTCGTCAGGGAACAGAACCTTAAGCACTTCTACGACGTAGAGAGCGGCGTCTGCCACCAAGTTCTGCCCGAACAAGGCCACGTCAAACCTGGCACAGTGGTCATAGGAGCGGACAGCCACACCTGCACCCACGGCGCCTTCGGGGCCTTCGCCACCGGAGTCGGCAGCACGGACATGGGAGCAGTGCTAGCGCGGGGCAAGACGTGGCTCAAGGTACCCGAGACCATAAAGGTCGACGTCAACGGAAGCCTAGGAAGACACGTCTACGCCAAAGATGTGGTGCTCCGCGTCGCAAAGGAGATCGGCGTGAGCGGAGCCACCTACATGGCCCTGGAGTATACGGGGGAGACAATCGTCGACCTCTCAGTATCGGGCCGAATGACCCTCTGCAACATGGCTATCGAGATGGGAGCCAAGACAGGCATCTGCAGCCCCGACCACAAGACCTTCACCTGGCTCAGGAACCGCGGTGTAAACGTCGAAGAAAATGACGCCCTCTATCCAGACTCTGACGCTAGATACAGGCGGACGGTGGAACTCGACGTTACAGGTATGCCGCCCATGGTCGCGTGTCCCCACAACGTCGACAACGTCAAACCCGTCACAGAGGTGTCGAACATAGAGATAAACCAAGCCTTCATAGGTAGTTGCACCAACGGCCGCCTCGAGGATCTCAGGCAGGCCCATGCCATACTGAAGGGCAGACAGGTCCACAGGGACGTGCGCCTCCTCGTTGTCCCCACCAGCAGAGGGGTATACAAGGAAGCCCTAGATGAAGGCATGGTCGCGGACTTCGTCGACGCCGGGGCCATGGTCAGCAACCCCAGCTGCGCCGCGTGCTTCGGCGGTCACATTGGGCTCCTCGGCCCTGGCGAGCATGGCATCTCCACCAGCAACCGTAACTTCAGGGGCCGCCAGGGAAGCCCGGAGGCCGAGATTTACCTGAGCAGCGCTGCCGTCGCCGCCGCCTCAGCGCTCACCGGCCACATAACCCACCCGGAGGAGGTATCGTGATGAAGCTCACGGGCAGAGTCTGGAAATATGGTCACGATGTCAACACCGACTATATTATACCGGGCCGCTACATGGAGCTCACGGACCCCGACGATATGGCGACACACGTCTTCGAAGAACACGATCCGTCGTTCATAAAAAGCGTCAGACGTGGCGACGTGGTGGTAGGCGCCACCAACTTCGGGTGTGGCAGCAGCCGTGAGCACGCTCCCCTCGCCCTCAAGCATGCAGGCGTCAGCTGCGTCCTCGCGGAGAGCTTCGCCCGCATATTCTACAGGAACGCCATAAACATCGGGCTACCTGCCTTGGAGTGCCCAGGTATTCACGACGCCGTATCCAAGGGCGACACCGTGGAAGTCGACGTCACAGGCGGGGTCGTAAGGAACCTTGACTCAGGCGTGGAGCTGAGCTTCAATCCACTGCCGCCGTTCATGGTGGAGGTCTTAAATGCGGGTGGGCTCGTTCCTTACCTCAATGAGACGGAGGAATGGTAGATGAAGTACAGCATAGCCACGATACCAGGCGATGGCATAGGCACCGAAGTCATGGCCGCCGCCATCAAGGTCCTGGAGGCGCTCGCTGAGAGGACGGACCTGGAGTTCGAGTTCAGCCTCCTCTATGCAGGCGACGAACACAAGAAAAGAACGGGAGTTGCGCTCCCTCTAGAGACAGTCGAGGGAGTCAAAGCGTCGGACGCCTGCCTCTTCGCCGCCGTCGGCGACACCGCCAAAGAGGTAATCATCCCGCTACGGCAGAGGCTTAACCTGTATGCTAACCTGCGGCCAGCTAAGGCGTACCCGGGGGTCCCCGCGATTAAACCCGACACCGACATCATGATAGTCCGCGAGAACACCGAAGGCATATACAAGATGATAGGCGACAGAGGCAAGGGCTACGGGTTCAACGTCAGGGTCATAACCCGGGAGGCCAGCGAGCGCATCGTACGATACGCCTTCGAGTATGCCGAGAAGAACGGCAGGTCCAAGGTCTCCGCCGTCCACAAGGCCAACGTCCTCGACTACACCGACGAAGTGTTCCTCGAGGCCGCCCGGGACGTAGCCAAACAATACCCTGATATCACCTACGAGGAGGTTATAGTCGACGCCTGCGCCATGAAGCTAGTTATGGCCCCTGAACAGTTCCAAGTCATCGTAACCACAAACATGTTCGGCGACATCCTCAGCGACTTAGCCGCCGGTCTCGTTGGTGGCCTGGGTATGGCGCCCAGCGGCAACGTCGGCGATGAACTCTGTGTCTTCGAGCCCGTTCACGGGTCGGCGCCCGACATCGCGGGCAAAGGCATAGCCAATCCCGTCGCCACAATCCTCAGCGCCGCCATGATGCTGGATTGGCTCGGCGAGAAAGAGGCGGCGGACCGAGTGGAGGCAACCGTCCTGGAGGTCCTCGATGAGGGTACGATAAGGACGCCTGACCTCGGCGGCACAGACACCACGGAAGACATGGCCGACGCCGTCATAGAGAGGCTCTGAGCCGCCCTCAAAATATTTTTAAACCATAACGGTTTACAACCTTTGGTTTACAACCTGTGTCCGGCAATAAACGAGTGGCTAGGAGAGACTTTGAGACCGTTGTAGGAGTCCTAGGGAACCCTGTGCGCAGGAGCATCATAAAGAAGCTCAGCGAGGGCCCAGACTACACGCTCAGGCTCAGCAACGAGCTCAACATAGCGCAGCAGCTAGCCGCCAAACACCTCAAAGTCATCAGGGACGCCGAGCTCGTCGACGTGGTCCGGCAGAAGAGCGACAGGGGCGCCGACAAGAACGTTTTCCACCTTAACAAGTTCTACAGCCTCCAGATCGACTTCAGCCCGGCCCTCTACAACGAGCGGCTCATCAGCTTCAACAACCCCGTGCAGTGGATACAGCACGACAACCACATGGAGCACCTTGAGACAAAGGTGAAAGACATTGAGGAGGACAGCCTCGACCCGGACGATGTGCCGCCTCTACGCCAGATAATTCAGGCCATCGACGACGAGCTGGACAGCATCGAGAAGCGCCGCGCGAGGCTCCTCTACATCAGGAACCTCGCCCTTGAGGCGACCCATGGCGCCCTCGAGGAGATGGACCGCCGTAAGAAACAATTAGTTCACCACATCGTGGATCAAGGCCCCACTAGCGTAGAGATGCTTTCAAGGACATTCGATCTGCGGGAGGACGTGATCAGGGACGTCGTCACCGAGTTGCAGAAAGAGGGCCTCGTTAGAAAGGAAAATAACATGATCTATCTCAAGGACCTCGTCTAATTCATGGTTTTCCACCAAAAAGTTTTTTATAAGCCTTGGTATACAACTCTCGGTTTACAACCACAATGGGTATACCTATGAGCGGCGAAAAAACAACGTACAACGTAGGTTCATCAACGCATTCGCGCCGCGGTATACCCGTGGGAAACTCTAAGGAGAAGAAAATATGAGTGTACAAGGACAGCCGGTCCTCATCCTGAAGGAAGGCACCGAGCGATCCACAGGCAGGGACGCCCGAGGCAGCAACATCATGGCCGCCCGAATCGTCTCCGAGGCGGTGAAGACCAGCCTCGGCCCCAAAGGCATGGACAAGATGCTTGTCGACAGCTTTGGCGACGTCACCATCACCAACGACGGGGCCACCATGCTCAAGGAGATGGATGTGCAGCATCCGGCCGCCAAGATGATGGTAGAAGTCTCGAAGACGCAGGACGACGAGGTCGGAGACGGCACCACGAGCGTCGTGATACTCACGGGCGAGCTCCTGGGTAAGGCCACGGAGCTCATGGACAAGAAGGTGCACCCCACCGTCATCATAGACGGCTACAGGCAGGCCGAGGCAGAGGCCCTGAGAATCCTCGAGGAGATATCCGAGAAGGTCAAACCCAAGGACAGGAAGATGCTCAAGAAGGTCAGCATGACCACGATGGCAAGCAAGCTAATCAGCGGCTACAGGGACTACCTCAGCGACATCGCCGTCGACGCCGTGCTCCAAGTCGCGGAGGAGGGCAACGGAGGCTACAGCGTGGACCTCGACAACGTGAAGGTCGAGAAGAAGCCGGGGGCCTCGCTCACCGACACCGAGCTCATCAAGGGTCTCATCATCGACAAGGAGGTAGTCCACGACGGTATGCCCAAGCTCGTCAAGGAGGCGAAGATAGGGCTCCTCAACGCGGCGATGGAGATCGAGAAGACGGAGTTCGACAGCAAGATAGCCATCGAGACCCCCGAGGAGATGCAGGCCTACCTTGACCAGGAGGAGCAGATGCTCCGGGACATGGTCAAGGGAGTCAAGGAAACGGGTATCAACGTGCTTCTATGCCAGAAGGGCATCGACGACATGGTGCAGCACTTCCTCAGCCGCGAGGGCATCCTCGCAGCCAGGAGGCTCAAGAAGAGCGACATGGAGGCCCTCGCCAAGGCGACGGGCGCCAAAGTCGTGAACAGCATCGAGCAGCTCAACGGAGAAGACGCAGGCTATGCCGAGCAGGTCGAGGAGCGCAAGATCAGCGACGACAAGATGATCTTCGTCGAGGGCTGCAAGAACCCCAAGGCGGTTAGCATCCTCATCAGGGGAGGCAGCGAGCGTGTCGTCGACGAGGCCGACAGAAGCCTTCACGACGCACTCTGTGTGGTCAAGGACGTGGTCGAGGAGCCCAAGGTCTTGGCGGGCGGCGGTGCCCCCGAGATCGAGGTAGCCAGGCTGCTACGCGACTACGCCGAGAAGCTGGTTGGCCGCGAGAGGCTGGCGGTGGTGGCGTTCGCGGACGCGCTTGAGGTCATACCGATAACGCTGGCGGAGAACAGCGGGATGGACCCCATCGACGCAATAAGCGAGATGCAGAGCGAGCACGCCAAGGGCAACAAGTGGGTCGGCGTCAACGGCAACGAAAACAAGGTCGCAGACCTGAGCGAGATCGACATCTACGAGCCCATGGTGGTGAAGGCCCAAGCAATCAAGTCGGCCACGGAGGCCGCGTCCATGCTGCTGAAGATCGACGACATGATCGCCGTCGCCAAGATGAAGGCGCCGGCGGGACCACCGGGAGGTATGGGAGGAATGGGAGGCATGCCGGGCGGAATGCCCGGCGGCATGCCCCCCATGTAGGAGGAACTGAAAATGGCGTATTATGGAGGACAACCCGTAGTAATCCTGAAAGAAGACACAGAAAGGAGCAGGGGACGAGACGCGCGTAAGAGCAACATGCTGGCGGCGCAGATAATATCGGAGGTGCTGAAGACCACCCTGGGTCCGAAGGGCATGGACAAGATGCTCATCGACAGCCTCGGGGACATCACCATCACCAGCGACGGCGCCACTGTACTCGACGAGATCGACGTGCAGCACCCGGCCGCCAAGATGATGATCGAGGTCGCCAAGACCCAGGACAAGGAGGTGGGCGACGGCACCACGACGGCGGTGCTGCTGGCCGGAGAGCTCCTGCGGAAGGCCGGGGAGCTCCTAGAGGACAACATCCATCCCAGCATCATCATAAGCGGCTACCAGAAGGCAGCCGAGAAAGCGCTTGAGACACTGGACAAGGTCTCTGATAACGTGGACCTGAATGACCGTGAGACCCTCATGAAGCTGAGCAACACCAGCATGAGGAGTAAGGCGGTCGCGTCCACCCGCGATCACCTCAGCGGCATCGTCATCGACGCCGTGAGGCAGGTGGTGGAGAAGCGGGACGGTAACGTCATCGCCGACGTAGACAACGTCCAGATCGTCAAGAAGGAGGGCCAGAGCCTCGAGGAGACGGAGCTGGTCAAGGGCATCATCGTCGACAAGGAGGTCGTGCACGCGGGGATGCCCAAGAAGATCACGGACGCCAAGATAGCGCTGCTGGACACGCCCCTAGAGGTCAAGAAGACTGAGTTCGACGCCGAGATCAGGATAAGGAGCCCCGACAGCATCAAGGCGTTCCTCGACCAGGAGAGCGAGATGCTGAAGAAGAAGGTGGATCAGGTCGTGGCCACGGGGGCCAACGTGCTCTTCTGCCAGAAGGGCATCGACGACATGGCCCAGCACTACCTCGCCAAGGCGGGGGTGCTGTCGGCGCGCCGCGTCAAGAAGAGCGACATGGAGAAGCTGGCCAAGGCCACTGGCGGCAAGGTTGTGAACAACCTGGCCGACCTCCACGAGAGCGACTTAGGGTCGTGCGGAGTTGTCGAGGAGAAGAAGGTCGGCAACGACAAGATGATCTTCGTCGAGGAGTGCAAGGACCCGCAGGCCGTGGCCATCTTCGTCAGGGCGGGCCTGGAGAGGATGATCGACGAGGCCGAGAGGGCGCTCAACGACGCCCTGTACGTCGTCAGCGACGTCACCGAGGACCCCAGGATGGTGGCGGGCGGCGGCAGCGTCGAGATGGAGATGAGCAAGGCGGTGCGCGACCACGCCGCACAGGTGGGTGGCCGAGAGCAGCTGGCCATCGAGGCGTTCGCGGACGCACTGGAGATCATCCCCCGGACGCTGGCCGAGAACGCGGGCCTGGACATTCTGGACACCATGGTGGCGATGAAGGCGGCTCACGCCAAGAAGAAGGGCGTCCATATGGGCGTCAACGTCTACGACGAGGGCGTCGTGGACATGATGGGTGAGGGCGTCCTGGAGCCCACGGTGGTTAAGGAGCAGGCCATCAAGAGCGGCATCGAGGTCGCGTCGATGATCCTGAGGATCGACGATGTCGTGGCCGCGAAGAGCGGCGGCCCCGAGCCCGGCGCGGGCGGGCCACCCGGCGGCATGGACGAGGACATGGACATCTAGTCCATCTAACCTACTTTTTTTCTCTTTCTTGTTACATGTTACTTGATATAACGGGAAAAAATTTCTCGTTTGTTGGTTTGTTTTGGTTTATTGAAGAAAGTCACCATCATCGTTTTCCAGGATTGGTTTGTTTATGAATAGATTTAGCACTCTTTGTGGTCCAATTCTGAAGAAATCCTGAAATTCCCTTATAAGCCGAAGCCCGTCTGCGATGCCCGTGAAACAGATGCAATACTGTAAGAAATGTGGAGAAGAGGTGGAGGATGGGGCGGAGTTCTGTCCCCACTGCGGAGCAGATCTTAGGGCTAAGGAAATACTGTACACTAAGCCGCGGGGGGGCGGCTGGGGCGCCGGCAAGGTGATTGCGGTGCTCTTCGGGGGCTTACTTGTCCTCGTGGGTGCCTCACTGCTGTTCAGTGGGACGGCCTTGATGGGGATCACCCGGAGCCTCGACGACGGCTACGGCTACATCGGCGTAAGCGGTATAGACATTGAGACGGACACGCAGGCCATCGTGTTCAGGCCCATGCACATAGACGAGATGGTCATCGACGAGATCGATGGACCCATGGTGAGGTATTGGCACCCAGAGCCGGGGGACTTCATAGACCTGAAGTTCACGCTGGACAGCAACAACGGCAAAGACGTGTTCATAGGGATAGCGGAAGAGTCCGACGCAGCCCCCGTCTTCGCAGGGAAGGCGTACAACGCCATCGTCGACGTAGACATGGATCACCCCTACGACGGCAACCCCCAGATAACCTACAGGAGGTACAGCGGAGACCCGCTCGAAGGCTCGCCAGCCGACCTAGGCATATGGTCGGCGTACACC
>CAZGZR010000022.1:0-33029 GCA_964529745.1 uncultured Candidatus Bathyarchaeia archaeon
GGGTACAACCGCATAGACGTGGACGCCGCCGCCGCCAACGGGGTCATCATCTGTAACGTGGCCGAGGCGAACGCCAACAGCGTGGCCGAGCTGGTATTCGGGCTCGTGCTGGACGTGGCGAGGAGGATATCCGCCCACGACCGTCTCCTCAGGGAGGGAGGCTGGGCCAGGTACCAGGTCGAGAGGCAGGTGCAGATCCGCGGAGGCACCCTGGGCATCGTCGGCCTCGGGGCCATCGGGAGCAGGGTGGCCCAGATAGGTAGAAACGCGTTCAACATGAGGATACTGGCCTGCGACCCCTACATCATACCGGACCGAGCCGAGCAGTTCGGCGGCAAGCTGGTGGACATGGAGACACTGTTGAAGGAGTCAGACGTGGTGACGACGCACACGCCCCTCAACGAGGAGACGCGTCACCTCATAGGCGAGAAGGAGCTCAGCCTCATGAAGCCCACGGCCATACTCATCAACACGTCGAGGGGCCCCGTGGTGGACCAGAAGGCCCTGATCAAAGTTTTGAAGGGGGAGAAGATCAGCGGCGCCGGCCTCGACGTCTACGAGACCGAGCCCCTGGAGAAGGACAGCCCCCTCAGGGGCCTCGACAACGTGGTCATGACACCCCACATAGGCTCGACGCCCGGGGCCCTCAGGTACATGCTTGAGGTGGCTATCGACAACGTGTTACGGGTGGTGGAGGGGAAGGAGCCCTTCAGGATCAAGACTCCCGACACTTACTACACCAGCGATAAATGGGAGGCTTAACCCCCTATTTTAAACCGCAAGAGCTTCCCCTGATTTCAACTCAAGTTCCGGTTATGCCGTTTTCAGCTTGGACACGGATTCCACTACGGCGTCTGCTCCGACGCCCAGCAGCTCGACGCCGCCCACCCCCACGACCATCGCCACCCCAGCGCTGCTGCCAGCCCGCGCGTCCGTGGGCTGGTCTCCGACGTATACGGTCTTATCCGGCGGGGCCTCGGTCAGCTCGCAGGCCTTGAATATCATGTCTGGTGCGGGTTTCCCCTCGTCCACCATATCGGCCCCCACCACCACATCGAAGAGCCTGAGGGATTCCAGTTTCTCCAGAACCCCCCGGGCAAGGCTCGCCTCACCGTTGGTAGCAACCCCGAGGCTGAACCCAGTGGACCTTAGCCTTTCGAGCGCCTCCCTGACCCCGGGGAAAAACCGTGGAATGTAGGTTTGTCTCTGAATCTCGTCGGCCTCGTCGTAGATGATCTTGGACAACTCCCGGGCCCTGTGCCAAGGGTGGCCGTGCTTGTAGAGGGCCACCGACGCCACGGTTAAGTCCTCACTCCGGGGCGCCTTGCTCAGGGGGCCGTCCAAGTCAACCGAGAAGCTATCAGGATCTACCCCTGATAGGCGTGCCCAGGTCTCCGCCGCCTCCCTCCCTACTCTACTGGTCATGGCCTTCATCCTGCTCTCGGCGAGCCGCCTGCTCCTCTCCCTGTCGTCGATCAATGTACCGTCCAAGTCGAATAGTATGAACTCGGCCTCCTGTTCCTGGTTATTAATCATCAGCGTAGGCAAATCTGTACCACCATAAAATACCTTGAGACCGTTGTCTCTGATAACTTTTAAATCTCCTAAAACTCAAGTTATCTCGGTGCAAGTTTTGGCAACGGCGTTCGTCCTGATTAACGCTGAGATCGGGGCAGAGAGCGAGGTGCTGAAGGGCCTCAAGGAGATCGGAGAGGTCAAGGAGGCCCACATGGTGTACGGCGTATACGACATCATCGCCCGCATCGAGACGGAGACGATGCAGGAGCTCAAGGACATCATAAGCTGGAAGATCCGCCGCCTCGACAAGGTGCGAAGCACTCTGACCATGATCGTGGTCTAAACACCCACTCTATTTTTAGCAACCTTTTTACAACCCAGCCCATAGCAGTGTTCGAACCCAGTTGAGGCTCCACATCGGCCTGGACGACACGGACAGCCCCGAAGGAGGATGCACCACATACTTGGCTGCGGTGCTAGCGAAGCGTCTGCTTGGGCTGGGGGCCCGGTTCCTGGACTACCCCATACTGCTGAGGCTGAACCCCAACACACCTTGGAAAACAAGGGGGAACGCCGCGGTCTGCCTCAGGGTCGAGGTCGATGAGGGAGTGGATGACGACGCGGTCAGACTCACCCTAGATCTCGTGGAGAGGTACGGGCGGTTCGGGTGCGACAACACTAACCCGGGAGCCGTCTTCCACACCGGCGAGGTCCCGGAGGAGGTCGAGGGCTTCTCGGAGAAGGTAGTCAAACAGATGGTCGAGAGAGAGGAAGCCATGGAGCTCATCAGGGACCACGGGATGCACGCCTATGCCTGGAAGAACGGGCGAGGCGTCATTGGCGCCCTCGCGGCCGTGGGGGGCACCCTCCGTGGCGATCACACCTACGAGCTCATCACCTACCGCACACCGGAAAACTGGGGCTACCCCCGGAGGGTGAACCCAGACTCCGTGAGGAAGATGGACGAGGCTACCAGAGGAGGCACCTTCAACAACGTGGATGAGGGGGGGAGGCCACTCATCATGCCACACGGGCCCGACCCGGTCCTTTACGGCGTGAGAGGCGAGTCCCCCGAGACTGTCTACGAAGCCTATGGCATCATTGAGGAGCTGGAGCCTGTGGAGCGGTGGATGATCTACAGGAGCAACCAGGGGACGGACGCCCACTTCTCCTCAGCGGCGCCGATAAGCAGTTTAACGCCGTTCAACCCAGCGATCATCGAGGGGAGGGTATCGTCTATCCCCGAGACCATCCCCGGGAGCCACGTCATCTTCAAGGTAAGGGACGGCTCGGGTGAGGCAGACTGCGCCGCCTACGAACCTACCGGGAGCTTTAGGCACGTCGTCCGGCGGCTCATCCCCGGGGACACGGTGAGGGTATACGGCGGCGTACGCCCCATGAACCCAGGGCTTACATTGAACGCGGAGAAGCTGATGGTTCTGGGGCTAGCCGAGAAAGTCTTTCTCAGGAACCCGAGGTGCCCGGAGTGCGGCGGCGGCACCGAGTCCATGGGCACAGATCAGGGGCTTCGATGCAAGAAATGCGGATATAGGGATGACAAGCTGCAGAAGGTGAGGGTCGTCGAGCCCAGGCGGCTGAAGCCCGGAACATACATCCCCGACAGGGACGCCCACAGGCACCTCACCAAGCCGCTGGAGAGGTACGGCAGGGAGAGGCCTTACCTCGGCGGTCCCTTGTTCGAGCCCTGGATATCCCGGGGCGGCTCGGACGCCTAGTCCTTCTCGTCGGTGACCGTGTAGTAGACGTGGTTCTTCTGCACTATCGGGCTTGCCCTCAGCACGTCGATAACGTCGCCCCTCATGACGCTCTGGTCGGCGGTGGTGGCCACCACCTCGCCCACGAAGAGCGTGTGGTCTCCGCAGATGACGCTCTTGGCCACCGTGCATTCGATGTGGCTGAAGCACTCCTCGATGCGGGGAGGCTTGACCTTGAGTGAGGGGATGGCTGTGAGCCCCGTCTCCTTGAATTTGTCAACCCTTCTGCCAGACTTGGTTCCACAGTAATGCATCTCCTTCTCAAGGCTTATGGGCGGCACGTTGACGACGAACTCACCCGTCTCCGCGATGAGGTCGTGGCTGTAGCGTTGAGGCGCCACGCCGATGCATACCTGCGGCGGCCTTTGGGAGATGGACATGTACATGCCGAGGGTGATGATGTTAGGCTTGCCCTGCCTGTCCACGCAGGTGGCCATAACTACCGGGGACGCGGGCCCCGGCTGAAGAAGCCTGCCTTCAGGCATCTCTATCTTTTCCATGGATAATGAATCGGGATCATCCGATAAAAATGGGGCGAGTGAAAGGGGCTACTTCAGGTCCCACTGGTCAGCTACGTTGGTCGTCTCCACCATCTCGTAGCCTCGTCTACCGTCCTTGGCACCGAGGATGGGGTTGAAGACGACGAGCCGTGGAACGCTAACCGGTCATGACGTAGTCTACTATCTGTTTGGCGGTCATGCCGCCGAGGCCGAGGCTCTCGGCGGTGGCCCCCTCGCCCCAGAACTCCCTCTGGAGCACGAGCTCCGCGAGGTCAACCATGGTGTCGATGGCTGGCGTTGGGACGCCGAACTGGTCCCCGAGGCTAGAGATGAAGACGTATCCGTAGAGGATGTCCTCCCCGAACGCGGTCTTGGCTGCGAAGTCGTCAAGGCTTAGCCCGGGCCTCCAGCTGCGGTGGCTCGCGAAGGTGCTGTAGACCTCGTACATGGTCTCGCCCTTGACGCCGTACTGGCCGTATTCAAGCTTGAGCACCTCAGGTTTGGGGAGCAGCTCCAGCCCAAGGGCCTCGCCTAAGGCGATCCTCTCCTTGTCGATGAGATCCATCACATGGGCCACCTTAGGCGTCATCAGCGTACCGTAGAACTCGAGGTCCCCGCCGGTCTTCTCCCATAGCCCGGTGTTGAGGAGCGCCGGCGGCACATGAACCTGTAGGTTCGGGTTCGTCAGGCTGGTGTAGAGCACATTCTCCGCTGCCTCGCAGTTAGGGAAGAACTCCTTGACCTTCTTCATCAGCAGAGGCGTATCGTTTCCCGGCATCGCCGCGGCCCAGAGGTGAGCCTTGACCCCGAAGACGTTCAGCACCCCGGGCGCAGTTGGCTTAATAAAGTACGGCAGGATGGCGCCCTCCCCCAGGACGGTGTCCTCTGGCGCGAGTTCCTTGAACCCCACGTATGTCCTGAGTGCCGCCAGGTAGGAGGACCAGTTAATTATCACCTGACCCGGCTCCATGTGCCTAGCAGCCTCAAAGATGAACCTCTCGGCCCCGTATGCCCTGATGGTCAAGAATATAGCGTCAGCGCCTTCCACGGCCTCCGCCATGTCGGTCGTCAACACGTCCGGCTCCACCCTTCCCTCGAGGTTACCGTACGCCTCGATGAACCCCTTCTCCTCGATGATCTTCAGGTTAGCGCTATACTCGGGGAAGTCGAAGAGGTTCACCCTGAAGCCCTTGAGCCCAAGATCGACGGCCATGGTCATGCCTCCGCTACCACAGCCCAGAACAGCCGCCCTTTTCACCATCTCTAAAAGCTTCCTAGACACGTGTTTCCGGAAATCTATAATAAAATATTCGGGTGATCGAGTACCATGACTGGCCCTGGTCTGCTTTTAGGAGTCGACATCGGTGGCACCTTCACCGACCTGATGCTATTCGACCCGGCTAGCGAGAAGATGCGTTTCGTGAAGATACTGACGACGCCGATGGACCACTCAGAGGGCGTCATGGAGGGAATACGTCGCATACTTGAGGCCGATGGATACCACGCTGGCGACATCTACTCGGTCATCCACGGCAGCACCATCGGCATCAACACGGTAATAGAGCGCAAAGGCGCCAAGACCGGGCTGATAACCACGAGAGGCTTCGAGGACGTGCTGCTCATCGGGAGGCAGACCAGGCCAAGGATCTACGACTGGAAGGTGGGCCGCCCCTCCCCCCTCGTGCCGGGGAACCTGAGGAAGGGACTAACCGAGAGGATGGACCAACGCGGGGAGGTCATAGAGCCGCTGAACACGGTGGAAGCAAAGAGGGTGGTTGATTGCTTCAGGGAGAACGGCGTCGAGGCGATAGCGGTGTGTCTCCTCCACAGCTACGCTAACCCGAGCCACGAGCAAGCCGTTATGGAAGCCATCGTACAGGGGTCCCCCGACGCCTACGTCTCGGTCTCCTCCGAGCTACTCCCAGAGTTCAGGGAGTACGAGAGGATGAGCACCACCGTGGTAAACTCTTACATCGGCCCAGTCGTCTCCCGCTACCTGGGCTCACTGGATTCTGAGTTGAAGGACAGAGGCGTCGGCCAGCTCCTCGTGATGGAGGCCGACGGCGGCTTAACCTCCGTTGGGGACGCTGTCAAGCGCACCGTGGGCACCATAGAGTCTGGGCCGGCGGGCGGGGTGTTAGCCGCCGCGTACATGGGACGACTCGCTGGGAGAACCAACTTGGTGAGCCTCGACATGGGCGGCACCACCGCGAAGAGCAGCATAGTCGTCGACTCTCTTCCCCTCGTCACCACCATGTACGAGGTCTCGCCCCTCGGGCAGGGGGAGAGGCTCGTCAGAGGCTCAGGCTACCCGATAAAGACGCCTGTCATCGACTTGGTGGAGGTGGGTGCGGGAGGCGGGAGCGTGGCTTGGATAGACGCCGGCGGCGCGTTACGGGTTGGTCCCAGGAGCGCGGGAGCCGACCCAGGGCCCGCCTGCTACGGCAGAGGGGGAGCCGAGGCGACGATAACAGACGCCAACGTCGCACTCGGGAGGATCGACCCAGACTTCTTCCTCGGGGGCGAGATGAGTCTCGACCCGGAGGCATCTCACAGGGCGCTTGATGGGGTAGCCGAGGCGCTGGGGGTCACACGGCTGGAAGCCGCGGAGGGCATACTGAGCGTCGCGAACTCCATCATGGCACGTGGGGTGAGGTACGTGACCACCGAGAGAGGCATCGACGTGAAAGGCTTCTCCCTGATGGCCTTCGGTGGGGCGGCCCCCGTCCAGGTGATAGACCTAGCGGAGATCGTGGGGCTGGGCGAGATAATCGTCCCCCCGTCCCCCGGGGTGTTCTCCGCACTCGGCTTCCTCGTCGCCGACCTCGTACACAACTACGTCAAGACAAACTATTCGCTTTGCTCCGAGACAAGCTGGGACCAGGTTGAAGACGTTTTCGCCGAGCTAAAGACGCGAGGAAACACGCAGCTGGAGAGAGACAACGTCCAAAAGGCACAACGGAGATCAGCCAGGTCCCTCGACATGCGTTACGCTGGCCAGAGCCACGAACTCAACGTCTCGATGCGAGGCTCCCATAGCATGGAAGAGATGGTGAGCCGGTTCCACGGCGTCCACGAGAAACACTACGGATACTCCATGCCCGGGGAGGAGGTCGCCATCGTGAACTACAGGCTCGTGGCCATGGGCGTCAGGCCCAAGCCGAGGCTGGAGTCGAGGGAGGGTTCAGGTGTCGACGCGGACGCGGCCCTGAAAGGCGGGAGACGCGTCCACTTCAAAGACGAGGGTTGGGTCAAATGTGGAGTGTATGACAGAAGCCTGCTGAAGCCGGGAAACGTCGTGCGCGGCCCCTGCGTCGTGGAGGAGTGGGACACCACCACGGTCGTGAACGCCGGCTACACGGGAACCGTCGATGGCTTCGGCAACATCATACTAGTCAGGGAGGGGGGAGACGTATGAGCATCGACCCCACAAGGCTGGAGGTGGTGAAGAACGCCTTCTTCTCCATCGCCGAGGAGATGGGGGCCGTGCTTGTACGCGCCGCTTACTCCACTAACATCAAGGACAGGAGGGACTGCTCCTGCGCCATATACACGAGACACGGTGAGCTGGCGGCGCAGGCGGAGCACATCCCCCTCCACCTCGGGATAATGCCGTCGGCGGTCAAGGCCATCCTCAGCTATTGCGACAAGGAAACAATGGAGCTCAACCCGAGGGACGCGCTTCTATGCAACGACCCGTTCATAACGGGGTCACACACCTGGGACCTGATGGTCGTCTCCCCCGTATTCCACGACGGCGAGGCCGTGGCCTTGGTCGGGAACCTGGCGCACCACGCCGACATCGGTGAGCACAAGGGCCACGTCGCCACCGAGGCGCTGGACGAGGGCATCAGGATCCCCCCAGTCAAGCTTGTCAAGGGTGGCGTGCTGGACCGCGAGATCCTGAGCATGGTGAAGAACAACGTGAGGGTGGAGGAGGTGGGAAGGGATCTGTTGGCCCAAGTCGGCTCCAACGTGAGGGGCGCCTCGAGGCTCAACGAGATGTTCGCACGGGAGGGGGCCCCCGAAGTAGAGGCGTATATGGAGGAGCTGATCAGGTACAGCGAGAGACGGTTAAGGTCGGCCATCTCCCGGCTCCCAGAGAAGAGGGCGAGCTTCGAGGACTACATCGAAGGAGACGGGGTGACGGAGGAGCAGGTGAAGATAAGGGTCTCGGTGGAGGTCGAGGGCCCTGGGATCACCATCGACTTCACCGGCACGGACCCCCAGACTGTGGGGCCCATAAACTCGCCTCTGCCCGTCACGCTAGCCTGCGCTGGCTACGTCGCGAAGGCCCTGTTGGACCCCGACGTGCCCAGCAACGAGGGCGTATACCGCCCACTAGATACGATAGCCCCGGAAGGCTCGCTGGTGAACGCCGTCTACCCGGCGGCCGTCGCGTACGCCAACTCGATTACCTGCATGAGGATAGTGGACGCCATACTCGGTGCATTCGCCACCATCACCCCCGACAGGGTCTGCGCTGCCTCGACGGGCACCATGAACGCCCTGAACATCAAGGGAGTCGATCCTGTGACGGGTAGGTTCTACGGGTACATCGAGACGTACGCCGGTGGATGGGGGGCCATGAGAGACAGGGACGGCCTAGACGCGACCCACACCCACATGACGAACACGATGAACGCCCCCGTGGAGGCCATCGAGCTCGCCTACCCCCTCAGAGTACACAGGTACGGAGTCCTCAGGGACAGCGAGGGCGCGGGCAGACGCCGCGGAGGGGTCGGCATAACGAGGGAGATCGAGGCCATCGGCCACACCGCGACGCTCGGAGGCAGGGGAGACAGGGAGAGGAACAAGCCTTGGGGGATGGAGGGAGGGCTTGAGGCCCGAGGCTCAAGGTACTACAAAATAATAGGCAAGGAGATCCTACCGATCCCATCGAAGTTTCAAGGTGTCCTTCTTGGTCCGGGTGAACGCATGGTCATCGAGACAGCTGGGGGCGGAGGGTGGGGCAACCCAAAAGAGAGGGACCCAGAACTCGTCAGAGAAGACGTGGTGAACGGCTTCGTATCAGCCGAAAGAGCACGAAACGTATACCATGTCGTAGTCGATGAGCAAGCGAACGCCGTGGACTACGCAAAGACCAGAGAACTTAGGAGATAGAGAGAGGCTTTCAATAGTTGATGAAATCGCCGTCGCTCCTCAGCGGCGGAGGCCAGCCAGAAGAGGCTTTGGGTTTAAATATCCGGCTACATTCCAATAGGTAAAACAGGGCTGAGCAGGTTGTCACGTGGAAGAGAGTACGACGGGGCCATCACCATATTCTCCCCCGAGGGGCGCATCTACCAGGTCGAGTACGCGCTGGAGCTGGTGAAGCGGGGCAGCCCCATCGTCGGCGTCAAGAGCCCAGACGGCGTCGTCCTGGCCGCCATTGAGCCCAGGCAGAGCAGGCTGGCGGCACCGATAAACAGCAAGAAGATATACCAGATCGACGATCACGTGGCCGTCGCCATCGCCGGCCTGAGCCCCGACGCCAGGGTCCTAGTCAGGCAGGCCCGGTACGTGGCCCAGGGAAACAGGATGACCTACGACGAGCCGGTGGACATAGAGAGCCTCACCAGCAGCGTAGGGGACCTCCTCCAGACATACACCCAGAACGCCGGCGTGAGACCCTTCGGCGTCAGCCTCATCTTCGGAGGAGTAGACAGCCACAGGATCAGCCTCATCTCGACGGACCCAAGCGGAAGCTACCGCGGCCACAAGGCCCACGCCATAGGCCGCAACAGCGAGAAGGCCATGAAAGTGCTCCAAGACCAGTACAGGGAGGGAATGAGCCTAGACGAGGCCACGGCCCTCGCCGTGGAGAGCCTCAGAGAGGCGGCCGACGAGGCCCTAACACCCGCGGACCTAAACGTCCTCCACATAACAAAGGACCAGGAATCCAGGACCCTCACCGTCGAGGACCTCAAGAAATACTTCTAGACGCAGGGTTTATCAAGGACACCAATCCCCTTCAACGGTGAAAACAATATGCCAGGCAAGAAAAGCTTGAAGAAGATGGAGAAACAGCAGGCGGCAAAGGACAAAGAGGACCAAAAAAGCAAGGAGAAACGGGACAAGATCATCGGCGCCGTCGATATACCAGATGCAAGTAGCGACGAGGTGATGGGCGCCCTGAGGGGCATGAAGGCCATAACGCCCACGGGTGTCGCCTCCAAGTTCAACCTCAAGGTGAGCGTCGCCAAGAAGATGCTCAAGGACCTAGAGGAGAACGGGACCCTGGAGCTGGCCGCGAGGAGCCAGAACCTCAAGGTCTACGCGCTGAAGATGGACTAGGCTCTCTCTATCATTATCCTGCTGCGGCTTCTAAGCCCGTGGAACAGCTCCAGGCCTTCCTCCACGACGCCTATCTTGTTCACAGGCCCGTAGGGCTTCATATCCCTCGGGTAGATGGTTATAGCGTCTCCCCGGGGCCAGTACCCTATCGTCCCCGCCTCCACCTGGTCTACGGGCTTCTCGGAGCCTCTCTTGATGCCGACTATGATGGAGACGAACCCCACGGCGGGGGAAGTCCTTGTGTTGAGAGGCAGTATCTTTAGTATCTCCTGCACCGTCAGGGGGGCGGTGAGCCTGTTAAGATAGCCCTTCGCTTCCCCCCCGTCGATCAAAGTGATCTTTATGGGTATCTTGGATAGGCTGTCACTCAACCTGAGATACCCCGTACTCCACTATCAATCTGGCGTAGTCCCTGCCGGTGGCTCGTTTGATGCCCTGCCAACCGGGGGAGGCGTTCACCTCGAGCACCACGGGGCCGTCGGGGCCCTCTAGTATGTCGACGCCGCAGTAGTCTAGATCTATTACCTCCGTCGCCCGTAGCCCCAGCTCCAGAACCTCGTCGCTCATGGACTCCTCGACCATCCTGCCTCCCTGAGCCACGTTGCTCTTCCAGGAGCGCTCGGGGAGGTACTTGTAGACCGCACCCACGACCTCCCCGCCTATGACGAACACCCTGACGTCCCTGCCCGGGTTCTGCACGTACTTCTGTATCAGCAGCGGGTGGTGGAGCCTGTCGAGTGTACGGTACGCGTTGTATGCGAGGTCCGTGTCCTGGAACCTCATGCTGCCCCTGCCCATGCTGCCGAGGATGGGCTTGTATATGACATCACCCATCTCCGTCGTCTTCTCGTAGGCGCGGGCGAGGCTCTCGGTCATGTAGGTGGAGGGAACGGGCAAGCCGTTCGCCTGCAGGGTGTACTGGGTAGCGTACTTGTCCCGGGCCCGCCTGAAGGGGTAGGTCCTGTTGATGACCTTGATGCCCGCGAACTCCATGTGCTCCAAGAGGCTTATGCGGCGGGTTATCTGCTCGCAGGAGCCGCCGCCGTAGCTGCGTAGGAAGCATATGTCTGCGTCCGTCACCTCCTCGCGGCCGACCCAGAACCTCGACCCCTCGTTGCTCACCCACGAGGAGACGTCCTCGGTGGGGGCGTCGATTACCGTGTGCCCCAGCCTGACCGCGGTGTCCACCAGCTCCTGGCTGTTGGAGCTAGGCTTAGACCCGTACAGTACTACTATCTTCAACTAGAGTCTTGAATACTCACAATGCCGGGGTAATTAAGCATACTCATGACCAGATTCTGGTTTGATGAATCACATATCCTATGAAACAAGACTAGGGTGTGGGATATGATTCACTTTTATTTACGGGCATCAACCTTAGAGCCATGGTCTCACTGATCGAGGCAGCCGTCGTAGGCGCGATCCAAGGCGTCCTTGAGTGGCTCCCGGTCTCCAGCGAGGGAAACCTCACGCTGTTCCTCGTCTCGGTGCTTGGCCTCGACCCCTCGGAGACTCTGGGCCTCGCGGTGTTCCTCCACCTGGGCACCGGGCTGGCTGCCCTAGCCTACTACAGGCAAGAGTCCTGGAGCATCATCGCAGGGGCAACGCAGAGGGGCAGGGATATGAGGCTGAGGCTCTTCGTGATCACAGGGCTCACCGGCGCCGTGGGTTTACCCATATACATATACCTCAACGTCTCGACCACCGTAGGCGAGGCCCTCCTCGCCCTCACAGGCTTAGCCCTCATCGCCACGGGGCTCATGCAGAAACATAGGGACGTTGCCGGAGAAAGGGACGCGTCCAGCCTCAGCTGGCCAGAGACATTGGCCCTTGGTGTCCTGCAGGGGCTGGCGATAATACCTGGCCTCTCCCGTTCAGGTATAACCACGTCGGCCATGCTCCTCAGGGGGTTCAGAAGCGACGAGGCGTTCAACCTCTCCTTCCTCATGAGCATCCCCGCGAGCTTCGCCGCCGGCTTCGGTTTGATGCTGTTAGACGGTTTCCAGGTGACCACAGGGGCGGTGATGGCTGTGGCTGTCTCCGCCGTCGTAGGCTACTTCTCGATAGGTATCCTAGTAGGCTACGCCGAGAAGACGAGTTTCTGGAAAATATGCGTGGGTCTAGGCTCCCTCGCCTTGCTGGCCTGGGTTCCTAGCCTTCTGTTTTAGGGTACTCCTTGCTCTGGATGGCAGCCATCGCGGCTATCCCGTCGATGTTTGCAGCCCTAAGTGTCTCCAGGGGGAGCGCAAGGATGATGGTGTTGCTCTGGTCCTTGCTGACGTCGTTGATGGTCGACAGCACACGGAGCTGCATGGCGTTGGGGTCCCTCATGTTCACGGCGGCCTCCTTGAGCTTCTCGCTCGCCTGGAGCTCCGCGTTGGCCTTGATGATGACTGCCCTGCTCTCGCGCTCGGCCTCGGCCTGGACGGCGAAGGCGCGCTTCATGTCGGGGGGCAGGCTGATGTCCTGGAGGCCGGCGCGGGTGATGTCGATGCCCCAGTCCTTGACCAGGAGATCGATCTCCTCCTTGAGCTTCACGGCCACCTCCTCCCTGTTCTCCAGCAGGACATCCAGGTCGTAGGTGCCGATGATGTTCCTTATGGCCGTCTGGGCGTACTTGTTAACCGACATCCTGTAGTCCTGTATCTGCAGTATGAGCCTCTCAGGGTCCTCGATCTTCATGAAGACCACGGCGTCGATTACCACGCTGATGTTGTCCTTGGTGATGGCCGACTGGCCCATGAGGTCTATGGTCTGCGTCCTGATGTCGATGCGCTGGATCCTATCCACTCCGGGTATCCGCATGTGCAAGCCCGTCTCGGTTATGCTCTCTATCTTGCCGAACCTGATGACGGCCACTCGCTCCCACTGGGGGACGATATAGAATGATGGAGCCAAGATGACTGCCAGTACAACTAGGATTATTCCTAACCAAAACCACATCTGATTATACCTCTATTATTCTATGAACAGACCTAATTATATGTAGCAGTTTTTCGCTGTAATTTTTCTCCAAAATGAAAAGCGCCCGGACGTTCTTGCCTGCGGGGATGCAGTTTTCAGAGCCAAAGCCCTGCTCTCTTGATGCCCATCCCTGCTGCTCCGCGGTTTCAGGCCTTTCGCCTCTTCGGCCTTTTTCCCGCTCCCATCCGGGCAAAACTATAGTATACATACATACTATTTACTCGTTGCCTTGTAAGAATAAGTCAATGTAGTGCCGTGTTGTCCCCATTACTCCCCTATTATTGTAACATCTTAGTTAAGTTTGTCTCGTAGTCCCGAGACGTTAAAACATTGAATGGTGCAGTAAAACTACATATTAACATGAAAAGGTTATTTTACAAGATACATGCAAGAACACGGTTCCATCAAACGGCTAAAAGAAGCCAGTTTACGTCCCATCAAGGTACCAGCGAGCTCGAAGCAGGAATAAACGGATAAAAAGGTTGGAGGCGCTACTCTTCGGCGTCTCTGTGTTCTATGTGGATGGTGGCCCGGGTCACTATCGCGGCGATGGCTCCCAGCGCGGCCAGGTACGGTGCTATCAAAGCCCCGACGGCCACGGCCGTAACCGGTATCTCCAGCAGCAGATCACCTTTCTCGTTTCTTACGACTATCCTCCTGACGTTGCCCTCGGATATGAGCTGCCTTACGCGTCCGACCAGGTCGTCGGCTGCGACGGTTACTTCCTCCCAGTGGGTTCCCCTCGTTTCGGTTCCGCAGTTGGGGCAGAACCTCGCGTTCTCGTCTATCTCGTTTCCGCATCTTCTACAATATGGCATATCTGATAGTCTCGCTGACGATTATTAAAACGTATCGCTAGCGACATGGGGGTTTGTTATTGTAGGAAAACCAAGGTTTACATAAAAATCATCATGCTAGTCCACAACGAAAACACAAGAAACACCTACCGATAAGAATGGGGTGTTCACTCGGCGGGGAAGTTGGTGCGGCTGCCGGGATTTGAACCCGGGTCATCAGCTTGGGGGGCTGAGATCTTGCCAGGCTAGACCACAGCCGCATAACTCTGCACCAGAATGCACTAGACTAGTCTAATAAGCGTTATCTACGGCATCTTTAACTAAAAAACGTATATATTAAATGAATAGAGCAAATCGAAAAAAAGTTATATAGGGATTTGATGTAAACTGGTTAACGCCTTAGACGTGTGGGCCTGTAGCTCAGCAAGGCAGAGCATCGGCCTTTTAAGACTCCAGGGTCGAGGAAAGCCGTTGGCCAGGGGTTCGAATCCCCTCAGGCCCGCCAAGGGGATCAAGGGAAGGGGAAGCATGGCCGAAACGAGAGTCCGGGAACTGAAGTACAGGATGATGATCACCGACCTGTTGAAGGTCGCCAGCGAGACCCACACTTATCAGGAGCTCTCGGAGGTCCTGGGCTTGAGCCCGCCGATACTGAGCAGGTATATGCGCGGCCACGTCCTCCCCAGCTACTCCCGCGCCCAGGGGCTGTACGAGAAGCTCACGGAGATCACCAACATAAAGGATGCCCTCAAGAAGCGCATCATGTTCGACGAGGACGGCTACTTCGACAACACGCCGCTCGTCAGCGAGATAACCTGGCTCAAGATACTGAGCAACTACGCCATGGAGAAGTTCGCTGGGCGGAGAGTCACCAAGGTCCTCACGGCGGCCGTGGACGGGATTCCGTGCGCCACACTGGTGGCCAAGCTACTCGACATCGACATCCTCGTAGCCAAGGACTCCAAGGAGGTGGGCATCCAGGAGTTCATCGAGGAGACCTATATACCGAGGGGGAGCGCGATGAGGAAGAGCCTCTACGTCCCCAAGTCTGCCATAAAGAAGAAGGACAGCGTCCTCATAATCGACGACGTCGTCAGGAGCGGCGAGACGGTAAAGGCCCTCGTGGACCTTGTTCGCAACCAGCGAGCCGACATCGCCGGCATATACGTCCTGGTCACGGTGGGGGACGAGTGGAAGGAGTACCTTGACAGCATCATCAGCAAGTACTCCTTCGAGGTGCTCATAGAGATTTGACAAGTTTCAATAACGTTTTTATCAACCCCCGCGGTAGTAGCTGAGGCATAGCCATGTTCAACCTCATCACCCTCAAGGACACGATAAGGATCGACCCCAGCATGTTCGGGGAGCCCATCAAGGCCGCGGCCTACCACGAGCTGAGGAACAAGTACGAGGGCTTAGTGGACGAGGAGCTTGGCTACATCATCAGCGTCATAAAGCTCGAGGTGAACCCCAACGGCCGCATAATACCGGGGGACGGCGGCACACATCACCCAGTCGAATTCGAGATACTCACCTTCTTCCCCCAGCTACAGGAGATCATTGAGGGGGAGGTCGTTGAGGTTGCCGACTTCGGCACCTTCCTCAGGATAGGCCCCGTGGACGCGCTTCTCCACGTCAGCCAGCTCATGGACGACTTCATAAGCTACGACGAGAGGCAGGGAGTTCTGCTGGGCAAGGAGAGCGGCAGGACCATCAGCAGGGGAGACGTGTTCAGGGTCCGCATAGTTGCAGTCAGCTTCCCAAGGGGACGGAGCAGCGGCAAGATAGGCGTCACGGCCCGCCAGCCCATGCTGGGTAAGCTGGACTGGATAAAGGCCCAGGTTGCCGGCGAAGAGGAGCAGGAGGAAGAGTAGTGCCACGCGCCTGCCGTACATGCAAGATCATCACAGACGAGAACGTCTGCCCCATCTGTAAGGGCACCGAGCTGAGCGACGACTACTCCGGGCTGCTCATCGTGCTCGACCCTGAGAACAGCATCCTCGCTGAGAAACTCGAAGCAAAAGAGGCCGGCAGCTACGCCCTCAAGATAAGGTAAGGCGGCGCAGGAACTGACTGGTTTCAAGGATCTACGGCTTCCCCACGAGATGCGCGGAGAGCTGAAGAAGCCCCTGGGCAGGCTGCTGAGGGGGGACGCCACGGATAACGTCATTGCTCTTGGGAGGCTTTTAGAGGAGGAGAAGCCGCCCTGCTTCGCCACTGTAGGGGACTACGTCACCTATTACATCATCGAGTCTGGTCTAAACCCGGACCTGGCCGTCGTGGATCACCGGGTAATGAGGCAGGAGGTGGAGCCCTTCGGTTTCAGACGGGACAAGATCACCGTCAGCAACCCGGCGGGCACCATCAAGGCCGAGGCGCAGAGGGTGCTGGGGGACGCGATAACCCTTAAAAAGAGGCTGGGGGTTGTTGTTGAAGGTGAAGAGGATCTGTTGGTCCTTCCTCTCATGGCGATGATGCCTATCGGCTCCGTGATAGTCTACGGACAGCCCCGTGAAGGCATGGTCGTGGTGACCTTGACAGAGGAGCGGAGAAGATGGGCCAAGGACTTCATGGCAGAGATGGAGGAAGACAGTTGAATCTGACGATTACATCGACGGAGACTAACCTCCTGTTCAAGAGAAGGGAGGTCGGGTTCAAGGTCGAGGAGCCCTCGACGCCGAGTAGGTCCAGCGTGAGGATAGAGCTCGCGGTGGCGCTGCGCGTAGAGATGAACCAGGTCTATGTCAGGGAGATGAAGACCAGGTCCGGGACGAGGACGACGATCGGGGTCGCCCACGTTTACGAGGACCCCGAGACGGCTCTCAAGGTGGAGCCTAAATATATCATTGAGCGTAACATGTCCGCCGCGGCACCTGAACCGGAGCCAGAGCCCGAGGAAAAGGAACAAGAAGAGTCTGAAGAGGAGGAAAAGGAGGAGTAAAAGTGTCCGACAGCGTGAGCAAACACTACGAGATCAAGGACGGGAAGCTTGAGCGGAAGAGGCCGTTCTGCAACAGGTGTGGCCGAGGCTACTTCATGGCCGACCACGGCGACAGGTACACCTGCGGCAACTGCGGCTTCACCATCTTCAAGAAGAAGGAAGAGTAGCCGGACCGGCTACCCTACGCCCATCTCAGTATAGGCGACGTGTTTTGATGAAAAACCCCATACTGTAGCTACGGCATAGTCTGCATGGAGTAGTCCAAGATGAAGCTGCAGGTGGACGGGGAAAGGCTCTGGGGCTCCCTCATGGAGATGGGGCAGGTGGGGAGACGGGGGGAAGGCGTGAACCGCCTGGCTCTCAACGACGCCAACAAGGAGGGAAGGGATCTTTTTACACGGTGGCTCAGGGACGAGGGGCTGGAGGTCCGCGTAGACCAGATAGGAAACGTGTTTGGCGTCAGGGAAGGCACCGACCGAGACAAGACACCCGTCGTGGTCGGCAGCCACCTCGACACCGTCAAGGAGGCGGGGATATTCGACGGCGCGCTGGGCGTGCTCTCCGGCCTCGAGATAGTGAGGCTGCTCAACCAGCATGACATCGACACGAAGAGAGCCGTGGCCGTCGCCGCGTTCACCAACGAGGAGGGAGCGCGGTTTCAGCCGGACATGATGGGCAGCATGGTCCACACGGGGCAGCTGGACGTTGAGAAGGCATGGGCCGCCTCCGACGACGACGGCGTCACGGTGAAGGACGAGCTGCAGCGCATAGGCTACCTCGGCAACGACGAGGTGGAGGCCGGCCGCTACCTTGAGCTTCACGTCGAGCAGGGGCCCGTGCTCCACAGCGAGGGGCTGGAGATAGGCGTCGTCGAGGGAGTGCAGGGGATGGCTTGGTGGGACGGCGAGTACACGGGCGAGGCGAACCACGCGGGCACCACGCCGCTGGGCCTCCGCCGGGACGCGCTGCTCGCAGCCGCCGAGCTGTGCCTCAGGCTGAGGGAGACGGCTGAGAGGCTGGGGCAGGGTTCGGTGGCCACCATGGGGAGGCTCCACCCCAGGCCCGACATAAGGAACGTCGTGCCAGGTGGCGCCTTCTTCACCGTGGACTTCAGGCAGTACGAACGAGAGTTATATGAGGATGGACAGGAAATCGTGGCCAAGCTGGTGGAGGAGGTAGCCGAGAGGCACGGCGTCGATGTCAGCCTAACCCAGACGGTAGACGCGAAGCCTGTGAGGTTCGACCCGAGGATGGTGGGGCTCGTGGAGAGGAAGACGAGGGAGCTGGGGCTGTCCTACAAGGTGATGCACAGCGGAGCCGGGCACGACGCCCAGTTCATGAGCCATGTCTGCCCAACATCCATGATCTTCGTGCCGTCCATCGGTGGCAGGAGCCACTGCCCCCAAGAAAACACCAACAAGGCGGACTGCGTCAACGGCGCAAACGTCCTGCTGGGATGCGTCCTAGAGCTTTCAGGGGTGGACCATGCCTAGGCTGCCCCAAGAACTAACGTAAAATAGAGGTTCGTCGAAGAAATAGCCGTGGAGGAGTCTGTCCGGAACTGTCATTTCTGTGGGGCCCAGACGGTCACACCGTACAGGTGCCCCGAGTGTGGCTACCTTTTCTGCAGCAGACACCGTCGTCCTGAGCAGCATGACTGCATTGCTAGAAGGAAGCCTTCCAGGGAGATAACCCGTCCTCGACGCGGGGGCTGGGTTAGACTTCTATCAAGATTAGCGGTGGTCTTCATTGTTCTAGGAGCGGCGTTGTACTTGTTAGACCTGTTTGAGGTGATCGACCTCCGAGGTTTAATTAGTTACCTTCAGGGATTCGTGGCTGAGTTTACTTGACCTGCCGGAATCACTACTTTAATATGGAAAAGGTAGCGCTTTTATCTATCCCAGATGTGAGCCCGTGGCCAAGCATGGATAAGGCACCGGACTTCTAATCCGGAGATCGAGGGTTCGAATCCCCCCGGGCTCGCCAAATCTTGATTCTAAATCCACCCTTTATCAAAACACTGAATTTCACAAGGTTTCTCTGTCATCTATTCACGAATATTAATTGTAAAGTGATTCTAATTTTTTAATCCTTTATCATGTCTTCGGGTGAAACATCAAGATAGATTTGGTAGAAGGTAGGTTAATCTCATTTTCATGAAAGCTCTTAAAATTACTTAGAGTTAGAAAACGATAGTCAGTGAACAGATTCATAATCCTAGTTACAACGTATGGTGCTCTAACACATAATAGTGATTAATAATCAATATATCTTCACGGACCAATTCCACGACAAACAGGGATACCTTATGCAATGTTTCATACCATATATAGCTGGAAGTGAGGCGCAGACCCCCATACAGGTAGAGAAAGAGTTAGCACTCGCATTCTTGGTGGGGCTAAGTAGGGAGGAACGCGGTGAACCGACGGCTTTAATGAAAGTTCAATACCCATTCAGGGTCTACACAGTCGATGACGAGAAAATCATATTCGACCTATTGGAGTATTCTGAATCCGATAAACACCTTCTGCTACCAAAGGACCTCTCAGAGACCCTCGATGAATGCGACAAATTTGAGAACAGTGAAGACAAGAAAGTATGGCTCAACACGGTCATAGCGTTGCTGAGTGAACAACAGGAGTACGCCACAGTCAGCGTTAAAGGACTAGTTGAGCAGGAACCTATGGTGACCTACCTCCTTGAAGCCTCAGGCACTAAAGAAGGAGACCCCAGCCTGTTCGAGCCCCTCTATACTAAAAGGCGTTTCACCGCGATGCAGAAAAAACTCAAAAAGACTCACGGTGAAATCCTGGAGAGGATCGAGTCAACGGAACAAACAAAAGAACGCCTAGAAACCATATATGAAACCATTAAAAAGGAAAACAATAAACAACAAAAAGCACTTAAAAAAGAGTCCAAGAAAAGACTCAACGCCTTGCTTAAAGGGAAAGAAAAGGCCTTCGATGAAATAGACAAAAGACTCAAGAAGGAAAACAAAGCCATCGAGAAGGAAGCCAAAGACCTCATCAAGGCAAAACAAAAGGAAATCACTGAGATAAACAAGGAATTGAAGAAACTGGAGAAGAGCGCAGCCGAGGGTGACCGAGACGCAAGGAGAGAGATAGGCGACCGAAATAGAAAACTGAGACAGCTTACCAAGGAAATAGAGGAACAAGAGAAAAGGAGCTCAAAACTGGTTTCAGAGAACGAGGACCAGGCAAGATCAGAGAAAACGGTCTGGGAGTCGAAGGTAGAAGCCGAGAATGAGCAGAGTGAGACTGAGCTAGCCGAACTGATTGGAAGACAGAGCGAAGTAATTGACATATGCTTAAAAATACTTGAGAAAGCTGGGGAAATAGAGACAAGGCTCAATGAAGACCTCCAGAATATATCCCGCCTCCTCGAGATTAAATACGAAAAAGGTGAAACAATCTACCTCCCCTTCTATCTGTTCAGATATGGGGATGGCTATGGTTACAATCCACCCGTCATGTTATCTTTTGAAAGCGGTGTGACGAAGACCCTGAAGCTTCTATTCGCTGGTAACCTCGCTCAGAGACTGGGCCAAAAGATTCAGCCACAGACAACGGCCTTCAATGACCTATTAGAAAGAGTCGCTGGAGACCTCGTGGCTGAGACACCCTTATCGAAGCAGATCGAAAAAGCGGAAACAGAGCCGAACATGCTCAAAGACAGGGAGATAATAGGTAGGATCGAGGTAGGGCTATACCGTACCATGGAGCGTCAGTGGATAAACGAAAAAGACTACATAGCTGCCCAAGGATTCTTGGTTCACCACCTGGATATTCTTAATGGCGGTAGCGTATACACGGAACAAGAAGAGGACGTGATAGAGCCTGTGGAGGCGAGTGAAATCACGGCCCAGGCTGAGGCTACCTAGACTTTTAATCTGGTATGTGTTTTATGAGGTCAGTGCCTGCCTCAGATAGTTCGTGAAACTGATCTCACTATAACCACGAAGCTGGTGTTTTATGCTGTTCATCCCCCAATCAATTTCGTTCATCTCCTCGTAGAGCATATCTAAGGTGGATTGAGTCTTTTTAACCTCGATATCGTGAAGTTTCTTTTTGAGCTCTATCTCGCCTTTCAGGGCTTCTATCTGAGCCCTGTAACTTTCTTTGATCTTTTTCTTCTCCTCTTGTAATTCCTTTTTTACATTCTTCTTTTCCTCGACGAGAGATTTTTTTAGGCCCCTATATTTCATGGAGATCTTCTTTTTCTCCGAGGAGCTGAGTTTTTTCGGGGCCTCGCCTTCATAGAGTCTTATTAGTTTCTTATGCCAGTCTCGAAGAGAGCGTATCTGTCGGAGTTTTAGCCACCAGACTGTGGTAGTGCCTCCGTTTCTTAGACGGAAACGTGCACCGTTGTCCATGAACAGGTTTTTACTGATGTTTATCTCTGTAAAGTCTGCCGCCGATCTGATCCCGAGAATTGAGAGCAAGAAACCTTTAACGAGACCCAGGTCAGGGCCTCCGGGAGCCCCAAGTCTGTGGCCTCTGAGTTTCTCCGCTATGTATCGCTCTCTATTCTCCTTCAACAGGGTCTTTCCAGCCTCTTTTTCCACGTTCTTGAGACCCTTTATGGTCTCCTCTATCTCAGCTACCCTACTATAATGATTGGATTCGATCTTCCTAAGCTCAATGGATTCCTGGTTCTTCTGGGAGGCTATCTCGTCTCCTAGTTTGGTGATCTCATTGTTTACCTCGGCCTTGAATTGGGTTATTGTCTTGAGTTCTTGTTTTATCTTTTCTCGGAGAGCCTTGGTTTTATCATCTAGTTTTCTCAGCTCTCTCTTCTTGGCGTGTCTATCCCTGACGAGAGAGTTTATCTGGTAAGAGGCGGGGAGTAGCAGGAATATGGCTGGGGCCCCCATAGTAATCAATGCCCTGTTGTCGGATGGTAACTTGTCTATCACAAATAATACTAAGGCAATTATGAGATAGATCAACGGCAACATAGCTGCCACCCGTGCGAGTCTTGAGGTACTGGTAAAACGTTTGATATCTATCTCTTTATTATCCCAGATCCAGGAGCTATCCCCCGGCGTGTACTTTACCTTTAAACCACCCATGCCTACATGGGGGACCTCAGCGACCTCGGCGACTTCTCTAACCAGTCTTCTGCGTCGTTGGGTAATGCTATCCTCATCTATTATACTGGGAATATCCTCCAGGTTATAGGTGTAAACCGCGTCCCTGAATGTATCCACCAGTAGCCTTAGGTTATCATCCTCGATCCTGTATAGGGCTTTGAACGCCTGCGAGTTCTCGGGGTCCTGAAAATCCGTATTTCTGAATAGTAGGCATTGGTCCCCTCCCTTTACCTCATCCCAGATCTCGGGGTCCTTGGCTAGGGCTTTAAGACTGATGTAGATAACCCACTCGCTAAAGTTATCAACGTAGGGCCCAAAGTGGGAGAGTCTTCTCTCGGGGTGTTGATAGTTTGTGTGACCGATCTCGCTGCAGTCTCGGCCCTTTAATTTAGGAACATACAAGGCGTCGTAGTCGATTAGCTTGAGTTCACCGTCTACAACCATTATGTTCTGGTCGTGGAGGTCTCCATGGCTCATTCCTCTATCGTGAAGCTCCTCGACCAGCGCCTTGAACTTGGTCGCCATCTCGGCCATGGCCTTTCGATTGTGGAGGTTTTTCTCGATGTATTCGCTTAAGGTCTCTCCTTCTAGCCACTCCATCTTGAGAATAGGGTACCATTTTTCCTTCACTAGGATCCCTTTGTCAATGTACTCGAATTTGATTACGCAGTTAATCCGTTTTCTGTGAAGAAACTCGTGGATGGCTCTGTATCTCTTCTTGGTGTCATCCACCATCCTTAGGAAGCAACGGGCCGCGTAGTTCTTTTTCCTTTTCTTGACCTGAAAGACTCCAGCGAAACCTCCGCTTATCACCTTGGGTAATCCGAATACGCCGGGGATGGTCTTTCCTTTTCTCAGATCCGGGTCTTTAAAACAGAGGTCTGGTCTCTGCATGGCTTCCTGATACTCTTGGAGTGTGGGTAGTGACAATCTGGGTTCAATCCTCCAGAGTTATCACCCTGGCTATGGTTACGTCATCGTTCTTTAACCTGCCATCGTCCCGTAGACTGGTCAGGTACATGGTTAGACCTTCACGGTCATAGTCCAGGTACTCGTCTATGGTGCGCCAGGGTCGTTTCCCTTCTTCAAGCTGTGCTATGAACCAGTTGGCTACGGCGTCGGTCATCAGGTAGAATATGTCTCCATATAGGAAATCGCCTCTCTTCACCTTGACTTTGTCTAGGAGTTCCTTGTTGTATGCCGGGTTGGATGCTATCAGCTCAGGGCTGTTACCGAATCCAGTAGAGTCCATCTCTGGGAATACATCGATTATATTGTGCCTGAGCTGGAAGAGGCAGGAGTCACCCACCGAGTAAGAGGCCCAGCACCCTCCCCAGGGTAACGAGTCCTCGAATGATAACCCGAGGAGGGTCGAGAAGCTTCCCTTCGCCAGAAGTTTCTCCTCGAACCACTTCAACGGGGCGCCTTCTTCCTTTCTTCGCTCTAGGTAGCGGCTCCTCTGGTACTCGTACATTTCAATGCAGAAATCGATGAAGAGCCTCATATCCACGTCTATGGTATCCCAGTTGACGTAGCTTATCGTGAGTATCTTGCTCCACAGCCTACTCAGAAACCCCTCGCTCGCCCCATCTGCGATGGCTACCGAGTGATGATCACGCCTTATCTCCCCCTCATAAGGAAAATAATGGTCCTCGTTCTCGGAAGGGCAACCACCCCTCTTAGGGATGGTGTAGGTTGTGGAAACTAGCCTCATGGATGGCTAGTCACCGGAGGTTTGTGGCTCTTGTCCCTATGTCGAGGAACTGGATTACCTTCGCCATGTCTGAGTTAAAGATGAAACCCCTCGACTCAGGCATCATGTAGAATCCCTCTGACTCGGCTTCCTCCCTGATCTTCTCCGGGAGGATGCTCGACATATCGTACAGTAGGCTCGCGAACTCGTCTGGTAGGTACCTCTTGGAGTCTGGGAACTCCACCCTTGGTTCAGTGCTGCTTGAGAGGTGGAGGTTGAATAATAGCACGTTTCCGTCGCTGCTCCTCATCTCCATTACGCTCTCAGCTACCTCTAGTGGGTCTCCGTCAGTCGGTTCACCGTCTGATATGTTAATCACAACCGGTGGGAAGCAATCGGGGTGCCCATCAAGCCAACCGGCTACTATGCTCTCCGCTTTCTTGAGGGCCTGCTTCATGGGCGTCGGCCCTTTGGCTACGGGCTCAAACCATATAGGGAACTTTACATTTTGCTCGACGAAGCCTCCATACCCATCAGGCACCCTATGAGGCCGTTCCTCAACCGTCAGTGGCAGGTCTCCTATAGTGCTAATGGGTACCAAGTCCTTTCCCCTTAACCCACCGCCGAAAGCTGGCCCTACTTTAAGTCCGTATCCTATTACGCCTACGTGGAAATAGTCTCGCACGCCTTCAGCTTTAGCGCATCTAAGGACGAGGTTCTGTAGTAGATTATTTATGGCGTCTGCTACTGCTACTGCTTTTGAGCCTGTAGCATCTCCACCAAACGGGTCTTCCATTGATCCTGATTGATCTATTAGGAATAGGAAACACGTTGGGTTTCCTCTACTTATCTCCGCCGTGTACAATGCCTTTCTCCTTTTATTGTCGCATAGCTGCTTATAAAAAAGGATGATGATGTTTTTTTATCCTGTTATTATATATATGTTGATAATCTATTTGTATATGCGCTTTTTTTTCAGTATTTTAAACATATATTTCTAATATATAGCATTGAATTTGTGTTAATTATAACATGTTTTTATTAAAAAATAACAGCAACAATCAGTGAGGCTAGAAAAATGATAACTATTGTTTTTTATCTTCAAGTTGATCAACCGATCATAATCTATATTATTTATTAATTTTTTCAACTAAATATTGATGGTATAAATAAGAAAAGAAAAGAGAAACCTCTACTTCTTTAACATGGGACCTACGAAGTACCCTATTATGACGCCGATTATCAGCGCCGCCACCGCAGCCAGCTGCATGGTGCTCGCGCTGCTCTGAGCCGCCGAGAGATCGGTCTCACAGGAGGCTAACTCGCTTGTCAGAGTGCTGACGTCATCCTCGAGGCTTGCTTTCTCCGCTTCCAGGGTAACAGCGTTGGTTTCCAGATCGGTTACCTCGTCCTCGAGGCTCGAGACATCTTCCTCAAGCATCGAGATGGCGTCCTGCATGCCGTTACGTACCGCGAAGTTTAGGATGTTACCGAACAGGACGTCTCCCTGCTGCGGGTTGCCTGACGTAAGGTTGTATCGATCTGGTTTCTGCAGCTCTGGCTTGTACATGGGTGAGTAGTGGCTGAAAGGCGCGTCTGATGTGGCGATGACGTAGTCGTTGTTGGGCATCTCCTCGAGAGCCATCATGGCGAAGGCGCCTTCCTGCCCTGGGGTGTGTACCTCTGGGGCGGGGGCGGACTCGTCACTGATTATCCCGTTTTCAGACGTCGTCATGATAACGTAGACGCCTTCAATGTCCGTCTCGTCGAGGGCGTAGTAGTTGCCGTTCAAGTATCCTATGATGACTCCGCAGCCGTGGAACTGGGCGTATGTCACGCCGGCGACGAGGAACTTGTACTTCGGTGCACAGTTCTTCGATACGCCTTTAACCCTGTAGGCTGCATCAAAGTTCACTACTGGGTCCTGCGCCTCGGCGTTCTCGCCGCGAAGATGGCTGCCCACCGCCGCGAGGGCGATGTTTGCGTCGGGTATTCTCAGCTCCTGGCCGTCCGGGTAGTCGCTGTCCGAGGCTACCCAGAGCAGCTTGCTGCCTTCATCGAACCACGCCGTCACGGCTGAAAGCTCCGCTTCGGTGTACTCAACAGCTGGGTCTGCCTGTATCATTATGAGCATGTCTGCTCCCGACAGGTCAGACGCCGTTAGGTCTCCAGTCACGACGCTCCAGTCAACATACGAGTAGTCCTCCATGGCCGCCTTGAGGTTGTCATCAGCCTCAAGGGCGCCCTTCAACTGGACGACCACCTTTCCACTTGACTCTGCACCTACCAGTGCGATGGATGTCAGTGACACGAATAGAGTAGATAGAAGAAGAAGCCCGATGAGTTTACTTTTCATGGTTTTTCTCCGGGTTCAAATAGCAGCGAACGGCATAAAAGCTTTCTCAGGGCATCGAGCAGACTTTAAATGCTGTAAAAACGATATCGACTCAAGGTGATATCCCATGGATAGACGGATCTTGATTGGAATCGTAGTCGTTGCGATAATTGGGTTGGGGTACTTCGGATATAGGGCGATGAACCCGACTCAGCCTGAGGAGCCTGGGAATGGAGAAGAGCCACCGGGCACGAACGGAGAGGAACCCCCGGGAACTAATGGGGAGGAGCCACCGGGCACGAACGGGGAGCCCATTACCGCGACGGTCTCGGGCACCGTCACAGATGACTCGGGTGAGCCCATCGAGGGCGTTCTGGTGCAGATCGGTGACGTATCGACAGCCACCGATGAGAACGGAGAATACAGCCTAGAGGTCTTGAATGGAACCTATTACGTCGAGGCCAGCAAGTACGGCTACAGTCAGGGTATCAAATCCGTCACGGTCACGGAGGAGACCGAGTATGAGGCAGACTTCTCCCTCAGGGCCTTGAGTACCGGGCCAGGGGAAGGCAAAACCATACGTGTGGTGACACGCCACGGAGCGGACATAATGCTGGTGGCCGAGGATCTTTTCCTGAAGAGCGACTATGCCATCGAGAACAACATAGTGAACATAGAGTGGCTGCCTATAGCCGACTCGCTATGGATCGAGACCATCGCTAGGTCAGGTGACATCGACGTTGCCTGGGGCGGCGGACCAGACCTGTTTGACATCATCCTTGACGCAGACCTGCTTGCCCCTCTCGAAGGCGAGGACATCGACGCGATTCTCGCGGGCATCCCAGAGGACATCGGGGGCTCAGAGACGCGTAGGGTCGTAGGCGGCGACGTGTACTGGGCGGGGGCAGCGATAAGCTCATTCGGGTTCACGATCAACACCCAGCTGCTCGATTACTACGATCTTCCAGAGCCCGCGACCTGGGAAGATCTGGGGAGCGCCACATACGCGGCCTACCTGCCCACGACGCTCGTGGGCACCGCCGACGCCACCACCTCCACGTCCAACACGAGGATCTTCCAGATAATACTCCAGATATACGGGTGGCGCGACGGATGGGACCAGCTCATAAGGATGGGGGCCAACTCGAAGATATTCGACCAGTCAGGCAACGTCCGGGACGCGGTGATCAACAAGGAGATAGCCATCGGCACGACCATAGACTTCTACGGCTACACGGCGCAGTGGCTGAACCCCGAGTTCTGCAAGTACATCTTCCCCGCCGACGGCACCATCGTGAACGCCGACCCCATCGCGTTGCTGACTACGTCACAGCAACCAGACCTGGCGCTGGGGTTCATCGAGTGGGTGCTCAGCCCCGAGGGCCAGAAGGTTTGGCTGGACGGCAACATCAACAGGATGCCGGTCAACGAGGCGGTGTTCGACACCCCAGAGGGCAAACAGAGAGCCGACCTCGAAGAGGTGTTCCAGAAAACCAAGGAGGCGTTAACCATACAGTTCGACAGCGCCGAGGGGGCGAGCTACTACTCGTCCATAAGAAGCTACCACAGGGCTGTGATCGTGCTACCCCAGATAAAGCTGGAACAGGTCTGGGAGGACCTCACCCTTGCGCTGGAGGAGGGAAGTATAACTCAGGAGCAGTTTGACGACCTAGCATTGAGGCTGGGCGACCCCGACGAGATCGAGTTCACTGACCCGACGACAGGCGAGACGGAGACGTTCACGATGGAGTACGCCCAGAGCATAAACAGCCTGATCGAGGAAGACGTCGAGTACAAACAGGAGATGGTGGATGCATGGACGGTTGCCGCGCTCGACCACTACGATGAGCTCGCCGCCGAACTCGACAGCATCTCCTAGGGGAAACAAATGACGCTGAGCTGGGTAAAGTCGCCCTCTATCGAAGAGAAGATAGAAAAGCTGCGGAGGGAGCTGGACCCGCTCACGGTAACCCAGACGGTGGTTTCATACACTATACTGATTGCGTTCCTGGTGGCGCCTTTGTCTTCATTGATTCTACAGGGATTCAGTTATCAGGACGCCTTCTCGCTGAGATGGTTCACCAACATACTGACGAGCCCCGAGTACGTCAGCCTCCAGAGCCGCGGCGGACGCATGTTCGAGGTGAGGCGGGACGTCATGTACATCTGGGGCTACGACCACGGCATACTTCTGAACAGCCTCATGGTGGCTTTCTCAGTCACCGTCCTATGCAGCGTCATAGGGATAGCGGTGGCGATGATCATGGGCAGATACGAGTTCAAAGGAAAATCCATCTTCAGGGTCATACTTCTCATCCCGCTTCTAGCCACCCCATTCGTGAACGCATACGTGGTGGGCAAGGTGTTCAACCCCCGGTTCGGGTTGCTCAACTACCTGCTGTACGACATCCTCCACATACTCCCGTGGAGGATCAGCGTGGACGGGCTCGTCGGCCTCGTGGTGGCTCAGACGCTCTCGTATTACCCCATAGTTTACCTGAACGTCGTGGCGTCGCTGAACAACATCGACCCGAGCCTCGAGGAGATGGCCGAGAACCTGGGCGCTACTGGGTTCAGGCTGTTCAGGACGGTGACGTTTCCCCTCTTCCTCCCCGGGCTGGTGGCGGGCGCGGTTATCACTTTCATCTTCAGCCTCGAGGACCTTGGGGCCCCCATAGGCTTCATAGGCGCCAGCGCCAACCCCCTGTCGAAGAGCGTCGCGTCGTATCAGATCTACGCGGCCTTCTCGGAGGCGTTGACCGGGCAGATATCCCCCAAGACCTCCGCGCTGGCTCTGCTAATAATGGTATTAACGGTGTTAAGCTACGTCGCGGTGAAGACCTACACTTCCCGACGAAGCTACACCATGATAAGCAAGGGTGGGCGCTGGAACCCGAGGGTGCGCACCCCTGGGCCTGGCGGCCAGGCGGCCATCTGCCTCATCCTGCTGCTGCTCGTGCTCTGGGGCGCGATGCCCCAGATAGGCACCTTCGTGCTGGCCTCCACCAACTGGGCCACCAGCGGGACGCTGCCGACGCGTGTAACCGGGGCGTCCTTCAGGGCCCTGTTGACCAACAAGGACGTCACCAGGGCGATAGCCAACAGCCTGGGCTACTCGTTCGTGGCCGTCGCCATAATGGTCGTCGTAGGCTCCAGCATATCCTACGTGGTCTCGAAGAGAGACATACCCTCGAAGGGCATCCTCGACATGCTGGCGACGGTCCCCGTCTCCGTGCCGGGCATAAGCCTAGCCGTCAGCTACTTCCTCTTCTTCTCGACGCCGTTCTTCAGAGGTTCCCTGCTTGACCCGTTGACGGACCCGGCGATGCTGCTCATCCTCGCGTACACGATTCGACGGCTGCCGTTCATGACTAGATCCGTCTACGCGGGGCTCCAGCAGGTTGACAAGGGCCTCGAGGAGGCGTCGCTGAACCTTGGCGCTACGAGGACGACGACCTTCGTGAGGATAGTGATACCGCTGATAGTGACCAACGTCATCGGCGGAGCCCTCCTGAGCTTCGTCTACTCGATGGCCGAGGTTAGCACCAGCATCACTCTAGGCGCGTTGCGGGAGGACAGGGTCCCCATCACGTTCTTCATAAGCCAGATCGTGTACGGCACGGCAGCCGTCGGCGCCGTGAGCATCGGAGCCAGCCTCTGCATAATGCTCATGGCGGTCCAGATCACGGCGATGGCGGTGAGCAACTTCGTGCTGAAACAGAAGGCGTCGTTCCTGGGGGTTTAACAGATGGTAGAGATAGAGCTTAGAAACCTGACCAAACTTTTCGGAGACGTCGTGGCGGCGGACCACATCGACCTGACGATCAAGGACGGAGAGTTCTTCACGCTTCTGGGCCCCAGCGGCTGCGGTAAGACCACCACCATGCGACTCATAGCGGGGCTGGAGTTCCCCACAGAGGGCCAGGTGTTCTTCGACGGCCGGGACGTCACGGGGCTCCCCTCGTTTGAGCGCAACACCGGCATGGTTTTCCAGAACTACGCCCTGTGGCCTCACCTCAAGGTCTACGAGAACGTCGCCTACGGGCTGAACGTACGGAAGATACCCAAGGAAGAGGTGAGGGAGCGGGTGCTCGACGCCCTCGACCAGGTCGAGCTGGAGGGATTAGAGGATAGGTTCCCGACGCAGCTCAGCGGAGGCCAGCAGCAGCGCGTAGCCCTCGCCCGGGTGCTGGTGATAAACCCCGCGGTGCTGCTGCTGGACGAGCCGCTGAGCAACCTGGACGCCAAGCTCAGGGTCCAGATGAGGGAGGAGATCAAGGCGCTGCAGAGGCGGCTGAAGATCACCACGGTCTACGTCACCCACGACCAGGAGGAGGCCATGTCCGTCTCCGACAGGATAGCCATACAGGACCACGGCAAAGTCAGGCAGATAGGGACACCCAGGGAGATATACAACGTGCCCCAAGACATCTTCATAGCCACGTTCATGGGTAGGGGCACCCTGCTGGAGGGAGAGGTGGCCTCCACCGAGGGAGGGGTGCACATGAAGGTTGGGAGCATCACCCTCCAGGGACTCGACTCCACAGGCAAGATCAAGGAAGGGGACATAGCTGCCTGCGTAATCAGGCCCGAGAACTATAGCTTAGAGGAGCCAGCTCAGCCGTCGAACGTCCTGGAGGGGGAGGTCGAGTGGGTGTCCTTCATCGGCCCCTACACGGAGGTAAGGTTGGACATAGATGGAAATAAGGTGCTGATGGACGCCCCACCGGGGGCGGAGACACCCGTGGGTGGAAGACTTAAGGTCTACATCCCGTATGATAACACGATAATGCTTCCCTTGGAGGAATAATTGATGAGGAGAAGAGACAAGATTGTTGTAACCGTCATCATAGCCCTCTTTTTAGCAGGGCCTGTAAGCGCCATTTCCTTCGCTCAGTGCTATACTGGGCAGAAGATAGCCGAGACCATGAGCTCGCCTCTGCCCTCCGCCCCAGAGCCAGTGCTACAGGGCGGCGACTTCCCGGTGCACGTCAAGGATCTGTCAGACGCCCTTGCCGGTGGCGAAGCCTCGGCGTGGTCAGGGGAGATAGACTCCATGTATGGACTCTACGCCCTGTCCCTGGTGAACGGAACCTTCGACGGCGAGAAGTGGGTGTTGTACTTCAACGTCCCGGGCGACGCGCACCCCGGGCTGTACGACCTGACCCTGACCCAGAATGGCGGTGGAGAGAGCGAGGAAATACTCCAGAGCAGATGCGTGTGGGTGCTGGACGAGTGGCCCGAGAGCCTAGTCATAAGCCATCTGACCGACATCCATGAGCCCATCACGCCGATCGTGTTCAGCCAGTACATAATGCAGACCAACTTCATAGACCCCGACCTGTGCATAGCCTCCGGTGACAACGTCCAGACGGAGTCCAACGCCAGGGCGTGGGCCTACCTGCAGTACAACATGCTTCACATGGAGTTCCCGAGCTACCTGCTGCCGGGGAACCACGACTACTCGGGTTACGGCGGCGCCATCTACGCGCTCTACGGCGGTAAGCTCAACTACACCCTGGTCCTCGGTGACTTCGTGTTCGTCGCCTTGGACAGCAGGGGCCTGGGCAGCGTCACGGCGAAGCAGCTGAGGTGGGCTGAGAACCAGCTATCCAAGTACCCGGATAAAGTCAAGATCGTGAGCTTCCACCACCCGCTGCTGGCCAGCGAGTACGAAGACGACCTGGGCACCGTGACCGGTGGAAGCGTCACAGGGAGCTGGGAAGAAATAGAGGAGCTCGAAGACCTCATGCACCCCTCATGGACAGACCCCACCGACGGCCACCCGCTGGAGGTGGCCCAGACCCTGCTGCGCATCATCCAGGAGCAGGACGTCAGGCTGATACTAGCTGGGCACGTGCACCGCGACATCATCTACGTGCTCAACGACAAACACTACTTCGTGACGACGTCCACGACGGGCGGAGGGCTGCCCCCCGGGCAGCGGTTCGGTACGAGGCTAATCACGGTATACGAGAACGGGACGCTGCGGTTCGACCCGTACACGGAGGCGAGGCTTGAGGACCCGCCGAACAACATGCCCACGGGCTACGTCGAGTACGTCTACGGCTCGGCCAACGACTTCTCCGAGACGGCGGTGTCGGTTACCCTCGAGAACATGCTGAACATGAGCATCAAGGAGGGTAGACTGATCTTCAAGGTCTCGGGCAGCAGACCGGCGACGGAGTACAGCTTCGTGGGCGCCCAGCCGGTGAGGGTGGAGACGGCAACCGGCGACGCCGGCCACGTCTTCGACGCGTACTTCGACGTCGAGCCCATGAGCGTGCTGGAGGTAACCCTCAAGGCCGAGGACGACGCGGAGTCCCCGGAGGCCGAAGCCAGCCTCGTCAGCCTAGACGACGGCGAAGCCACGTTGAACCTGACCGTAAGCGACAGCGGCTGGGGCCTCAAGATGGCCGACGCCTCCTACTCCACCGACGGCGGCCAGACTTGGACCGGAGTAGACACGGGCATCGAGCCTGTCCTGGGCGGTGAAGTATACGATGTCACGTTCCCCGAGAAGACCTATACCTTCACGGTGCCGCTGGCACAGGGCGAGACCGTCCTAGTCAAGGCGGAGGTCACCGACTACGCGGGCAACACTGCGTCATACGTGTCCCCCGATCTCCCGCCACGGTCGTACACCCTGAGCGTCGAGTCGACACCCATAGAGGTCTCGTTCACGGTTAACGGCGAGGACGCCGAGACGCCATACACGGGCACCTTCACGGCGGGGGAGTACACCCTCTCGATGCCTGACGCCGTGACCGTGGGCGACGCCGAGTACAGCTTCCAGTGGTGGGCCGACGGCGAGACTGAGTCGACGAGGACCGTGGAGCTGGTGGAGGACACCGAGGTCTCAGTCATATACCATATGGTCGAGGCCGAGGAGCCGAGTGAGCCTCCAGAGACAGGCGGAGGGATACCCGTCCCCATAGGATACATAATGGCTGGGATCCTGCTGGCGACGGCGACGCTGAGCCTCAAACGCCTCAGACGCTGACCCCCTTTTTCTCATTTTTAGAGCCAGCTCATTGCTATATATTGGCTGGTAATAACTAATCTTGACGAGCCTTGGATGAGCAGTCCTTAACGG
>CAZGZR010000023.1:0-32551 GCA_964529745.1 uncultured Candidatus Bathyarchaeia archaeon
GGGGCATCTCTGGCGTTTGGGCTGCCTTTCCTGATCGTAGAATTGTTGGCGCTAATCTATGGGGACTCAGAGAGAGTTCTGAGCGTCTTCTCAACTCTGGTCGTCGCGCTGCATCTCGTAGGAGGGCTGCTTGGCGGCTACTCTGCCGCGAGGATCGCAAAGGGCGACCTCATCAGGGTGGGTACGGTCACGGGGGTCCTCGCCTACATCATACAGCAGGTAGTCTACACAATCTTCTACGGCTGGGGCGCCGTGGGCGACGCCTTGACGATGATCGGGCTCATAGGCGGAGCAACGGCCGGTGCCTTCATCTACAAGAGCCGGGTAGACGCGTATGCTCGAATCAAGAGCAGACGGATCGAGGAAGAGAAAGAGGATACAGCAGACAAAGAGCCCAATCAATAAGCTGACTTAAGGAACCCTGGTTTATGAAACAGCATTAATATGTCGTAACACGCTCTCTTTAGGAAAACCGGGAGGGCATGCCTTGAAGTCTGAGAGGATTCTGGTAACATCAGCGCTGATCTACGCCAACGGGCCCGTGCACATAGGCCACATGGTAGAGTACATCCAGACGGACATCTGGGTCCGCTTCATGAAGCTGGCGGGCCACGACGTCGTCTACTGCGGGGCCGACGACACCCACGGGGCGCCCATAGAGATCAACGCCGCGAAGCAGGGGGTCACCCCCGAGGAGTTCATCGACCACTGGTGGAGGGAGCATAAACGGGACTACGACGACTACCACGTCGGGTTCGACAGCTACTACACCACCAACAGCCCGGAGAACCAGATGTACACCGAGCTCATCTTCCAGAGGCTGAGTGAGAACGGGCACATCTACACCAAGGAGATTGAGCTCACCTACTGTGAGCACTGTGAACGATTCCTTCCAGACAGGTACGTGAAGGGCACCTGCCCCATGTGCGGCGCCCAGGACCAGTATGGCGACGTGTGCGAGAAGTGCAACGCCACATACGACACCACGGACCTCATCAACCCGTACTGCAGTATATGCGGCAGCACGCCCACACGCAGGAAAAGCCGCCACTACTTCTTCAGGCTAAGCAGCTTCAGCGGCTGGCTCGAGGAGTGGCTAGAGGGCAACGATAGGCTGCAGCCTGAGATCAGGAACCAGATCCTAAGCTGGGTCCACGAGGGCCTGCACGACTGGTGCATAAGCAGGGACGGCCCCTACTTCGGTTTCAGGATCCCCGGCGAGGAGAACAAGTACTTCTACGTCTGGCTGGACGCCCCTATCGGCTACATCGCGTCCACGGCCAACTACTGCAGGGACAAGCCTTGCACGGCCGACGACTACTGGCAGAGCAGCGAAGGCACCATCATCCACTTCATCGGCAAGGACATCATCTACTTCCACCTCCTCTTCTGGCCGGCGGTGCTCCACGGGGCCGGGTTCCATGTCCCCGACAACGTGGTGGTCCACGGTTTCCTCACGGTGAACGGGGAGAAGATGAGCAAGAGCCGGGGCACGTTCCTGACGGCCGAGGAGTTCAAGGACTACCTGGACCCCGAGCTGCTCCGCTACTACTACGCGGCAAACCTGAGCCACACCATGAGCGACATAGACCTGAACCTGGAGAACCTCCGCAGCAAGATAAACAACGAGCTCGTGGCGAACCTGGCCAACCTGTTCTACCGGGTCCTCAGCTTCCTGGAGAGGTACTACGACGGCAGGTGCGGCAAGGTCGGTGACGCCGGGCTGCTGAGGGAGGTGAGGGAACGGTGCATGGCGGCGAAGGCCCACTACACGGGTTTCGACTTTAGGGACGCCGTCAACGAGATGCTCGTCATAGGCAGCATGGGGAACAAGTACTTCCAGGACAACAGGCCCTGGGAGCTTGTGAAGACCGACCCGGAGAAGGGGCTCGGGGTGCTCACCGACTGCGTCAACATCGTCAAGGACCTCACCGTGCTCATCAAGCCGGTCATGCCGGTGTTCGCGGAGCGGATGGAGGTGCAGCTCAACCTCCCCGGGCTCGACTGGGGTGACGTGGGCGTATTCGTCGAGGACCACACGATGGGGAAAGCAGAGATAGTGCTCAAGAAGATCGAGCCCATCAAGCTCAGGGTCCCGGAGCCCGCTGAGACCAGGAGGATCGAGTTCAGCATAGACGACAAGCTGGCGAAGATGGGCGTAGACGTGAAGCTCGCCGTGGTGCGGGGCGTGCAGATCAGGAAGTCCTCCACGGAGCTGGAAGCCCTCAAGAGGGAGGCGGAGGAGGAGATCGAGGCGCTCAGCGTCGAAGGCGACCCCATAATCGAGGCCTACAACGATGTTTATAGGAGGTTCAAGGTGGACGCCGAGAGCCCCATGGTCCACCTAATCAATCTGGTGAAGGAGAAGGGCAGGCTCCCCACCATCAACACCGTGGTGGACGCCTACAACGTCGTCGCAGCCACCAGGCGGGTGAGCGTCGGCGTCCACGACCTGGACAAGGTCGTGGGGGACGTGGGGCTGAAGGTGACCAGGGGCGACGAAGTTTACGTGCCCCTCGGGGAGACCGAGCCGATGAAGGTTCCTCCAGGCAAGTTCGCCATGGTGGACGACGAGCACGTGCTCTGCTGGCTCGACGTCAAGCAGGGCCAGCACACCAAGATAGGTTTCGACACCCGGAACCTCCTAGTCTATGTGCAGGGGAACAGAGAGACCGGCGCCATGTATCTTGAGGACGCCCTCAGGGAGATATGCGACCTCATCGTCCGGTATAATGGCGGTGAGTACGAGGTGTTGAACCCCACGGACCTAGGGGCCCTCAATATGAAGGTGGCTAGGGTCACGGAGGTGCTGGACCACCCGGGTGCCGACAAGCTCTACATATTGAAGATTGACCTAGGCGGCGAGGAAAGGCAACTCGTCGCCGGCTTGAAGCCTTACTACCCTGACAGGAACGAACTCCTAGGCAAGAACCTGGTGGTGCTTACGAACCTTGAGCCGGCGAGGCTGAGGGGCGAGCTAAGCGAGGGAATGCTGTTGGCGGGAGACGACGGAAAGGAGGTGGGCATACTGAACCCACAGGCGTCTGAGCCCGGGGACCAGGTGTATGTCGGCAACGTAAAGGAGTACAGCACGGACACCATCACCTTCGACCAGTTCATGAAGTACAGGCTGGAGGCGGTTGGCGGCAGGGCCTACATGGAGGGGCTGCCTCTGCACACCGACTCCGAGAAGATAAAGCTGGAGAAGGTAGTGAACGGCAGGATAAGGTAGCCGTTGAGGCTATAGGACCTCCGCTTCTACCTCGCCGATGGACTTGTCGAGGAGCCCGACTATCTCGTCGATCTCGTCCCTCGTGACGATTAAGGGCGGCGCCACCTGGATGTGGTCGCCCCTGACCCCGTCCACCGTGCCTACGCCCGGGTAGACCAGCAACCCGTTCTCGAAACACCTGTCTACCACTCGGCTGTAGAACCGTATCTCAGGCGGGAACGTCTCCTTGGTCTCTTTATCTTTGACGAACTCGACCCCAGCGAATATGCCCATTCCGCGTACGTCTCCGACGGACGGGTGATCGTGGAGCGCCTTGAGCTTCCCGTGGAAGTACTCGCCAAGCTCGGCGGATCTCTCGACGAGCCTGTGTTTGACGACGTAGTCCATGACCGCGGCACCGGCCGCGCAGGCGATGGGGTGGCTGCCGTAGGTGTGGCCGTGGGCGAAGGGCTCGCCGAAGGCGTCGTACACCCTGTCGCTGGCGATGGTGGCTCCCAGGGGCATGTAGCCCCCAGCCAGGCCCTTGGCGGTGGCGATGACGTCGGGCACAGTGTCCCAGTGGTCTAGTCCCCACCTTTTGCCGGTCCTACCCAGCCCCGTCATGACCTCGTCGGCTATGAAGAGCACGTCGTGGTCGTCGCATATCTCGCGGATCAGCTGGAAGTAGCCAGGCGCCGCTGGGACCGTGCCCAGGGTGGCGCCGACCACCGGCTCCGCGATGAACGCGAAGACGTACTCTGGCCCCGTCGCACGTATCTGGGTGTCCAGTGCACGGGCGCACTCTAGGTCGCAGGCGTCGCAGGTCTTGCCGAACCAGCACCTATAACAGTAAGCCGGCGGTATGTGGGGGAAGTCTAGTAGCAGTGGGACGTAGCGTTGGCGCCGGGCGATGTTCCCAGACATGCTGAGGGCGCCCAGCGTGTTGCCGTGGTAGCTCTGCCAGCGGGCAATGATCTTGCTGCGCTTAGGCTCGCCCCGTAGCAGCCAGTACTGGCGGGCCATCTTGGCGGCAGCCTCGGTGGCCTCGCTTCCTCCACTGCAGAAGTAGACGTGGCCGAGGCCCTCGGGTGCGAACGCCGCCAGCTTCTCAGCGCAGTCTATGACGCTCTGGGTGATGAAGTGGCTGCTGTGGACGAAGCTCACCTGCTCCATCTGAGCCGCTACGGCGTCGGCCACCTCCTTGACGCCGTGGCCTATGTTGACGCAGATGGGGCCGGCGCTGCCGTCGATGTACCGGCGGCCGTCCTTGTCCCAGAGATAGATTCCCTCGCCCCTAGCCATTTTGATTAGGTACGTGGTGCCCCTCGAGAAGACGTGATTTTCAGGCATGGATATGACTCGGGGTTAGGCAACTTAACGGCTTCGACTCGGAAGAATGAAAAGCCTTGCGGCATGTTTCATGTTGATAGCGTTGATCGATGGAATCAGACGTGTAGCGTGCGTTGGCAGCGGCCTGGTGGGTCAGGGCTGGGCGGCGCTTTTCGCGTTGCATGGCTACGATGTCGTCATGCAGGATCTAACCGATGAGAAGCTGGAGGAGGCGGAGGTCAGAGTGTCTCATCACATAGACACGCTTGTGGGCGCGGGGCTGGGGAAGGACGCCGAGGCGGCGAAGAGGCGCCTGTCGACCACCACCAGCTTGGAGGAGGCGGTGAGGGACGCGGACTATGTGGTGGAGTCCGTTTACGAGAGCCTAGAGGTTAAGCGTCCGCTTTACGCGGAGATGGACAGGCTAGCCCCGGCGGAGGCTGTGTTCACGAGCAGCACCTCCGGGCTCATGATGACGGAGATAGCCCGGGACATGAAGCGTCACCCGGAGAGGGCCGTCGTGGCTCATCCTTGGAACCCGGTGCACCTTGTCCCCCTCGTGGAGCTATGCCCCGGGGAGGAAACCAGCATGGAGACCGTAGACCTAGTCTACAGGGTGATGGAAGACATGGGCAAGACACCAGTTGTGCTGAAGAAGGAGGTGCCCGGGTTCATCGCCAACAGGGTTTCCGTGGCACTGTGGAGGGAGGCGCTGGACCTCGTGGACCAGGGGGTCGCCAGCGTCGAAGACGTGGACAAGGCCATCAGGGCGGGGCCGGGCATCCGCTGGGCCATCATGGGCCCATACATGGTTTACCATCTGGGGGGCGGCAAGGGCGGTATAGAGTACCTGATGAGGCACATCGGCGGAAGCAAGTCCGAGTGGCTCAAGACCATGGCGGCGTGGACCGAGACCCCGGAGACCGCCGTACAGAAGGCGATAGACGGCGTTGACGAGATGGTGGGCGGCAGGAGCCTCGAGGAGCTGGAGGCTTGGAGGGACAGGTACCTGCTGGCCCTCAACAAGCTACTTTGGGGCTGTGACTCTGAGACCTACTGACTAGAGGCCGATGACTGTTAGGTCCACTCGTCTGCTACGGGGCCTCCTCTCGGCCTCAACCCAGTAGACGCTCTGCCACGTGCCCAGATGGGCCTCGCCGTCCCTGACTGGTACGGTCTTGCTTCCCCCTAGAAGCATGGCTGATAGGTGGCTGGGGGCGTTGACCTGGTGCCCATAGTCTCCCTCCGGCGGGACGAGCCTTTCCAACAGCCCCCCGATGTCTCTCCTGAGCCCTGGGTCCAGCTCGTTCATGACTAGCGCCCCCGAGGTGTGTCCCGTCGAGACGACGGCGATGCCGTCTCCGACGGCTGATCGTTTGACTTCTTCTCTTATCCAGCCTGTGAGGTCGTGTGCCTCAAACTGCTTTTTGGTCTCGAAGCCGTGGCTGGCTGTGTGTACCTTCATGGTATGAGGTCAAGTACTGGTGTTTATGAGTGTAATCATGTGGTAAAAATTAAGGGTCTGCATATCTATTTCATATCATGAAGGTGTTGATGGAGGGCGAAGGGGAGCTCTATGGATGGATGCACCCCGACGACGCCCGCCGATGGATGGCCGAGAACAAGCCCCGGGGCCTGGTGGATAAAACCATGTCCATGTCAGAGGCCGTTGCCAAGTTAACCCGCGACGGAGACTACTTCGCCATGGGCGGTTTCGGCCACATAAGGTTCAGCATGGCCGGCATCTACGAGATGATAAGACAGGGAAGGAAGGGCCTGTGCATGGCCGCCAAGACCGGCGTCCACGACGTGGACGTCCTGGTGGCGTCGAGGCTTGTGGACCGCGTGGAGTGCGCATACGCGTTCGGCCACGAGCTAAGGGGGCTGTCCCCCGCTGGCCGCAGGCGCGTCGAGAAGGGGAAGGTGAAGGTCGTAGGCGAGATAAGCAACGCAGGATTCCAGTGGAGGTTCAAGGCCGCAGCCATGGGGCTGCCCTGGATGCCGGCGAGGGTGATGCTGGGAACCGACACGCTGAAGTACAGCTCCTCCACGGTGGCTGAGGACCCGTGGACAGGGCTGCCCATCACGCTCATCCCGGCGTGCTACCCAGACTTCGTTTTATTACATGTTCACCGCTGCGACAGGTACGGTAACTGCCAGATAGACGGCACCACCATCGAGGACGTGGACCTGGCTCGCGCCGCGAAGCGCCTCATAATAACCACGGAGAAGCTCATAGATGGGGAGGAGGTGCGCACGCATCCCGACAGGACAGTGATCCCCCACTTCTACGTGGACGCCGTCGTGGAGGTTCCCTACGGGAGCCACCCAGGGAACATGCCTGGGCTTTACTACAGCGACGAGGAGCACATGGCGAAGTGGCTCAGGCTCAGCCGCAGCGACGAGGGAGTCGAAGAGTACCTGGACAAGTACGTCCGGGGCGTCAAGGGATTCAGCGAGTACATCGAGCTGGTGGGCGGAGAAGAGAAGATGGAGTACCTGAGGAAGCTGGAGCACTTGGAGGTGCCTCTGGACGCGCCGTGGGCGAGGAGGGGCTAGCGTTGGAGTACAACACCACCGAGCTCATGGCGTGCGTGGCCAGCAGGGTGCTGGAGGACGGAAAATCCGTTTTCGTCGGCACCGGACTCCCCATCATCGCCACGATGCTGGCGCAGAGGCTGCACGCCCCCAACCTTCTCATAGTGTTCGAGGCCGGTGGGCTGGGCCCCAAGCTGCCGACGATTCCGGTAAGCGTCGGAGACAGCCGCACCTTCCACAGGGCTTGCATGGCAGCGAGCATGGACTACGTCATGGGGGTGGCGCAGCAGGGCCTCGTGGACTACGGGTTCCTCGGCGCCGCCCAGATAGACAGGTACGGGAACCTCAACACCACCGTCATAGGTGACTACGGCAGCCCCAAGGTCAGGCTTCCAGGGAGCGGGGGCGGCAACGACGTGGGCAGCCTCTGCACGCGGACCATCATACTGATGCGCCACGACAGGCTGCGCTTCATGAACAAGCTGGACTTCATCACCACGCCGGGGTACCTCACAGGCCCCGGGGCGAGGGAGGCGGCCGGCCTTCCCGCTGGCACAGGCCCCCATAGGGTGATCACCCAGCTCGGGGTGATGGGGTTCGACGATGAGACCAAGGAGATGAGCCTCCTCTCGGTGCACCCGGGGATCACAGTGGAACAAGTCCAAGAGAACACAAGCTTCAAACTGCATGTAAAAGGCGAGGTCGCGGTGACGGAGGAGCCGACTCGAGAGGAGCTGAGGCTTCTCCGAGAGGAGATCGATCCCACCGGGATCGTGATCGGGAGGTGACGTGATGAGCAGGTACAAGCTCGGAGTGGCTGGGTTCGCCCACGAGACGATAACGTTCTGGCCGGGGCTCACGACGCTTGAGGACTTCGAGAGGAGCGCAGCCCACGGGGAACGGGTATTAGAGAAGGCGAGGGGCACCAACAGCTGCATCGGTGGATTCATCGAGGTCTGTGAACGCGAGGGCGTGGAGCTGTTTCCCGTCTGCGCCGCCATGGGGGGCGCCACAGAGACCGTCGCGGACGAGGTCTACGACTATTACGTGGGGGAGATGAAACGTGGCTTTGACGAGATGAAGGACGAGATCGACGGAGTGCTGCTGTCTCTGCACGGCGCCATGGCGACTGAGAGCAGGCAGGACCCGGAGACAGACGCCGTCCGAGAGGTCCGTGGGATACTCGGCTACAACATGCCCCTGATGGTGACATTCGACCTTCACGGCAACAAGGACGAGGCGATACTGGAGGAGGCATCGGCGGTGTTCGGGTACCAGAGCAGCCCCCACGTGGACATGAAGAACACAGGGATGCGAGCCGCCAGGTGCATGATCAAGACCCTCGACGGCGAGATCAAGCCTACCGTCGCCCTCAGGAAGCCGGGTATCGTGGTGCCTTCAGTCTTCAGCGCCACCACGGTCTCCCCCGCCAAGGATATAATCGACAGGGTCCACCGGTGGGAGGAGAAGCCGGGCGTCCTGGACGTGTCCGCCCTCTTCGGGTTCGCTTGGAGCGACGTACGCCCCCTGGGCATGGGGATGGTGGCGGTTACCGACGACGACCCACTGCTGGCGCAGCAGATCGTTGACGACCTCTGCGAGCTGGCCTGGAGCAAGAGAAGAGAGTTGACAGGCAGAAGCGAAGCCGCCCTCCACGGCGTAGAAGAGGGCGTAAGCCTAGCCATAGAGAAGGCGAGGAGAGCCGAGAAGCCCATAGTGATACTGGACCACGCCGACAGGAGCAACGACACCACCTATGTGCTGAGGGAGCTGCTGAAGCAGGGCGCCCAGGGGACCGCGTTCCCTATGCTCTACGACCCGGTATCGGCTAAGAAGATCGTCGAGGCTGGGGTGGGCAGCATCGTGGAGTTGGACATGGGAGCCACCACGGGCTGGAGGGACGGCGGTAAGATCAGCATCAAGGGCGAGGTTCTCTGGGCAGGTGAGGGAAAGTACATAGGAACGGGACCCATGAGGGTCAACCAGGAGGTGAACCTGGGGCCCACAGCCATACTGCGGGTGGGCGGAGTCTGGCTCCAAGTGACGAGCCGCCAGTCGAGCCTCATCGACGACGACCCCATAAAGCAGTTCGGCTACAGGCCTCAGGACTTTGAGATTATCGTCAGCAAGAGCAAGACCCACTTCAGGGCCGTCTACGAGGTGATAGGGGAGGAGATCATAATAATCGACGCCCCCGGCCAGTGTCCTGCCGACCTCAGCGTCTTCCAGTACATGAACGTCCCTGAGGGCGTCTACCCTATAACCCTCACCGACTAGCCCTGTGCTCAAGACCTTTAACCAAGGCGGTAAGAGCACTGTTCACGGGCGTCTCCACCCCCAGCCTCTCGCCGAGCCCCACGACCGCACCGTTCAAGGCGTCGATCTCGGTCCTCCGTCCCCTCTCCACGTCCTGCAGCATCGAGGAGCGGTTCGCCGCCGTAGCCTCGGCAACCTCATAGACGTGTGCGACGTGGTCTAGCGGGCCCAGGTCGACACCGTCCGCCGTGGCCACTCTCATACCCTCCTCCATAGCGAGGCGCATGAGGCACCGAAGCTCCGGGACTTCAAGGAGCTGACCATTCCTTAGGCTCGTGAGGGCCGTCAACGCGTTGATTCCGAGGTTAACGAGCACCTTACCCCATATGTCGCTCCTCACGTCGCTGCTGACCCTTGTATGTAGGCCGGCCCCGTTGAACGTGTCCACCACCTTCTCCGCCATATCCCTAGAGCCTCTTTCCAGCGCCCCTACCACCGTTAGGCCTACGCCTGCATGGCGTATCTCCCCGGGACCCAACAGCGTGGAACCATGGGAGGTGGTGCCCCCGAGGACCCTGCCCGGGCCAACCGCCTCCGCGATGGCTTCGAGGTTCCCGAGGCCGTTCTGAAGAGTCAAGACGTATGTGTCGCCGCCGATGAGGGGCATGGAACCCCGCATAGCCTTGGCGGTGTCGTAGGACTTTACGAAGAGAAGCACCAGCTCAACCTCCCCAACCGTCTCCGGGTCTGTCGTAGCTGGGACGCGTACGACTCTGTCCCCTGAGACGCCAGTTACGTGGAGCCCGTTCGCGTTGATGGCGTCCACGTGCTCCCTCCAGACGTCAACGAGCGTGACATCCACGCCTGCCTCGGCTAGGAGGCCCCCATAGAAGCATCCCATGGCTCCTGCGCCCACCACAGCGACCCGCATCTCTACCCAGTGGTTATATGGGTTCACGGCTATTGTATTGTTTCGGTGAAGCCCTTGGAGAAGGTAACCGCGTCGAAGCTGTGGAAGATGAAGGCCGCAGGCGAGAAGATAGCCATGGTCACCGCCTACGACTACCCAACGGCGATGCTCGTGGAGAGGGCCGGGCTGGAGATCATCCTCGTCGGGGACTCAGTGGGGATGGTGGTGCTGGGCTATGACAGTCCTGTCCCAGTGACGGTGGACGACATAGTACACCACACGAAGGCGGTGGTGAGGGGGGCCAAGGCCCCCCTGGTGGTAGCCGACATGCCTTTCATGTCTTACCACGTGAGCAGGGAACAAACCTTGACCAACGCCGCACGCCTCATACAGGAGGGGGGCGCCGACGCTGTCAAGTTGGAGGGCGGCGTGGAGGTGGCGCCAACCGTGAAGGCACTCGTGGACGTGGGTATCCCCGTGATGGCGCACATCGGCCTCATGCCCCAGAGGGCGTCCGTCGGGGGAAGCTTCAAAGTTCAGGGGAGAGACGCCGAAACGGCGGCGGCCATAGTCAATGACGCGGTTGCGCTGGGCGACGCGGGGGCTTTCTCGGTGGTCCTGGAGTTCGTGACGGCTGAGGCCGCCGAGGTGATAACCAGGACCGTGGAGATGCCCACCATCGGGATAGGGTCGGGCCCGATGTGTGACGGCCAGGTACTGGTGCTCCACGACCTCTTGGGAGTCTACGACGAGACGCCGCCCTTCGCCAGACCATACGCCGACCTGAACAGGGTCATTAACGACGCCCTCTCCGAGTACAGGTATGACGTGCGCTCGGCTAAGTACCCGGGCGAGAAGTACACGGTTCACATGGATGCGGGTGAGGCGGAGAAGCTGAAAAAGAAGAGGGACTAGTCGAGGAAGCACTTGGGGACGGGGATGCTCTTCCAGAGCTCGATGAAGTCCACCATGAACTGGACGGCCTCCTCCATCCTGGCCTCCGCCTCCTTGGGATCAGCGGTCCTAGAGTCAGTGGTTGCGTACTGGCCGTTCCGTGTTATGTCCTCGGTGTTGGGGCCCAGGCACGCGTTGAATACCTGGCTCACGAGTTCGTAGTCCTCCCTGTCCGGGTCCATGAACTCGCGTAGCCTGTCGGAGATGACGACGCCGCTCTCCCAGTCCTCCAGCCTCCACATCTCGCATAGCTCGGGGAAGTAGTGGAGGGCGTACGCGGTCTCCCTGGGGCCGCTGTGGACCTCCAGGTACCTCTGCATGCGCTCCCGTATCTTCTTGGCGAGCTCAGTGTCGCGGGGTCCCTCGGGGGTGGCTATCATGACGTTGTACTCGCGTTTGGCGAGCTGGGCGGCGAGGTTCATGGTCTGGGTGTTGCCCCCGTGGTGGTTCACCAACACGAAGCGCTTGACGCCGTGGTGGGCGAAGCTCCCGATGGTGTCCATGAGCACGCCCATGAGCGTCTCGCTGCTGAAGGTCACCGTGCCTGGGAAAGACATGTGGTGGGGGCTGAACCCCGGCCAGCATGGGTGGATGCAGACGCTGTTGGTGCGGCTCGCCACCTCGTGGATGAACTCATGGCAGCCCAGGCTGTCGGTGCCCAATGGCAGGTGCAGCCCGTGTTGTTCTATGGCGCCTATGCCTATGATGACGACGGGCTCGGGCTCGTTCTCGAGCCAGTCCTCGAAGGCGGGGCGCGTAAGCTCCTGTATCCAGAACCTGGATAACTTTCCGTTCTGAGACATGATTCAAGTGAGGAGAGCAGCGGCTATAACGGTTACCTTCGCCGTTCTTATGGTAAGTTACTGGGAACGAAGATATGCATTCTTCAAGACGAAAGCATGTGATTTACGGAGCCATGGAGTTAACGTTATGACTTCCCCTTGTGCATAGACTCTCTATGCTTGACTGGGTGGACAGGAATGGGAAGCTGCTCCTCGTGGTGAGGCCTCTGCAGTCTTTCGCAGCCAGCTTCGTCAGCATCTTCTTCGCTGTCTACCTCAGCTCCCTTGGGCTGCCTCTGTGGCAGATCGGCCTCGTGCTCACCGGCGGTCTCACCGTCTCGACCCTGTTCAACCTCGTCGCGGGCTTCATAGCGGACAGGGTTGGACGGAGAAGGATGCTCGTCTTCTTCGGGCTTCTCTCGGCCGTGGCTGGCTCCGTTTATCTCGTCTCCTCGTATCCTCCTTTCCTCGTCGCCGCGGCTGTGGTCTCCTCCCTAGGATACAGGGGCGGCTTCGGGGCCTCGCAGATGCTTGAGAGGGTGATCCTTGCTCAGAGCTGCGCCGACTATCGACGGACGAGGCTCTACGCGATCCGCAGCACCCTAGACTCTGTGGCTACCGCCGTGGGTTCCCTGTTCACGGGCTTCGTGGTGATTCTGCAGGGCTGGGGATACACGGAGCCCGCCTCGTATCGCCTGCTGTTCGGGGTGTACGCGTTGCTCAACCTTGCTGTCGTGTTCCTGTACTCGATGCTGGGAGAGGAGGCCGAGTTAGAACTAGAGCACGAGAAGCAGACGTCCCTGAGCCCCCAGACTAGGAGGTACGTAGTGCTCCTCTCGGTGCTTTTCAGCATGGATGCGCTTGGGGGCTCCTTCGTGACCAGCAGCCTCGTGGCTTATTGGTTCTTCGAGAGGTTCGGGCTAGGGATGGACCTCATCGGCGTCATCTTCTCGGCGTCGAGTCTCCTAGCCGCGGCGAGCTACATGCTCGCCGCCCGGATAAGCGAGAGGATCGGTCTCATAAACACCATGGTGTACAGCCATCTACCGGCCAACGTCATGATGGCGCTGGTGCCCTACATGCCTAGCCTGTCGGCGTCTCTCTCGCTGTACCTCGGGCGCAGCCTGTTGAGCCAGATGGACGTGCCCACCAGGCAGTCGTACACCATGGCCATAGTGAAGCCTAAGGAGCGTAGTCGCGTTCAGGGGCTCATCAACCTGCCGCGGAGCTTCACCCTCGCCGTCGGCCCCAGCATAGCCGGCTACATAATGCAATTCGTAGGCCTCTCGCTGCCTTTCCTCTTGGCTGGGGCCATCAAAGGCCTATACGACGTGCTCCTCTGGGTGACGTTCAGGAGGGTTAAGCCTCCGGAGGAGCAGATTCTAGGCTCATGAGTGAAACCGATAAATCTAATACAAGCCTCTTTCAACACTAGAAGAGGCGTATAAGTGTCAGATTCATTGTTGAGGTTCATGGACGCCGAGAGCCTGAGGAAGCTCAAGGCGCTCAAGAACCCCAGAGTCGAGGAACAGGTCACCAGGTTCCTTGAGTTATGTAAGCCAGCCAAGGCGACGGTCATCACCGACAGCCCCGAGGACGTTGCCTACGTCAGGCAGCTGGCCATAGACCTGGGCGAGGAGGCTCCCCTGAAGATGAGGGGGCACACCATCCACTACGACGGCTACTACGATCAGGCCCGGGACAAGGAGAACACCCGGGTCCTGCTACCCGAGGGTATGAAGATGATGGAGACCATCAACACCATCGACCGAGAGGAGGGGCTGGACGAGGTCCTGGGAATAATGGACGGCGCCATGGAGGGCAAGGAGTGCCTCGTCCGTTTCTTCAGCCTTGGACCCACGGACAGCAGGTTCACTATATGCGCTCTGCAGCTCACGGACAGCGCTTACGTCGCCCACAGCGAGGACATCCTCTACAGGAACGGTTACGAGAAGTTCAGGAAGCTGAGGGACGGAGAGTTCTTCACTTTTATACACAGCGCTGGGGAGCTTGATGATCGGAACACCACGTTGAACGTGGAAGACCGCCGAATATACGTTGATGTCGTGGATGGCAAGGTCTATAGCGTCAACAACCAGTACGCGGGCAACAGCATAGGCCTGAAGAAGCTTGCGCTCCGGCTCGCCATCTACAAGGCCAACCACGAGGACTGGCTCACAGAGCACATGCTCATCATGGGCGTGAGGCACCCCGACAAGGACCGGGTGAGCTACTTCACGGGCGCGTACCCTTCGGCGTGCGGCAAGACCAGCACAGCCATGATCCCGGGGATGGCCATCGTTGGCGACGACATCGCCTACCTCAGGATCGGTGATGAGGGCAACTGCCGCGCCGTCAACATCGAGGCCGGCGTCTTCGGCATCATAAGGGACGTCAACCCCGTGGACGATCCCGTGATCTACGACGCCCTCACGACGCCACGAGAGACCATCTTCAGCAACGTCCTCATCCATGACGGCAAGCCCTACTGGCTCGGCATGGGACTGGAAGAGGACGAGTACCCGAAGACGGGTATCAATCACAGCGGCGAGTGGTACAAGGGGAAGAAGGATGCGGAGGGCAATGAGATACCCCTGGCCCACCCCAACGCCCGGTACACCATAAGGCTCCAGGAGCTGGAGAACCTGGACCCCAACTGGGACGACAAGGAAGGCCACGTCATACAGGGCTTCTTCTACGGCGGCCGCGACAGCGACACCAACGTCCCCATCAGCGAGTCGCTGAGCTGGATCCACGGCGTCTATATGGGGGCCACCATCGAGAGCGAGACAACGAGCGCCACCCTGGGCAAGGCGGGGGTCAGGAGCAGTAACCCCATGGCGGTCATGGACTTCATGGTGGTGCCCTTCGGACTGTACCTGTCGAACCACATGAGGTTCGGCCGCAGCCTCAGGAACTGCCCCAGGGTGTTCAGCACCAACTACTTCCTCAAAGGCGAGGACGGCCGCTACCTCAACGAGAAGGTGGACAAGAAGGTCTGGGTCATCTGGGCTGAGGGACGGGTGCACGGTGAGTACGACGCCATAGAGACGCCCATCGGTCACATCCCCAGTTACGAGGATCTGAGAGCCCTGTTCAGGAGGATCTTCGATAAGGAGTACACGGGGGAGGAGTACACGCAGCAGTTCAGTATCCGCATCGACAAGTACCTGGAGAAGCAGGAACGGATGGAGAAGCTGTACGGCGACGAGGAGGGGATACCCGACGAGTTCTGGGCGGTACACCGTAGCATAAAGAAGCGGCTCAAGGAGCTGCGGGAGAAGACCGGTGAGCCGGTTCTCCCCCCCAGCTACTTCCAATGACCCTTCTTCATCTATGCTTGGACAGGTTGCTGGCGTGCATATGCGCCGCCATGAGGGGCTCAGGGAGTGAGTGATCCCTGAAACAGGTGTCCACGAGCTCGACGCATGCCCCCAGCGTGATTAAGTGTCCCACAGATACGTAGACGGGCGACCCGGTCGGGGACGTCATCTTCACTCCTATCACCTTGCCACCGTGCCTTATCGGCGTCTCTTCGGCGTCGGGGTCGTCTAATTCACCGCATAGCAGCTTCCTAGCTACGCCTATCGTGGGCTTTTTCGTCTCGACACCGACGTGGGACGCCAGCCCGAAGCCCCTGGGGTGAGCGAGCCCATGCCCGTTCACCATCAGGACATCGTAGCCGGACAGCCCCTGGAGGGCTTTCAACGCTGGGCGTAGCTCCCTGTACGAGAAGAAGCCCGGCACGTATGGGAAATCCACCCGAGTCTCCGCCGTAGAAACCTCAAGCACGTCGAGGCTATCGTCCATTAAGACCGCGGCGGAGTAGGCAGCCCCGCCCACGTAAGAGACATCCACCCCCGCCACGAGCTCGACTTCTTCCTCAAGCTCCACCGCCTCTACCAAGGCGGATAGTTCCTTCTGCTCCAAGGCGAGAATGTCGAGTATTTCCTCTGAGAGCTGATCCACATCTTTCTCGAAGCAACGCCTATTTTTCTGTGTATCGTCTAGAAAGTGGCTAGACGCCCCATGACTCGGTTTCCCAGTTATTCTTATAGCGGAGACCGGACACGTTCAATGTATCGAGGCGGGCTCAGGTGGGATACACTGAACGGACCAAGGGATCGAAGGCGCTGAGCGAGCGGGCGGCGAGGGTGCTGCCCGCGGGGGTGAGCTACGCCATCCGCGCGCTGCCTCCGTACCCGTTCTACGTCGACCACGCGGAGGGGGTTAAGGTCACCGACGTTGACGGTAACGTCTACACGGACTACTGGGTGGGACACGGGGCCCTGATACTGGGCCACAGCCCGAGGCCCGTCGTGGATGCCGTCTCCAGGCAGCTGCCCCTTGGGACCCACTACGGGTTCGCCCACGAGAAGGAGATCGAGCTCGCCGAGCGCATAGTCAGGCACGTGCCGTCGGGGGAGATGGTGAGGTACACGAGCAGCGGCACCTTGGCGAACCTCTACGGGACACGCCTCGCCCGGGCCTACACGGGGAGGATGGAGATGCTCAAGGTTGAGGGGAGCTGGCACGGCGGGTACGACAGCCTCCACGCCTACGTGACACGGCCCTTCGGGAGGCCGGAGAGTGCGGGCCTGAACCCCAAGACCACGGAGGACACGTATGCGGTGCCCTTCAACGACGCCGACGCCGCGAGGAGGGTCGCCGAGAGGCACGACCTGGCGTGCATCATACTGGAGCCGGTCATGGCCGCCGCGGGGTTCATAACGCCGGAGCCCGGCTACCTGGAGAGCCTCAGGGAGATATGCGACGACACGGGGGCCCTCCTCGTCTTCGACGAGGTGGTGACGGGGTTCAGGCTCGGCCTCGGCGGGGCCCAGGGCTACTACGGAGTGGAGCCCGACATGACTATAATGGGGAAGGTGATCGGCGGCGGGTTCCCGATAGGCGCGTTCTGCGCCTCGGAGGAGGTCATGGAACTCCTGGACCATAGGAAGCATCCGGAGCCCGAGAAGAGGAGCACCCACGGCGGCACCTTCACAGGGAACCCGATAAGCATGGTCGCCGGCTGCGCCACCATAGACACCCTCGTAGACGGGCGGATCTATAGGCACATAGACGGCCTTGGGGAGAAGATGCGCTCGGGGCTGGAGGACATATTTCAGCGGAGCAGGGTGCCGGCGTCGGTGACCGGCGTCGGCTCCACGTTCGCAATCCACTTCCAGGATGAGCCGCCCAGGAACGTGGGAGACACCGCCAGAAACGACCTCAAGGCCACCCGGGCCTTCTTCAGCTACATGCTGGAGCGGGGGATCGTTTTCCTGAGCCCCACCGTCAGCCACAGCTGGGTGAGCAGCCCCCACACCGCCGAGGAGGTCGAGGAGTACCTAGCCGCCACAGAGAGCTTCATGAGGAGCTACAGTGGCTAAGACAGCGATAATGTTTTACATCTGCGCTGCTATCTATCAAATCTTCGAATAACCGAGGAAAACAAATTAGGTGAGTATGGTGTCTGTTGTAATCGTCAAGTACCCGTTGATAATAGTCAACCTGAAGACCTACGAGGAGGCTATGGGCCAGCGGGCCATCGAGTTCACGAGAAACGCCGAGAAGGTATACGAGAAGACCGGCGTAAGCATAGCCGTGGCCCCTCAGGCGGTGGACCTCTGGGCTGTGGCTGAGAGCTGCGAGATACCGGTCTTCGCCCAGCACGTGGACCCGGTTACTTTCGGTAAGTACACGGGCCACATACTCCCGGAGGCCGTCGCGGAGGCAGGCTGCGAGGGCACGCTGCTCAACCACTCTGAGAGACAGATCCCGCTCGACGTCATAGAGGCGAGCGTTGAGAGGGCTAGGGAGGTCGATCTGGTTACTGTCGTGTGCGTGGACACCCCGGAGAAAGCCGGGCAGGTGGCTGGCTTCGCGCCTGACGCGATAGCCATTGAGCCGCCCGAGCTGATAGGGACGGGTATCCCTGTCTCCAAGGCGAGGCCTGAGGTGGTGAGCGACTCGGTGGAGGCGGTGAAGAAGGTGAACCCGGGGGTGAAGGTGCTGTGCGGGGCGGGCATCACCAACGGCGAGGACGTGAGGGCAGCCATGAAGCTTGGGGCCGAGGGCATACTGGTGGCCAGTGGAGTGGTGAAGGCCGAGAACCAGTACAAGGCGCTGTTGGACTTGGCTAGGGGCATGCAGGGCTAGCGCAGGCGCTAATTTTTCAAGGCATGAGCCAACACTCTGTTGGTTTGAAGCCGAAGGTTCTGTCGAGGCGTTTCTATGAGCGGGACACCGCCGTGGTGGCCCGTGACTTGCTGGGTAAGCTGCTGGTTAGGAGGCTCGGCGGTTGGTCTCTGGGGGGCGTCATCGTTGAGACCGAGGCGTACTACGGCGTGGATGACCCTGCGTCTAGGGCGTATCATGGGAGGAAGCGGTACAACGCGGTGATGTTCGGGGAGCCGGGGCGGTTGTTCGTCTATAACGTCCATAGGTACTGGATGCTCAACTTCGTCGCCCACGAGCCGGGGAAGGTTGGAGGCGTCCTGGTGAGGGCCCTGGAGCCAACCATCGGGGTGGAGAAGATGATGGAAAACCGTCCCGTGGAGAGGCTGGGGGACCTGACCAGCGGCCCGGGGAGGCTGACCGTCGCCCTCGGCGTCGATAGGAGTCTCAACGGCTCCCCCGTGGACGAGGAGGCACGCCCCGTTCATGTGCTGGATAACCATCTCGCCTTCGATGTGGGGAGAAGCGGCAGGATAGGGGTCTCTAGGGATCTGCCTATAGAGCTGCGGTTCTACGTGAAGGGAAGTGGTTTCGTTTCGAGGAGGGGTTAGCCTTTCCACTGGACTATGGCGCCTTGTTTCTCTAGGGCGTCGAGCTCCTCGTCCGTCTTGCCTAGGAGCTCTTTTAGGACTTCGCGGGTGTGCTGGCCCAGCATGGGGGCCGCGGCTGTGACTTGGCCGGGGGTCTCGCTGAGCTTGACGGGGAAGTTAGGTACCTTGTATCTGCCCGCGGCTTTGTGTTCGACTTCGACCCACATGTCTCGGGCCTTCAGTTGGGGGTCCCACATGGCTTCGTATGCCTCGTAGATGGGGGCGCAGGGGACGCCTAACTCGGCGAGCCATTTGAAGGCTTCCATGCGGGTCATGCCGCTGATATGTTCTTTGACCTGTTCCTTGTTTATCTCTTCGACGCCCAGCTCCTGTTTGAGGTTCTCTATGGCTTTGCCTCGTTCGCCGGCGACCTGTATCCAGCCGTCTTTCACGGGGAGGATGCCCCATATCCTGTTGGGGTCGTGGGGTCTCCGGCGTCTTCGTTCCATGGGGCTCTCGCCGATGAGGTCGTAGGCGACTGTGGCGGTGCAGTTGAAGGCCACCATGGTGTCTGTCTGGGCGACGTCGATCATCTGGCCTTGTCCGGTTTTGTCTCGGTGTCTGAGGGCCGCGGTTATGGTGAAGGCGGCGTACATGGCGGGGCCCAGGTCGCCGAGGGCGCCCGCCATGTTTATTGGGGGTCCGTCGGGGTCGTGTTGTTTGCCTGTGGCGTAGGTGTGGCCGCTCATGGCTTCGGCGATGACGGCGTAGCTGCCGTATCTGCTGTAGGGGCCTGTTTGGCCGAAGCCGCTGAGGGCGGCGTATATGATCTGGGGGTTCCATTCTTTGAGGGTGTCGTATCCGAGGCCGAGTCGTTCCATTGTGCCTGGGGCGAAGTTTTGGATTACTACGTCGCTTTTCTGGACGAGTCCCTTGATTATCTCCTTGACCTCGGGGTGTTTGAGGTCTATGGCGACGTCTTTCTTGTTGAGGTTGAGGGCGTAGTAGGTGGTGCTGGTGCCGTGGTAGAGTTCGCCGGGGCCGAGGCGGCCTATGGTGCCCCATGGGGGTTCTATTTTGATGACTTGGGCGCCTAGTTCGGCGAGCATCATGGTGCAGTAGGGGCCGAACCAGACGTGGGTTAGGTCGAGGACTGTGATGTCTTGGAGGGGTTGCATGTTGATCTTTTGTAGGGGGGTGTGGTGGTTGATATCTTTGTTGGGTGTTGTTGCTTGTAGTTGGTTAGTTGCTGTGAGCGTTTTGGGGGTGTTTAGCTTGGTTGTTTTTGTTGTTTTCGGGTGGCGTGGTTTGTTGTTTGTAGCAAGTTACTTGTAATCTCGGAAAAAATCTTAGCTGGTAGGGTTCTTTGTTACATGGAATTAGCGTTTTAGGGTGTCCTTTTTTATTCGGTGGATAAAACTTTTGTTATATAATCGGATCTAAACGAGGCGTTTCTGGGGCTCCTTTCGATGAACGGGGGTTCGGTTCACCTTTTCTCGTTCACTATTCCCCCCCCTCCCCCCGGTGAGGGTATTTATGGGGGGCTTGGCGGGTCGATTTTTCTTGGTTATGTGGAATAAGCGTTTTAAGGTATGATCGGGGGTTTTTGGGGGTTTGTTCCCTGTTACTTGGTTTTACGGAAAAAATTTCTGTGGCGGGGAATTTTAGTTAGGTGGAATAAGACTTTTTTAGAGTGCACGACTTTAAATGGAGTCTAATCCACCCGTATCCCATCGTAACCGTTGTTCGGGTTTTAGCCTGGTGTTTATCTCACCTTTTTGGCTACTGGCCTCATCCATAGCGGTAGGTTGAGCCGTATCGCCGCCGCCGGGCAGTCCATCATGCATGCCCCGCAGTGCCAGCACTCGTCTGGGTAGGCGACCGCTGGGCCATCCGGGGTTTCCCGCAGCACGTCTCCTGGGCATATCTCGACGCACTTGAAGCATCTGATGCAGTTCTGGTTGAAGACGGGCGGCATGCTACTCGGCCTCCATGGGCGGGTACTTGACCTTTATGGGCTCTGTCTTGAACGCGGTTTCGCCGTCTTTCGTTCTGCCCAGGAACCATGTCCCCCGCCTGTACTGGCCCGGCTCGAAGGCTGCCTTGACCATCATGATGCCCACGTCGATGAGGTTCATGACCTCGTTGCACCGCACCAGCTCGTGGGGGTCGTCTGCCTTCATCTTCGTCTCCTTGAGGCTCTGCAGCATCTCCAGGGTGTTCTGGAGCCCGGTGATGCTTACGGCGTCCTTCTTGCCGGGCGGGTTGAAGCCGGCGACGTATTTCTTGTACTCCTCCATGACCTGGTTGAGCTCCAAGTTCACCTCCTGCCACGTGTGGCCCTCATCGGCCTCCATGGGCTGGGTGACACGCCTCATCTCGGACTCCACCTGGGCTTCGTCAAGAACAGGCTCGGGTTGATCCTCGGCGTACTCGGCTGCCTTCTCTCCCGATCTCCAGCCCAGCACCGTGTAGGTGGGTGCGGCTACCTCGCCGGCGAACTGCACCGGGCTGCAGGCGAACAGCCCCTGTAGGCTCGTCTTGCAGTCGGTGTCGATGAATGGTGCCAGGAAGCCCCCCGTGGTTCGCCCGGGTTCCTCCAGCTCCAGCTCGATCATGTGGGTCCTGAAGTCGATGCCCAGGTCTTTCATTATCTCCCGTAGGGCCCAGCAGAGCCCCTCGTTGCCGTAGGCCCAGAGGGCGTACTCCACCTCCTCCTCCGCGGCGTCTGTCCAGTCGAGGTAGAAGGGTGTCTTGCCCTCGGCGACGCTGTCCTCGACGTTCTGACGGTATTTCCTCATCGGCTCGCGGACGGCTGGGTGTTTGATCATGACTTCTCGCTCGGAGTTCACGAGCCGCCCCGCAGGGTAGCAGGTTGTTGCGGCGGGGCTGCTCCTCATGATGTTTCTCCAGTACTGGAACCCGTGGTGCTGGGTCTTCCCCGCCTGGAGCACGAACACCTCGGCCCCGGCCCTGAGGGCCATGGCCTCCCCGTCCCCCGTGATGTAGGGCGGGCTCTGGCTGTTGAACCAGTGCCCGCTCCCGGGCTTGAAGAGCCTCCACTGGTCCATGCCCGTGGCCATCACCACCGCCTTGGCCCCGAAGACGTAGAACTCGCCTGTGCGCATGTGGACCCCGGTGGCCCCCACGACCTTGCCGCCGCTGGTGAGGAGCCCCGTGGCGGCCACCCGGTTATGGATATCCACTCCGCGCTTCAGGCACTGCTCTGTGAGCCGTTTCTTGATGTCCCTGCCGTCGTAGTTCAAGGTATCCCACTCTGATTGGAACTGGGGCACGATCCTGTACCGCCTCTCCCCCGAGGGGGCCTCGTACTGGAGGTTCCACGGGTAGATCTCGTCGTACCTGAACTGGACCCCCCATCTTTCAAGCCGGTCAACGGCCTCCTTGGTGCCGGCGGCCACGATCTCCAGCAGCTCCTGGTCCATGAGGCCGCCCTTGGTCTTGCCGTATTCGCCGTCGGTGCTGATGTCCCTGACCATGTCGGGGATGGTCCAGCCCCTGGGCCCGTGTATCTCGGGGTCGTAGAACCAGAAGTGGTCGTTGCCTGTCCCCGCCGCGCCGCTTCGCTCGGTGTGGCTCTTCTCCATTATGGCCGTTCTGGCTCCGTGGTCGCGGGCGTTTATGGCCGCCATGCAGCCGCTCAGCCCGCCCCCTATCACCAGCACATCGGTGTCGAACCTCTTAGTCATGACAAATCACGGGTTAAACCAGTAATAAGCGCCGGTCATCAATAAAAAAGGAGTGGACACCTGGGCCTACCCAGCCGACTCGACCAGCGTTTAGCTGTGTCCCTCGGCCTTCTCCACCGACCCCTCATCAACGAGCCCCTTGATCAGCTCTTTGACTCCGGAGGTTTGTTATAGGTTACTTGGTATCATGGGTTTTCTGGTGTGGGTTGATTTTTCTGGTGTTTTGGATTTATATCTGGTATTACTTTGATGGTGGCGTGTTTGTATGCGAGGGCGGGTAGTATGTGGGATAGTAGCTGTTCGGCGGTCATGGTGTGGGTGCTGCCGTTGGATAGGACGGTCTGTGTCCAGGTGTTGTTTTGTTTGCGTATGGTTTGGTATGGTTTGCCGTCGTTGGATGTGATGACGATGGTGCACTCGTCGTTCCTCATGCAGGACAGTCTCGTCTGGCGGGATTTATGTTGAATGGGTGTGTGAAACCGTCTTTCCATCTTCACGTCTCCTTGTTACATGGGACGCTGATATTGAATTTCTCAAACTGACATAATTGATAAATGTGAGATGAAATCCATTGTTGAGCCTTTTTATCCAAGGAACTTGACGGAACTAAGCAGCAGTTTCGTCTCCACCAACGACGATTAATTCCTTAGAGTCAACCCATACCTCAATGTAGCCTTGTCCTTTATTATAACGTATCACCCAGCATTCTCTTATCTCCCTGAGTTCAGGTCGAGAATACCGAAGCTCGGTTGTAAGCCAGAAATTTGGTTCAATCATATCTAGCTTGATTTGTAGATATTTTCCTGGGTGTTTTCCCTTTTCCATCAGAAAATCTTTCCCAATCTTAACCGCTGTCGTCTGCCGTTTATCCAATAGGTGGTAACTGGGGTTATAGAAATATGTGACAGTGAATATAAACACTAAAATCAAGCCTAGTGATATATAGACTTTCTTTGAAACCATAGTATAGTTTAATATACATTTGAATATATGGATTTTACTACTAATGTATATACAATTTGTTAATTGATAAAAATATGTTATTACTAGAAATTCAATATCCTTGTTACATGGAATCATAATAAAGTGAGGACACAATCATCGCCCCAAACACATATAAAACGCATAAGCGTGGGTTTGTATTTTTATCTCTAAGCATAACAACATGTGATCACACTATGTGAGTCAGTCTTAAAGTACTGAAGGCTTCACATGATTAATGGTGCACTACCCAAAGGAGAGGGCTCACCGTGCATAAAGAAGAGTTTGACTTCAAAGTCGATAAACTCCACTTATACGGAACGTTGGTTAAACCGGAAAACCCTGGACCCCACCCAACGGTAATCTTCGTGCATTGGTCTGGCCCGATAAACCGCGACTGTAATGGGGTGTATATCCCCCTTTGGGAACGCTTTGTCAGGAGAGGCTACGCCTGCATGTCGTGGGACAAGCCAGGCACGGGTGAATCCAAAGGAGAGTACGACCGAATCCACCTCTTCCAACAGAGGGCGGAAGTCGTCAGAGAGGGGATTCGATTCCTCAAGAAACGGGGCGACACCGACTCCAACTCGATAGGGCTATGGGGCATAAGCCAAGCAGGCTGGGTCATGCCCCTAGTGGCGGCGTGCTCCGAGGACGTGTCCTTCATGATTGCGGTCTCCTGCGCGGGTGAAAGCGGCGTGAGGCAAAGCGCCTACCTGATTCGGAGGCACTTGACTCTCGATGGGCTCCCGGAGGAGGAGGCCGAGCGATACAGCGAGCTCTACATCAAGAGGAATAAGGCTAGGACCTACGAGGAGTACCTCGAATACGCCAGGCCCTTGAACGAGCAGCCGTACATCCGGGACTCGCTGAAGTGGGGTAAAATAGAGCCCCGTGAAGCCTTTGTGCCTAACCCGCCGGATTTCTGCCAGCTGATCGACCCTGTCCCATACCTGGAGAAGGCATCCTGCCCCGTGCTGGCGATGTGGGGCGACAAGGACACTTCCATAGACGTTGCTCAGGCCGTAGAGGCTTATCGACGTGCGTTGACGAAGGCTGGGAACAGCAGCTTTCGACTATTGGTTTTCCCGGATACGGCCCACAACATGACGAGGACAGAGACCGGGAGACCAGAGGAGTGGAGAAGGAAAAGAGAGGCAATACCCGAATTTCTGGATACGATGGAAGAATGGCTGATGGGCCTTCGGAACTTCTAGAAATGGAGGATAAAATCTTCGAATCTATTGCATGCATCTTATTATAACTTCAATATTTTTGGAGTGTTTACATGGGATAACTGAATTTTATTGTTCTTGTCGCATGAATAATCGAATTACACCGAACTATGATTGTTGAAAGTTAGATATAAAAAAAGGGTAGAATTAAAGTATCTATTTCTTTCCTTTGTACCTGTTTTGAGGCTTTAACGTAAAGTTTTTGAAGTTTTTAGCCTCGTTTATCACCGCACTCTCTACAGGTATCCGTTCGATGCTTGAGGCACCAACGAAGCCCTGCCCAATTGTTTCCTCGTAGATGTATTTCGTGTTTTCAGGGATGTCAAACGGTCCACCATGCACAACGCAGAGAATATTGGGATCAACACCCCTGGCTCCTGCCAGGATCTCGTTAGCTACACTACAGGCTTCGTCAATATTTCTCCCAGGTATGCCAGTCAGTCCTCCAGTGGTTCCACCCACATGCGCCACTATGAGGTCACACCCTACCTGCGCCATCTCCTCTGCGTCTTCAGCGCTGAAGGCGTAACACATCGTGAATATGTCCATCTCATGGGCTATGCGGATCATCTCGACTTCCCTGTTCCAGCCCCGGAGCATCTTTGACGCACTCATCCTTTTCCTAGCCGCCGAGCCTCTAGTCTGGTTGAAGCCCACCGTCGGAAAGTTGATGATCCCATCAAATCCGTAGTCCCATCCATCAGACCAGCCAGCTCTTTCCGTGAATACCTTCAGTATTCGCTCTAGGCTCATGTTGGTAAGATCGTTTGCCTCTGCACCGCCGATAATAGGCGTGTCTTGAACCACGTTCGCCACTTCATGGTACATGCCCACTGTTAATGGGTTAGACCATCCAATCCGCATCGTTGGAAGCCCCATGGCTCTAGACTTCCCAGTGCTATAGGTGATTATCAGGTCAGCTCCGCCTATCTCCGCGCACTTGGCAATGATGCCATTGCTGCTTCCGGCGCCAAAAATCACTCCTCCATCAGCGACGACCTTTCTCAATCTCTTTACGATCTGCTCTCTTGTAAATGGTCTTGGCAATTCAATTCACCTCTCAGTTAGAGATTAATTATTAAGTATATCTAGCGTATATTTAGATGTTTTCAAAAGAAAAATTATTTACACAATTAATATTCCAGAATTAATGTGCATAGTCTTAATGTTCTAACTTTTACTGTTAACATTTTCATTAGCAAGGTATTTTTTTAAAAAATTTATACTTAGAAATTGTTAAATATATACAATATGTAACAATGATTTAGTATGTAAAGGTGATTAATTGAAACACAATAAACTATTCGAACCGATTCAAATTGGTGATTGTTGGATCAAGAATAGAATAGCTTTAGCTCCGATAAACCTTCAGAGCTTGTCTGATGAATACGGCGGCCATACACAGAGGGCCACAGAATACTACGTCGAGTTCGCGAAAGGCGGAGTGGGGTTGATCATCTCCGGGGTCTTCAAGGTGGAGAACGAGGTCGAGCACCTAGGGGACATAGCGTTTCCTCCCAGGGTCCCGGAACACCTTCACTGCACCTGGCCTCTCCTAATCACCCCTGGTTCCCTACGCATGTACTCTGAGATGATGCAGAGAATCCACGCCTATGGTTCAAAAATGTTCTTCCAGCTCTCCGCCGGCCCCGGAAGAAACGCGTGGTGGCCAGGCTATACAGCGGTCTCTGCGTCAGAGATCCCCGTTGAGAACAACCCCAACGTATCTACGAGAGCTTTGACAACCAAGGAGGTTGAGAAACTCGTTGATGCATTCGGGGTGGCCGCTGCGGCATGCTACTCGGCTGGCGTTGACGGGGTGGAGATACACGGCCACGAAGGGTACCTCATCGACCAGTTTTTAACAAAGAATTGGAACCATAGAACGGATAAATACGGAGGCAGCCCCGAGAACAGGGCCAGGTTCCCCATAGAAATCCTAAACAGGATCAAAGACACCGTCGGTAGACGTTATCCTGTAGAGTTTAGGATGGGCATGAAACACTTCATAGAGAGTGGCCCAAATCCCAAGTTCAAGTATGGAAGCTCAGCCGTAACACCCTGGAACGCCTCTCTGGACAGGACAGGGTACGAGGATCTGGGGAGAGACGTACCTGAGTCGATGGAGATCGTCAAGCTCCTGGCAGAGGCAGGGTATGACGGCTTCCATGTAGACGCCGGTTGCCACGAATCCACCTATTGGGCACACCCACCCACCTACTTCGGTCACCCTGTATATCCAGAGTACGCAGAGATGGTAAAGAAAGTGGTTAACGTCCCCGTGATGACGGTTGGCAGACTGGACGACCCCGATGTCTGCGAGGACATCCTCGAGAAGGGGATGGCTGACATGTGTGCCATTGGGAGAGGCCTACTCGCTGATCCCTATTGGCCCAAGAAGGTACAAACGGGAGCCATAGAGGACATTCGGCCATGTCTGGGCTGTCAAGAAGGCTGTCTAAACTTCACGAATTACATAGGATGCCAGGTGAACCCAGTCTGTGGCAGGGAGATGCTCTACGGTAACCTGACTCCAGCATTAACGAAGAAGAGGGTCATGGTGGTTGGCGGCGGCGTTGCTGGCCTGGAGGCAGCCAGAGTGGCAACGATTCGAGGCCACGATGTCACAATATACGAAAGAAGCGCCGAGCTCGGCGGCCATCTAATCGAGGCAGGAGTCCCTGACTTCAAGAAAGATTATCGCAGGCTACTGCAATGGTACAAGGTTCAACTCGAAAAGCTGAAAGTAAAGATCGTGTACAACACCGACGTCACCTATTCCACGGTGAAGGAAAAAAAGCCTGATGCGGTTATCGTCGCCACGGGCTCCTCGCCCCTAACGATGGACATCTCGGGCACAAAGAGCCTGAATGTGGTTACGTGCTGCGATTTGCTCAACGGCTCATCTGATGCAGGCGACAGCGTAGTCGTTATAGGCGGTGGTTCCGTCGGCTGTGAAACGGCTCTCTGGCTGAGTAGACAGGGAAAGAAGGTAGTGGTGATAGAAGCACTCGGCTCGGTGGCGAGAGACATGCAGAACTCTAACAGAAAGATGCTCCTCGATCTGCTGAAGAGGGAGGGCGTGGCAATATTCGCCAATACGTCCGTTCTCGAAATCAGCGACGATGGAGTAGCGACGGTAGATAAGAACTTCGCACAGAAGACACACAGATGCGACACGGTTGCCCTAGCCCTCGGCATGAAACCAGAAAGGGAACTGTACAAGAGCTTGGTCAGGGAAATGCCTGAAGTCTATGCCATCGGTGACTGCGTTGAGCCACGACGCATACAGCAGGCAACCTTCAACGGATACACCGTAGCCATGACCATATAGGGTTCCGGAGAGAAAACAAATGACAGTATTGGTAACCGGCGGCTCTGGAAGGATAGGCAGGTGCATCATAGGACTATTGCTGGCTGACGATTACGATGTAATCAACTACGATGTGGTGCCCTCGAAGGATCTGAAATGCGGGTTCATTCAGGGGGACCTTAAAGATCGAGAGTCCGTCAAGAACGCCCTGAAGGATGTCGATGTCGTCGTACACATGGCTGCCTACCCCACAGAGATCAGCATCATGGATCACGGCGGCTACTGGGAGGGCTGGGACGTGAACGTTGGCGGATCCTTCAACCTTCTGCAAGCTGTCGCCGATAACGGAGGCGTAAATAAGGTCGTTTACGCTAGCAGCATCTGCTCTACCGGCGCCATTACTTGGGCTGGAGACACCCACGCCCTGGAATACCTTCCAGTCGATGAGAAACACCCCTTCAACGCCCAAAATCTGTATGGTATAGGCAAGGCCATCGTTGAGAACCTCTGTTACATGTACACCGCAAAATACGGAATAACCTCGATATGCATGCGCATGGCGACCGTATGGTTCGAGAAGGATCAGAGATACGCCGACTGGTGCAGAGACCCAGCAGCGATGCTCAAGGGACCCGCCTTGAGGCGGGACCTGGCTTGGCAGTTTGTGGGCGTGGAGGATGCCGCAGAGGCGTTTAGACTGGCCGTAGAAAAAACTGGAAACGGGTACGTCGCCTACAATGTGGGAGGCGGCGAGACCCCGACGGAATGGACGTCCCTTAAACTCGCGGAAACCTACTTCCCAGGAACACCCATCCACGAGCCTGAGCTCTTCCTACATAACCCCAAGAAACCATTATGGGACATCACCAAGATACAAAGGGAACTCAACTACAGGCCGAAATGTAACTGGAGAGACTATCTGCCTTAGAGAGGGGATATGCGCTTGCCAATTGAGGGTTGAACATGCCGAAAACCATAGTGCTGGTAGCTACGTTAGATACAAAAGGCGACCTGGTGCAATACGTTAAGGAGAGGATAGAAAAACAGAATTTCAACACGATAGTAATCGACCCGGGGGTCATGAACACCCCCCTCATCAAGGCTGACATAACGAGGGAAGAAGTGGCGAGGAGAGGAGGAAAAGAACTCTCAGAGCTCGTAGAGGCGGCAAAGAGGGGAGCAGATCGAAGCAAGGCCACCGAAGTCATGATAAAGGGTGTCATCGACATCACCAGAGAACTGTACGAGGCTGGGAGACTTGATGGCATCCTCTCGATAGGCGGCAGCACAGGGCAGGCCATCGGCACAGCCGCAATGGAGACACTCCCAGTCGGTGTACCTAAGTTAATGGTGTTCGGCATGGGAGGAAAAGACATAACACGCATGCCGGCTGTGTCCGACGTACTGGGGCTGAACAGGGTTACCGGGAGGATCCTCAGCAACGCTGCCGGGGCAATAGTCGGCATGGTGGAAATGGAGACGCCGGAGAGAAAATCTAGGCCATTGATTGGTTTAACCTCATATGGCGTGACAACGCCCTGCGTCATCAACACCAAGACGCTGCTCGATGAAAACGGCTATGAATCGATAGCGTTCTCCGTCAGGGCGCAGATGCTGGAAGAAATGATAACGCAGGGAACAGTCGATGCCTTGATCGACATCACCCCCGCGGGGATTTACGAGTCTTGGTATGATCTGCCCCTGGCGCAGCCTAACAGGATGGAGTCGGCGGGCCTGATGGGCATACCACAGATAATAGTACCCGGGAGCCTGGACTTCATCAATTTCGGGCGCATGAAGGTACCATCAGAATTCATGGACAGAGTATCTCACAAACACGGTCCCCATGTGACCCTGGTGAAGACGACAAAAGAAGAGGTCTTCAAGGCGGGAACGGAATTGGCCGACAGGGCCAATAGATCTAGAGGGCCCGTGGCGTTCGTGATACCTTTGAACGGTTTCTCGGCTTCCGATATCCCCCCATATTATGATAGGGAAACCGACTTAGCCTTCGGCGAGGCCGTCAGGGAGACTGCCAACAGCGACATACAGGTTGTAGAAGTTGAAGCCCACATTAATGAAGAAAAGTTCGCGAATAGGCTCTTTGAGGTGTTCATCGATCTATTAAAAGAGTAACAAGATCCTGAATACATCAAAATTTAATTTTACCTTAAAACGTTAAGATATTAACCGGTTTCTCACTCTATGAGCCTGTAGCTGTGGCCCTCGGCCTTCTCCACGATGCCCTCCTCGACCAGCTCCAGCACCCGTTTACGCACCGTCACCCGGCTCCCCGTCCCCCGCTCCCGCTGAACCTCCCGGGTCAACGCGCTGATGTTCTGAGGCCCCTTCAACGCCAGCACGCTGAGGACTATCCGGCTCACCTCGTCCCTGTGCTCCTCGTCCCGGCTCAGGTGCCTGCGGACGTTCACAAGCCTCTGTATGAGCTTCAGAGGCTCGCTGTACAGCGCAGCCCCGACGCGGATGTCCCCCATGACCCGGGCCAGCTCGGGGTACTGCCTGCTCTCGGTCAGCACCGCCTCCAGGTAGTCTAGGCGGCGCATCATGTGCTCAAGCTTCTCGTTTACCTCCTTGAGGTCCCGCTCCAGGCCAGACAACGCTAGAAAGAATATTCCCGAACCAGATTATTGAGTTTAACCTAAACAGAGGCTACAGGCCGGATCCCAGTGTATCTATGCCCCTCCCAGAAGCCCGGATGAGCCACGGAGCCATAGCCATATATCGTCAATCCACCCTAAAAATAGCCGATAGAGATGAACATGGAGCTGCTTAGAAGGCTATCCAACAGCTTCGGGCCCCCCGGCGCAGAGGCCGAGCCCCGCATGATACTCCGAGAGGAGCTGGAGGAGCACGCCGACGAGGTCACGGTGGACAAGCTGGGCAACATATTCTTCCGCCACAGGGGCGACGAGGATGCACCAATCATCATGCTCGCCGCCCACATGGACGAGGTCGCGTTCCTCGTCACCCACATCGAGGACACCGGGTTCCTCAGGTTCCACACCTGGGGCATCGTGGACACCGTCCTCCCCGGCCAACGCGTCCTCCTCAAGGGCAGGAAAGGCGACCTCTACGGGGTGCTGGGCACCAAGCCCCCCCACGTCCTCACCGAAGAAGAACGCAAGAAGGCCATACCCAGGGACGAGCTGTTCCTCGACATAGGCGCCATGACCCGCGAAGAGGCCGAGGAGAAGGGCGCCCACGTCGGCATGACCGGCGTCTTCGACGTCGAGTTCAAGGACCTGGGCGACGGCTATATCTGGGGCAAGGCCTTCGACGACCGCGTGGGCTGCTACGTCATGGCCGAGGCGTTCAAGTGGGCCCGGGACACTAGCTACAACGTGGTAGCCGTGGGCACCGTCCAGGAGGAGGTGGGGCTCCGCGGCAGCAAGACCGCCGCATGGCAGGTGGACCCCGACTACGGCCTCGCCATCGAGAACACCTTCGCCATGGACATGCCCGGCGTGCCGCCGCACAAGCAGAGCGCCGGCCTCAAGAAGGGCCCCGTGGTGACCATCGCGGACCGCAGCGTAATAGCCCACCCAAAGGTGCTGGGAAGCATCATGGAGGCGTGCGACGCCGAACAAATCCCGTACCAGTTCAAGAAGATACCCAGCGGCGGAACCGACGCAGGCAGCATACACCTCACCAAGGCCGGCATACCCAGCGGCACCGTCGCCAACCCCTGCCGCTACATCCACGGCCCATGCGGCGTCACCACCATCGAGGACATCGAGAACACCGTGAGGCTGGTCGAGGCGTTCATAAAACACATCAGCAGCTAACCCACCCTTTTTTAGACCCTACTGTAAGAGAACCCGAGACATCCCACTGCCCCGTAAATCCTACCGACAGAAACATCCCCAAAAAATAGCATCAGATAGTAATGAACTATTATATACTTTTTAATGGTAGTAAAAAAAGATCAACCAAATTGACGCAAATAAACCTTTATACAAGATCATGCATTTACATGAAGGATTCATGTCAATAAAAATAGGCATAAACGGCTTCGGGAGAATAGGCAGAATATTCTTCAGATCGGCACTGAAAGACAGCGAGTTCAACGAAAAGTTCGAAGTAGTCGCCGTAAACGACCTGACAGACACCAAGAACCTGGCCTACCTCCTCAAATACGACTCCGTCCACGGCGTCCTGGACGCCGAAGTCGAGGCGAAGGACGGCTTCATAGCCGTAGACGGGAAGGAACTTAAGGTATTATCCCAGCGAGACCCGGAGAAGCTGCCATGGAAGGACCTGGGAGTCGAGATGGTCCTAGAGTCCACCGGCAGGTTCAGAGACAGGGAGGACGCGGGGAAGCACCTCAAGGCGGGGGCCAAGAAGGTGATCATATCCGCGCCGGCCAAGAACCCGGACGTCACCATCGTCCTGGGCGCCAACGAGAAGACGTACGACAAGGAGAAACACAACATAATCTCCATGGCGTCGTGCACCACCAACTGCCTCTCCCCCATGGTCAAGATCCTCAACGACAAGTTCGGGCTGAAGATGGGCTTCATGACCACCATCCACGCCTACAC
>CAZGZR010000024.1:0-30272 GCA_964529745.1 uncultured Candidatus Bathyarchaeia archaeon
CTCCAAGATCGGTTGGAAGAGCCGGGGCAGGGGCACCACCACCAGGCTGGTGACCCACTACGGCATCGAGGAGGAGGACATAGAGTCATTCCTTGAGGAGATGGGCAAGCTCATAGGCTAGCCTCCCAACCCTTTTTTACCATATCCGCTTCATCTATTGTCCATGGTCGTATTACCCGTCGAAGAGCTCAGGGAGCTGGGCGTCGAGATATTCATGGCCCAGGGCGCCTCGGAGGAGCGGGCCCGATTCCTCGTGGGGACCCTCCTGGAGGCGAACCTGACCGGCCACGACAGCCATGGCGTCCACTACTACGTGAGGTACAGCGAGCGCATATCCGAGGGCTTCATCAAGGTGGCTGAGGAGCCTGTGGTCGTCAAGGAGTCGCCTTCATCGGCGCTCATCGACGGCAGGTGGGCCTTCGGCCAGGTTACGGCGATGAAGGTCGCGGAGACCGCCGTGGAGAAGGCCCGGGAGCACATGGTGGCCGCCGTCGGCGCCTACAACTGCAACCACATAGGCCGCATAGGGTATTACACGGACTGGGCCGCCGGGCACGACGTCATAGCTAACTTCTACGTGAACGTGGGGAACAAGATCGTGTCGGCGTACAACGGGCTGGGCCGGGCCTTCGGCACCAACCCGTTCAGCGTATCCGTGCCCACGGGCTCAGAGACGCCCTTCCTCGTGGACTACGCGACCAGCGTCGTCGCCGCCGGCAAGGTCACCGTGGCCAGGGCGAAAGGGGCCAGGATACCACGGACCTGGACCAGGGACAGGTACGGCAGGGTGACGGACGACCCCAACGCCATGGCCGAGGGCGGGTGGATGCTGCCCTTCGGGGGCCACAAGGGCATGGGCCTCCAGATGGCGTGCGAGATGCTGGGTGCGGTGTTGACTGGCTCACGGACGGGGCTCTCCGGGGTGACCATGCCGCCGTCGCCCAACGGCATATTCATGGTGGCAGTAAACCCCGAGGCATTCGTGGGGCTAGACGAGTTCAAGAGGGGCGCCGCTGAGCTGGTGGAACAGGTCAAGGCTCTCCCCGCCGTCGCCGGCGAGCGGGTGATGGTCCCTGGCGAGCCCGAGAAGGAGTCCAAGGCCAGGCGCCTCAGGGACGGCATACCGGTGCCGGACTCGACATGGGACGAGATCAGGGCCCTCTGCGGCCGCCTGGGCGTCGAGGTAAAGTAAATACGTCTCCCCCCTAAGGAATCAGTATGGCGGTCGGGTTCCCGGTGGATGAGGTGACCGAGGGGAGGGCGAGGATAATGGTCCCCCGGCTGGACGAGTCCACCGGGATGCCCGTGCAGCGGCTTAGAAGCATGGCGCCCGTTTTCTACAACCCCGTAATGAGGGTCAACAGGGACACGGCGGTGCTGGTGCTCCGCGCCCACCAGAGGGGGCTGGGCCGCGGCGTCGCCGCCTGTGAGCCCATGGCCGGCAGCGGCGTCAGGGGCATAAGGCTGGCCCTGGAGGTTGAAGGCGTCGAGAGGGTGGTCATGGGGGATCTGAGCCCCAGCGCGGTGCGCCTCGGGGAGCTCAACGCCGAGAGGAACGGCGTCTCAGACAAGGTGGGGTTCCGGCTCCTGGACGCCAACCTGCTGCTCGCTCTCCACTGCTACCCAGGGGGGAGGCTCGACTACGTGGACGTGGACCCCTACGGGTCACCAGCGCCTTTCATGGACGCTGCCGTGCGGTCGGTGAACAACCACGGGGTCGTGGCCTTCACGGCGACTGACATGGCGCCGCTCTGCGGCGTGAACCCCAGGGCGTGCGTGAGGAAGTACGGTGCGGCGCCGCTGCCGGGCGGGTTCTGCCACGAGGCGGCTGTGCGGCTGCTCACCGGGGCCGCGGTGAGGGCGGCGGCCGTCCACGAGAGGGCGGCGACCCCCGTGTTCAGCTACTACTCGGACCACTACGTCAGGGTCTACTGCCGTCTCGACGGGGGGAAGCGTCGGGCCGACGCCCGGCTCGCCCAGATGGGGTACATCAAGCACTGCCCAGAGTGCCTCCACAGGGAGGCGTCGATGGACAACAGGGCGGAGCCTTGCCCGGTGTGCGGCTCAATGACCAGGGCGGGTGGGCCCCTGTGGCTGGGGGATCAGTCGGAAGCCGCGTACCTTTCCCGGATGCTGGAGGACTCGACGCTGGACTACCTGGCGGGCTCGAAGGCCGTGAAGCTGGTGCGGATGGCGGTGGACGAGCTCGGGTACCCGCCGTGGTTCTACGACATAGACGGCGTCTGCAGCCAGGCCGGGGTGAGGTCCATGGCGACTTATGAGGCTTTGACCAGGATCAGGGAGGCCGGGTTCAGGGTGGCCAGGAGCCACTACGGGGACAGGGCGATAAAGACGGACGCGTCAATGGTCGAGCTTAAAAAATTGTTGGGTGGCTAGTCCACCTTGAAGAAGCTCTTGGCTGGGGCGTTGCAGATGGGGCACCTGTCGGGTGGGTTCCCCTCCACGGTGTTGCCGCAGACCTTGCAGACGTAGTAGTCCACCTTAGGCAGGTCGCCTCCCTCCTTCAGGCTCTCGGCTGCGGCCTCGTAGAGGCCCGCGTGTATCTCCTCAACCTTGTTGGCCACGTTGAAGCTCCACGACGCCGTGTTCTCCTTCTCCGCGGCGGCGGTCTCGATGAACCCGGGATACATCTCCCTGTACTCGTATGTCTCGCCGCCGATGGCCTCCTGGAGGTTCTCCTCCGTGGACCTTATGCCGCCCATGATCCTTAGGTGGTTGTGGGCGTGCACGGTCTCGGCGGTTGAGGCCGCCCTGAACAGCCTGGCGATCTGGGGGTAGCCCTCCTCGTCGGCCTTCTTGGCGAAGGCCAGGTACTTTCGGTTCGCCTCGCTCTCGCCCGCGAACGCAGCCTTCAGATTTTCTTTAGTCTTGCTCATACGAAAGGACTGATGGGAACGGCTTTTTATAAATTAGATACTAGCGAGTCACTTCCAGGTGGATGCCTCGCCCAACCTTAGCCAACGGTCGCCGACACGCCGATAGAGTGTCAGCCATGCACAGACGAAGTCCATGGGTCTCCTCGTCCCGTCGTCGTCTCGGCGTTCACCGGACACCTTGACCTGTACGTTTGCCCATGCGACAGAGCCGTCGTCCGAGAACCCGATTTCAGGCTCCACGAGGTCCCTGTACTCCGTAAAAGTCGTACGTGTCAAATAGTCCGTCAATGTGGCTCTGACCTTCGCTTTGCCTGGGTGACGAATCTCGCCATCGGTCACAGAGAAGAAGCCTTCCGACATGTCTTGGGTGAGGTACTCGACGTCCTTGTCCCAGTGGGCTTGGATTGCTCTCCTGTGATGATCTAGGATCTCCTGCTTTAGCTTCTCGAAGTCTAGGATCTCAGCCATATCTCTCACAGCGAACTATGTGAAATTTAGTTTAAAGGATTCTCGGGTAACCTTCATTAACGCCCACATGTTATTGCCCGTGGAAATGAGCAGGTGGATGCACGAGCGCGGTAACGACCACTACCATCAACGCGCCAGGGAGGAGGGCTACAGGAGCCGCGCCTCGTACAAGCTCAAGCAGATACAGAACAGGTTCGGCGTCTTCGACGGCGCAAGGTACGTGCTGGATCTGGGGGCTGCCCCGGGCGGCTGGCTCCAGGTGGCCGCCGAGCACGTGGCGGAGGACGGGCTGGTCGTCGGCGTGGACCTGGACGAGATAGAGCCCCTGGGGCTGCCCAAAGTGGTGACCCTGGTGGGGGACATGAGGGACCCCGAGGTTCAGGAGGAGGTAATGGGCCTCTTCGACGGCAAGGCCGACGTGGTGCTCAGCGACATGGCCCCGGACGTCATGGGCGACTGGGGCGTGGACCAGTACAGGCAGATCGAGCTGGCCCGGATAGCGCTGCGCATGGCAGACAGGCTGCTCAAGCCAGACGGCTGGTTCGTGGTCAAGATATTCCAGGGCGGCGAACACCAGCGGTACATCGAGGAAGTCCGGGCCATGTTCGAGTACGTAAAGAACTACAAGCCCCGGGCTTCCCGTAAGCAGAGCGCGGAGCGGTACATCGTCGCCAGGGGCCTCAGGCCCGGCAGGGAACCGCCTCGGGCGCGGAGGGTCCCTGAAGAGGAGGAGGACGAGGGGCCGCTACCCGGGGACCAGCTCTTTCAGGACCCTGGCTATTAGGGCGTTGCTCTGTATCACGGGTTTGCCTGTGGCCTCGACCACCTTCTCCTTGAGCCACGTTGGGAACCCGAAGCAGTTCAGGAAGATCAGGTCCAGGTCCTGCTCCTTGAGCCGCCTCAGTAGGCCCTCGACGTCTCCGGGTTCGTAGGGCGAGACCGAGTCTGGGTAGACCTCGACGCCGGGCCGCCCGAACTCCTTCTCCGCGTATGCTTTCTGTTCGGCGGCGGGGAAGACGACGCCGAGCCTGCCCTCCTTGAGGGCTCCCTCGACGACGCCTCTGAGTATCTCGCTGGGGGTGACGACGAGGCCCTTGCTCTTGAACGGGGGGAACTTGCCGGTGCACATGACCACGGTGAGCCTGACGCCCTGGGCCTCGATCTTATCCAGCTGTCTCTGCATTAGGGGGACGACGTACTTCTTGGTGATCTTGATCTCGGTGCCGTCCCGCATACGGCTTACGAGTATGTAGTGGTCGGGGTTGAGGTCGATCTTGTTGATGTCGTCGAGGGTGTGGTCGTCTAGGGCGCCCGCCTCGAAGATCTCGTAGCCTTCGCCCAGTATCTCCATGAGGCCGGGGACGATGTCGTTCCTGGGGCTCTGGCCGATGGTGAGCATCCCGATCTTCTTCATGGGTTGAGGATTGCTTCGACGCCCTATATGATTTGCTGAATGAGTGGGCTGGGTTATGCTCCTCGTGGGTGTGAGATCGCATGTGGGTGTGTTCATCGTGTTGAGGGGCGACGAGTTTGTTTTTTCCTTATAATTGGTTACTTATTATAAGCGTTTTTTCTGGGGTTTGGTTAATTTATTTTAGTTATTATTACTTTTTTGGGTGTGTTGTGTTGGGGCTCTTGGTAATAATGAATCATGAGTAAACAGTTTGGTGCACTATTTTCGAGGTTGTATTTATTCCATGTAACAAGGATATCGAATTTCACATATTGTAACAAAGGAATATAGAGATAAAAGGATCAGTCATCCACTCCATATTCTTTATTTAGATATAATGGAAGCTTGAAGCGTGGTATCTAGGAGAAAAATTGTTAGAATAACCCTAGTTCTTGTTACGATTTTATATCTAATATATGGTCCTAACTATTTCATCTATACTGAGCCATGCTACACTCCGATGCATGCACGCATATCCGGTATTGATACTTACTATGAATACGTTAATGGTTCCTGGGTTGTGACAAGTGAGCTGAAAGCATGGGGAAGTATGTGGGATGGGCGCGCATGTATTGGAAAGATATTTATCGATTATCAAGATGCGGGATTACCACATCGTGGGATGACTGAGCATGCAGTTCAGGTTATTGAGGCGACCGTTATCGATTATCGGGGAAGTATCAGTTTCATAGATGAATTCAGCGATGATAATCCCATATTACTACATGATAATAAATGGAATAGGATAAGCAACTCTGTGCGCGCGGGGATAAGCAACTATTATCGAGGCTTCTTTAAAGCGCCGTCATTTAGCGCAATCCAGGTTAGAATCCCGCGAGAGCCAACATCGGAAGAGAGGGCTTTTTTGTATATGTATGATGAGCGAGGTGACAGGGTATTTTTGAAATTACTTTTATTATCCGAAAAACCAGTTGAACTCACAGCCTTAGCTGAAAAAGTATCCCAGGCTCGGATTTTAGATTTAAGAATGGATTACTTGAGGAAATGGTTACCACAGTATATCCTAATCTGTTGTTGGCTGGGGGTCCTCCTAGATGGGTACACTCAAGCACGCCATGGTTTGGTTAGAAAAATCACATTTAGCGAAGGAATAACCTGCATGCACTCTTTTCTAACAGTGACATTACTGTATTTACTGGTTTTATTCTATACTAATCCACAAGTGCAAACAGGTACTGTACTCGCTTTTATTTCCATTTTCTGGGTGCTATTTCGAGAACACAAACATAGCGATTAAACCCATTTATGCGACTGCTGGAGCGTGTACAAAGGGTGCTCGTGATAATATCTTCTCTATTTTTTACTTACTGTTAGATATTCGCACCTTTCGCTACCAAAAAGCGTTTCTCTTCTAAGACATGAACTTGAGGGTCTTTTCTTTCCACACTCCCACTCCCTATCGCTTGCAGATAACTTGCATTTATACACTGTCTTTTGCTTGCTAGCTTTTTTGGATGCTGCTGAAGTTTTCCTCCTTGCTTTAGCCCTCCTTGTGGTCTCTCTTCTCGTTTTCTTCCTATGGCATTCTAAACACAAAGCATGATAATTATCTAAAGAATCCTCTCCACCATCAGCTAAAGCATCCTTATGGTCAATCTCATACAGTTTATGGATAAGGTCGAGGTCTTTTCCACATTTATCGCATTTACCATTCTGCCTTTCTAGGATCACTGACCTGTCATGAGCAAGCATTCTCCTTCTCTTCGGTCTTGTCATCTTCTTAGCGGTTGATTTTCCTGATATTTTTTCTTGAATCTTCTTTTTTGTGACTTTCCTCGATTTTGCTAATACCTCGATTATCTCATCTTTTGTAGTGGCTTTACTATCTCCAAAAAACCCTTCAATGACTAATGATACGTTATTCTCTTTTGCTAATGCTCTTAGTTTTCTCACTGATAATTCATATAGAAGGTTTTCTTTTGTGGACATATGTCTTAGTGTAATATGTATATTTATATGTAATTTTCTGTTCAAATTTATAGATTATTTGTACAAAGAGCGTGTGTATTCTAGGTAGTGATAACGCCAGTGATATCGGCCAACCTATCAACAGTCACAGCGCATATTACACCGTAAATAAGATTCTAGGAAACAAGGCAGACAGACGGAAATGCGCTCCAATTATCCAACTCTCTGAGCCATTACTACTCTTTCTTTTCCGGGATTTTTGGTACTAAACCCTAATTTTTGATAAAAATGTACTAAACCAGGTCTTGTTACCAATGATACATATCTACATCCTATTTGATTAGATAATGAATCTGCCATTCCTAAAGCAAATTCTATCAATATGCTCCCTATCCCCTTTCTCCTGAAATCATTATGTGTTCCAAGCTGTCCTATTAATAATGAAGGAAAACTAGAAATAGCTTTTTCACCCATCTTATCTGCTTCCTCTTCTTCTAGTTCTTTAAGTCTGATAGAAGCCATAGCTAGTGTTATAAAACCTAAACATTTTTCTTTATAATAAAATAAATATGTTGTACCTAACTGTAATGTTTGAAACCCAAGTGCCTCAAAATGGATGAAGTCATCTACTCCACTCTCATCCTCAAAGTCACAACAGAACTCCGATAAGTCGTGTTCTTCTGATAAAATCTTTATACCTTCTTCAAAATGTTCGAAAGTAAATTTCTCAGGTATCAATTATTGAAGACACCTGATTATTTGGGTTTGAGGGTCTCGTAAACTTGTCTACAGTGTTTGATATAATCCTTCTGTTCCCTAGGTAGAGGCTTCGTATCTTCCTCTTTGAATGCTTTTGCATCTTCACCCGTTATTTCTGGCATTGGCCTAGGCAACATAGATAGTTCACCTACTAGTTAGGTATAGGGTACCCTATTATAAGGATTATTAACCTTTACTATATTCCTATAGTATTAATCCTATTAATTATTAAAGAAACTCACAGTATACTGTTCCATGTAACAACCATATCTCTAGATATACAACTGGATGAAAGCCGTGGTAGTCACATGAAGCGCCTGCGCAGAGCTTCTCGCTCGGCCTCGACGATGCGCTCGAAGAACTCGTCTCCCTCGCCCTGGGTCTCGGCGAGGATGTCCCACGCCTCGGTGAGGTCCACGTATTTCGCCGACGCCACTATGGCCGCCCTCCGGCCGTACATTGAGACAAGCTTGGAGGCGTCCACGCCCCTGCTCCACCACCTGGGCGGCTCCTTCCTGCTCCTCCTGGTGGTGGACTGGAGCTCGGCCACCTCCTCCATGCCCCTGTCGAAGACCCCCACCTCGGTGGAGCCGCACACGGGGCACACTATCTCCTCGGGGTAGTCCTTGGCCTGCCGCTCCTCCAGCCAGTCACGCCTCCCCAAGCAGGCGAGGACCCGGGTCTCGTTGTATATCCGGGCCTTCGCCGACTCCATGATGATCCTTGTCAGCTTCTCGGGGGGCACTATGTCGGTCTTCATGGTGATGCTCTCGACGCCCAGCTTGCCCAGGGGGCTCACCTCGCCGCCGGTGTCCAGCACCGTGACCTCGATGTCGCCGTCGGCCATGCGCCGGAGGAGCCCCATGGTGGCCTCGACGTCCAGGTCCTGCCTGAGGGTGTCCTTCATGGCCTCCTCGAATATGATGGTGTCCTCGAAGCTCTTCATGAGCCGCCCCAGGGTTATGTTGCTGAAGTTGGCGAACTTGCTGAGGGCCCCCGCCTTACGGGCGACGTTGATGAGACGCTTCTTGAAGAGCCCCGTCTTGGTGACGGCCTCCCCCACCACGGCCTCCATGTCGCCGTCCGCTAGGCTCCTGAGCATCCCGGCGACGTACCGGGCGTCCACGTCGCCCACCGTCTGGGTTATCACCATGTAGGTGTCCTGCTGGACGCCGACGGGGTACCCCGTCTCCTCGCTTATCAGGTGGCCCACGATCCTGGCGAGGGTCCTGTTGGCCATGCTGCCGAAGTTGGCGTGTATGATGACGTTGTCCTCCCAGTCCTCCACCACCACACGGGTGTCGGTGGGGGCCCTGTAGCCCTCCCGATGGTGCTCAGCGAGCTCCTTGATGGCCCGTTTGACGGTCTCGACGTTGGCGGGGTAGCGGAGGTGGAGCTCGGCGGCTATCTCGTCCGCCGTCATGCCTTGGTCGAGGCTGGTCTCCACGTAGCCTTTGATCTCGCCCACCTCCAGCGCCACCTCCAGGGGCACGGGTATCTGCTCGCCCACCCAGCTGGGTATGGCGCCCGTGGGGTCGTCCTCGCTCCTCACGTATATCTTGTCGTTGTGGACGTTGAGTATCTTCCAGGGGCGGCCCCTGAGGGTGAACTTGACGCCGGGCTTCGCGTACTCGGCCACGAAAGCCTCCTGGAGTATCCCGACCGCGCCGTCGTCTTCCACGTCCACTATCAGGTAGTCCTTCTCGTCCGGTATCATGGATAGGTTGTTGAAGAAGTACCTGTACATGGTCTTGCGGCTGCTGCGGGGCTTGATCATGACCTCGTCCTCCTCGCTGAGCCAAGCCAGCCGGGGGAACCTGTCGTGCATGTACCTGGCCGCGGCGAGTACGTCGTCCTCGGTGAGGTCCCTGTACGGGTAGGCGTGGTCGAACAGGTTCTTCACCTGGAGGAAGTAGAGCCTGCTGCGCTGCATGAGCTCGGCTATGATCTGGTTCACCAGGACGTCGTACGGCTTCTCGGGGACCACCAGGGGCTCCATTATCTCCTTCAAGGCGCGGCGGCAGATGACCATGCTCTCCAGGGCGTCGTCGCTGTTCATCGCCACGATGACGCCCTTGCTGGTCTCGGTTATGCTGTGGCCGCTGCGGCCCACTCGCTGGAGGAGCCGGGTCACTTGCCTGGGGCTGTTGTACTGTATGACCAGGTCTATGGCGCCTATGTCTATGCCCAGCTCCAGGCTGCTGGTGCAGATGACGGTTCTGAGGTCGCCGGCCCTGAGGCCCCTCTCGGTGGCTATCCTGCTGGTCTTGGCGAGGCTGCCGTGGTGGATGCTCAGGGGGAACTCGGTGTCCCAGACGTTGAACCTGCTGGTCAGGGCCTCGCTGGTGCTCCTGGTGTTTGTGAATATCAGCGTGGTGTCGTGCTGCTCTATGAGGTCCTTCATCACCTTGAGCCGTACGGCCACCTCGGGGTGGGTGAACAGCTTCCTGGCCAGCTCCTCGTCCTCCGGCCCCGGCTCCGGGTAGACTATGTCGAAACGGGTGTCCCTGAGCGCCGAGACCTGGACGATCTCTACGTCGCGGCCCTCGCCCACCAGGAACTGGGCCACCCGCTCGGGGCTGCCTATGGTGGCGCTGAGCCCGATGAACTGGATCTCGTTCTCGGCCACCGCCCTCACCCGCTCCAGGGCGAGGCTGAGTTGGCTGCCCCTCTTGTTGTCTGCCAGCTCGTGGATCTCGTCCACTATGATCCACCTCACCGTCTTCAGGTGGTTCTTTATGGTGCGGCCCTGCAGCACCGCCTGCAGCGTCTCCGGGGTGGTGATGAGCATGTCCGGGGGGCTTCGCCTCATGTAGCTGCGCTCCCGTTGGCTGGTGTCGCCGTGGCGGACCCCGAGCCTGATGTCCAGCCTGTTGCACCAGTACGTCATCCTCTCAAGTATGTCCCTGTTCAGGGCCCGCAGCGGCGTGATGTATATTATGCTGATGCCCGGCTGGCGGCCTCCTGCGAGCAGGAACCTGTGGAGCACCGGCAGCATGGCGGCCTCGGTCTTCCCCGTGGCCGTCGCCGAGATGAGGAGCACGTTCCTGCCCTCCAGTACCCTGGGTATGAGCCGTCGCTGGGGCTCAGTGGGGTTCTCGAACCCCTTCTGGTCTATGAGCCTCTGGACGGGGCGGCACAGCTGGGAGAAGACGTTCTCATCTGTCAAGGCGTCGGCAACCTTCTACGCGGCACGGAATATAAAGAGTATCAGCGGGGCCTGACAGGGAAGCGTTTTTAGGCTCGGCTAACAACCCTTGTTGATCCACCTTGGTCAAGGTAGGCATAATGATCTGTGACAGGAACCGGAAATGCACGGGCAACAAGTGCTTCAGGTCCATCAACGAGCGGGACGGCGTCTTCAAGGACGTCGCCGAGGACGAGCCCATCGAGGTGGTGGGATGGATAACCTGCGGCGGCTGCCCCGGGGAGAGGCTGGAGTTCTCCCCCGCCGACATGAAGAAGTACGGGGCCGAGGTCATCTACCTAGCGTCGTGCTACCTGGCGGGCTACCCGCCGTGCCCCTACATCGAGGACCATAAACGCTACATCGAGGAGTACGTTGGGCTGCCGGTGGTCGTGGGCACCCACCCCATGCCCCAGAACTACATAGACTTCCACGAGAAGGCTGGCGACTGGGCGGGCTACGAGGAGTATCTGGTGAACGTCACCGGGGACCCCGAGGGCGCCCACAAGTACGACTCGACGCGCCCCGACTACGCCGAGAGCCTTAAGAAATAGCCTTCCCACATTTTTCGTCAGGGTACATGGCACACGGTTCCCATAGGCTCTGACTCTATTACATGAAGCTGTATGCTATCATGCTATCCACATTGAATATATTGTACCGGTTAATCTAAACTGTATAGTTATACCACCACCCGCATCGAATACACCAGCGGTATTGATGGTGATCATAATGTTCTTTGGATTTAGATCATATCTAGTGAATACGAGGTACTGAAAGTCTCCTTCCGCGTCAGCTTTAGCCTCAATCTCTTGAGGACTCATGAGGATAATCTTGTAGCCACCGACTCTGCTTGGCACATCCACATCCTCTATTAACTCTGTTGATAATATAACGGAGTTAGTATTACGAGTTAACATGTTAAAGTCTGGAATCATTTCTTCAATGAGAGCTATTTTCAGTGTCTCATACACTATATCTTGTTCTAGATTCTTCTGATCCTCGGCTATTTCCAGTTCTAAAGCGGCAATTTGTGTCTCCAACACATTGTATCTATTATCCAGTTTTATGTATTGAAAAGATAATGCGCCCAGACAGACTATGAGCGCGATCATAATGTACTTAATATAGAGGGGATTTATTCCGAAGAGATCACCACCCTGGTTTGAGGAAGGTTGCTCTACTTTTTTTAGAAGCCTTGTGGCTCCGCCTCCAAACTCAGATAGCGTATATTTACCGTTCTCGGTCTTCGTCAATAGGCTTCTCATGTTTTCAAGATGGTAGTTGAGTAGACCGTTGTCGATGTTGAGCTGGTTCTGGATCTCAGTATACGTTGTTGGCTTGTTTTCTATTATCCTTAATATTCTTCGGCGTATAGGATGTTTTAATGCATTAAATATACTTGAGTATGTATCTTCCTCGAGTTCCATCGTGAATTAACGAGGTGCCTCTCTTGAAAAGTGTTTTCGAGAAATAAAATTGTCCTTGAATCAGACTCAACATGATGTTAATGGAGAACATTTATTCTCCTTGATATAGTATTGAGAATATTTCCCGATGTTGCTGCCTAAAGAAATTAATATCGCTTTACATGCAACCATTTTAATCTTGATGTAGGTCGTACTTGGTGATCATAGATGCGATTAACTCCTCGAAAGGAAGGCGATATTCAATATCGACGAGGAGTAGAGGAGGCTCGTCGAGGATTCAAAGGAGACGTTTGATTAATCAGTTAGAGCTTATAAGAGGAGAACTGGAGGGCTCCAGACGGGGCAACCTTGTCTATTTACCTTTCGACGCTCGTGATTGAGGTTTAATGTCCGATCGGGCTAGATCGTGTAAACGGTTACACCTATAATTGTAAGAGAAAAAACATGTCTCAGGATCATTTATGGGAGAGTCTCCTCACCAACAAGACTCCTACACAGATCAAAACCAAGGCAGCGATCGCCATCGTCTCGATGCCCGGCCTCTCGCCATCCATCGAGCCTCCATCGACCTCGCCTGTTTCCTCGGGGCTAGGTTGATCGACCGTTGCCACGATCTCCGGCTCCGTGAAGGCCGTGTCCCCAGCCTTGACGTATGGCATCGCCGCCATTATGTCCTCATGCTGCCCGTCCCAGGCCCTCCAGACGACCATGCCGCCCTCCGCGATGGGATCGTGGTCGCTCTCGTTGTTGAACGTAAGCTGGACGGTCCTCCCCGAATCGAGGTCGTATCGATAGATCTCGTAGTCCCCGTCATCGTTCCCTTGCCAGACCAACTCGCCCGCGGAGTAGCTTGGGTGGCTGTCTCCCGCGGAGTTCACCGTGACTGTCCGCCTCTCGTGGGCGCCGATGTCGTACACGTAGATCTCCGAGTCCGCATAAGGGTATGAGGGGTCGCACCCCGACCAGGCCACGAACCCGTCGCTTATCACCGGGAGCTCTACTGGGGTGCTGTCGATGTCCGAGATGTTGTAGAGGTCATCCGACCTGACGTCGTAGAGGTAGAGGGTGTCAACCGCGTCTCTCCTCACGAAGAGGATGACGCCGTCCTCGACGTCGAGCACCGAGTCCGTGATGTCGTCGTCCGTCAGCCGGAAGACCACGCCGGACGAGACGTTGCAGTAGTACACCTCGCCGTACCCCTCCCTACCGCCGCTGGACTCGAGGTCGCCGTAGTCCCCCGTCCAGGCGACGACGTCGCCCCAGATCCGAGGGCCGTTATCTGGGTAGCTGTTGTCGGTCAGTTTCATGACGGAGCCGTCTGAAATCCTCTGGAGGTATATCTCCGAGTTGTAGCCTTCCACCGCCATGCTGTACGCCACCAGGTCTCCGTGGATCGATGCGTCGCGCTCCTTGTATGTGTTGTTCGTCAGCCGCGTCGTCTCGCCACTGCCGATGTCGTACATGAATATCTCGGAGCCGTTCCAGTCCCCCCACGCTTGCCAGAAGAGCCTTCCCCCGTTAAGCGCGAGGTTTAAAGCGAGTTCGTCGTTCTCGGTGACTCGGGTGACCGACGCCCCGTCGAACAGGTATATGTCGTAGTTCCCGTCCTTGGCCATCCAGGCAACGCATCCTTCTCCCGCGGTAACATACCGGTAGTTCTCGGAGTGGTCGGTGAGCCTCCTGAAGTTGTATAGCGTGTGCGGGAGGACGGCCTGGTACGATTGATGTATACGCTTAATCTCGGTCTCGTTGAGGGCGCTGTCGTATATCCTGATCTCGTCGAGCACGCCGTAGAAAGGCTCCGTCATGGAGCCGATGATCATGTGTCGGCCTTTCTGGAGTTCTCCCTCGACCTCGTTCTCGCCGACCTTCTCCCCGTTTAGGTATAGACGCATGGTTTTTCCGTCGTAGGTGGCCGCGAAGTGCTGGAACTCGCCCACCCGCAGCACCCCCCTCGCCCAGATGTGGTGGAGCGTCTCGTTGTAGCCGATGTAGAAGTGGAGCGTACCGGGCCCTGCGGTGCCGTCGTACCGCACAACCGCCTTCACCTCGGCCTCGCCGACGTAGGTGATGAACCTTATGAACGTGCCTGGGGGCAACATGTCCGGCTTCACCCACCCCTCGATGGTAATCGTCTCAGCCTCGTTGATGTCGTACCCCGGGCTGTTCAGGTAGTGGGTGCTGTCGAAGCGCCACCCCCTACCGAGGTAGCCCTCATCGAACAACACGTTGTCGTCGCAGTCGTTGCGGCCGACGCCGTCAAGGGTATCGTCCTCGCAGTGCCACCAAGTGATCAAACCCTGAGGGGTGTAGACCTCAAAACTTTCAGCCGAATCCACGCCTAAGCCGACATCCCTGGTTTCTAGACAAGATAGCAGGAGAATAATAGCTAAAGACAGTTTGAGTATCTTGGTCAACCTTCAACCCTCGCTTGACGAATTAATTTTTTTAAAGTTCCTATGAGGGTAAATATCTTCCGCAAGCACGTTCTCTCGCCTTGAATAACGGTATTTCATGGGCAGGGCGTAACTGATCAGCCTGGACGGGCAACCTTCATAATCCACCCGTCTATAACGTCTCTCTGATGAGCGTGGACGACGAGCTTGAGAAGATAAAGCGGCAGATGATGCGGCGGATGATGGCCCACAAACCCGAGAAGCCGTCGCTGCTGCGGGACGGCCAGGTGAACCAGCTGACGGACGCCACCTTCCAGCAAGCAATATCCACAGCAGACAAGCCCGTGCTGGTGGACTTCTGGGCCGAGTGGTGCGCCCCGTGCAAGATGATGGCCCCCGTGATCCAACAACTGGCAGCGGAGTACAAGGGCAAGGCGTACATAGCCCAGCTGGACGTTGACCACAACCGGGGCACGGCCATGCAGTACAGGGTCATGAGCATCCCCAACTTCATCGTCTTCAGGGGCGGCCAGCCCGCGGGCCAGACGGTGGGCGCGGTGGGCAAACCCGGCCTGGTTCAGCTCCTCCAACGCAGCTTAGGCTAGGGCTTTAATAGAAATCCCCCGTCCATCAATACCATGGCTTACGCGGTGAACCGTGAGCACGTGGTGGCGTTCCTCGGCGGCTTCCTCGCCGGAAAGATCATAGGCTCCCTGGTGAGCATGCTGCCCCTCTGGGGCTTCCTTCTGGAGGACCTCTCGATAGCCGACATCCTGCTGGAGGAGTTCGTCTATCAGCTGTTGTCCTTCAACCCATACCATTACGCCCTCGCCGTCATAGGTGGCTTGATATTTGCTATATGGACCGAGGGCAGACGCTTGGAGCGAGGGGCTATATGAGCCCCTTCCGGGCGGCCTTGGCGAGGACGCTGTCCGCCGCCATGTAGTCATCGATGGCGTTGTACGCTATTTCCTCGGCGGCCCTCTGGGCCTCCGCGACGACCTTCTCCTCGTCCATAGTGGCTACCACCCGGTCCTCGACGACCATGGCGCCGTTGATCAACACATCGGTGACCTCGTCGCCCCTGGCGCTGTACACTATGTTAGGCGCCACGTTCCTCACCGGCCTCAGCAGCACCGGCGTCATATGGGGCGCCTTCAGGTCCAGCAGTATGACGTCGGCCTTCTTCCCCGGCTCCAGGCTGCCCACCGTGTCACCGAGGCCCAGCGTCGCGGCTCCGTCGGCGGTTGCGAGCCTCAGCATCTTCCACGCCGGCAGCAGCGTGGGGTCCCTGTGCCGAGTCTTGTTGAGGAGCGCCGCCACCTTCATCTCCACGAGCATGTTGTGGTGGCCGTTGCCCGGCGCCTGGTCGCTGCCGATGGTGGCGTACCTTCCGCCGCTCAGGAGGAACAGGGCCAGGGGCGGGGTGATGCCGTCGATTCCGGCTATGCTTGCGGGGCACGACGCGTACCTGACGCCGCGGCTGGCCAGTAGCGCCACCTCGTCGTCGGTGGTCTGGTGGCAGTGGGCCGCGATGAGGCCGTCGTCCAGGTAGCCGATGCTGTCGAGATACTTTATGGTGGTGGTGCCGTACCGTAGCCTCATCTGTATCTCCTCGCGGCCCCCATGGGCGACGTGGATGTGGGCCAGCTTCCCCAGCTCTTTGGCCTTCTCCTTGACCCTGAGCAGCAGCTCCTTGCTCATCATGTCGGCGCCGTGGGGCGCCAGTATGCACGTGATCCTGCCGTCGCCCTTGCCGTCGTAGCGTTCGATGAGCTCCAGGGCCTCCCTGAACTTTGCTTCGCCTACGTCCTCGTAGAATATGTAGGGCTTGTTGGCGTCGGGCCTGCTGCCGGGCCCGATCTCGTTGATGGTGTTGGCCAGGTTAGCCCGGACGCCGGAGGGTATGAACACCTCCTCGGCGGCTGCCCCCATGTCGCCGCCTATCTCGCCGAAAGTGGTGGTCCCGGCCTTCACGGCCTCCAGCACCCCCAGCGCCGTGCCCTTGACGGCGTGCTCGGGCTTCCTGTACTTAGTGAAAGGCGCCATGGTCTTGAGCATCCACTCTATCTCGGGGACGTCCTGGGCCTCGCCTCGGAGGAGGCTGAGCCCAGTGTGTATGTGGCCGTCCACGAAGCCCGGCAGAACCGCCTTCCCCCGCGCGTCGATGACCTTCTCGGCGCCGCCGTACGCCTTTTCCACCTCGTCAGTGGGGCCCACCGCGACGATGTTCTCCCCCTCTATGGCTACGGCGCCGTCCTCTATGGTGCCGAGGCCGTCACCCTGCATGGTGAGCAGGAACCCGTTCTTGATGAGTATGCCGTCATACTTGGTCAATGTTTACACCGCTTCCCCCATTACGTCTTCTTGGGTTTAAAAAATCTTTGAGGCTTCCTAACGCGCTACGTCCACGGGCACAGGGTCGAGGAGGCTGACTAGGGTCTTGGGCTTCATGCCCACGATGAAGCCTCGGCGCCCAGCGTTGATGTAGAGGTAGGGCAGCCCCAGTATCGTGGACTGTACGTAGACGGGTAGCCGTCTCTTGGTGGCGAAGGGGCTTATGCCTCCCACCGTGTAGCCGGTGAGGCGCTGGGCGTCCCGTCTGCTCGTGGTCTCCACGTTTCTGGCACCAATCGCACGCGCCAGCTCCTTGAGGCTCACCTCTTTCTCGCCGTGCATGAGCACGATGAACGGGTTCCCCGCGTCGTCCTCCATGACCAGGGTCTTGACGACAGCGTGCTCGTCCACCCCCATCTGCCTGGCCGCCTCCACGGCGCCGGACCGCCTGTAATCGTAGAGGTGCCTGGTGTACTCGACGCTCGCCTCGTCGAGCCGCCTCGTGGCTGGGGTGACGGGATACCTCAACCCTATCTCCACGTCACAGTCCCCCGGTGTCTATTTGTGGTTTGGCTTCCAGGGGCCATGCTTCATGATGGTTAAACGTTTAATACCCATACAATAAATTCATTCGAAGGAGCATGACCCATTGATCGAGATACGTTTCCACGGCAGGGGAGGCCAGGGCGCCGTGACCGGCGTCAGGATGCTGTCCTCGGCCGTCCACATAGAAGGCAAGCACACCCAGGCCATACCCCAGTACGGGACGGAGCGGAGGGGGGCGCCGGTGGTCGCGTTCTGCAGGATATCCGACGAGTTCATCAAGGAGAGGGACCTGGTCCACGAGCCCGACATAGTCGTCGTCCTGGACCCCCTGCTGGGCAAGACGGTTGAAGTGACCCAGGGCCTGAAGAAAGGCGGACTGGTGCTGGTGAACCACCCGGGCTCCTACCTGGAGGCCGGACTCGGCGGCGGCTTCAGGGTCGCCACCGTGGACGCCACCAGTATAGCCCTGGAGACCCTGGGGCGGCCCATCACCAACACCGCCATACTAGGGGCTTTCGCCAAGGTAACGGGTCTCGTCGGCTTGGCGTCGCTGGAGGAGGCCGTGAGGAGCGAGTTCCCCGAGAGGATAGTTAAGTCCAACATCCTGGCCATGCGCCAAGCGTACGAGGAGGTCTCCGAGCCCATGGACGCGTCGGGCGTGCCCAGGATGGCGCGCGGGGAGGCCGAGTCCACGGAGCCCATAATATCGTACTCTAGGGACGTCTCCGATTGGCGGGTCTACACCCCGACGATAGACCGGGAAAAGTGCATAGGCTGCAAGCGCTGCTGGGTATACTGCCCCGAGACCGCGATAAAGATGGTCGGGGGCAAGGCAGAGGTGAACTACCGCTACTGCAAGGGCTGCGGCATATGCGCCGAGGAGTGCCCTGTGGGGGCAATAGAGATGAAGCTGGAGGAGGTCTAAGCGTTGAAGTCTGAGGTAATGGTGGGCAACAAGGCCGTGGCGTACGCGGTGAAGCTGGCGAGGGCCAGGCTCATCTCCGCGTACCCCATAACGCCGCAGACCACCATAGTCCAGTACCTGTCGGACATGGTGGCCAGCGGCGAGCTGGACGCCGAGTTCGTGAACGTGGAGGGCGAGATAACCGCCCAACTGGTCTGCATGGCGGCGTCCATCGCGGGGGCCCGGGCGTTCACCGCCACGTCTGGGCCGGGGCTGCTGTACATGCACCACGCGCTCCACGGCACCGCCCGTTACAGGCTCCCAGTGGTCATGGCCGTCGCCAACCGCGGCGTCAGGACCATGGGGCCAGACCACACCGACCTGCTGGCCCAGAGGGACACGGGCTGGATACAGCTGTACTGCGAGAACAACCAGGAGGTCCTGGACACAGGGATAATGGCGTACAGGGTGGCCGAGGACGAGAAGGTGCGGCTGCCCGTCGCGTTCGGCCTCGACGGCTACGTGCTCAGCTACACGGCCGAGCCGGTGGCCATCCCCGACCAAAGCGAGGTGGACGAGTATCTGCCGCCCTACGTGGGCGAGTATCCGGTCCTCCCAGAGAACTTCGACGACGACATAGAGATCTACAAGAGGCACTGGGGCGAGGGCAGGGGCATCGACGAGCCTTTCACCCCGCTCCCCGCCGACGAGAACTACTCGCACCTCACCATGGTGAAGTGGGGCGCCGGACACGACCTCCAGTGGAGGTGGCGCGCCCACCAGGAGGCCATGACCCGGGCCAAGACGGTCATCAAGGAGGTGGACAAGCTGTACGGGAAGCGGTTCGGCCGCAGTTACGGCGGCCTCGTGGACGAGTACCGGTGCGACGGCGCGGAGGCCGTCATAGTGGCCATGGGCACCATAGCCAGCACGGCCCGCGCCGCCGTGGACAGACTCAGGGGCGACGGGAAGCCCGTGGGCCTCGTCAAGCTCAAGGCCATGAGGCCGTTCCCCGCCGAGGAGTTCGCGCGGATAGGCGAAAAAATCGAGGCCATCGGCGTCCTGGACAGGAACATCAGCCTCGGCGAGGGCGGCGTGGCGTACAATAGCATACGGAGCGCCCTCTACGGCCTGGAGGAGCGGCCCAAGGTCCACGGTTACCACGTGGGCCTCGCCGGCAACGAGGTCCGTGTCCAAGACATAGCCAAGATAGCGGAGAGGACGCTCAGGGCGGCGAGAGGCGAGACTGTTGAGCCTCTCGTCACCTGGGTTGGGAGGTAAGTATAGTGAGCAAGAGAATGAGCATAAACGACATACCCGATGACGAGGCCGTCTGGCCAGGGAACCCGGCGTGCCAGGGCTGCGGAGGCAGCATCGTGGGCAGGCTGATCTACAAGGCGCTGGGCAGGAACTCTGTCCGAGTGGAGGTGGCGTCATGCGCGCCGGGCTTCATGAACATCAGGGTGCCCAGCTTCTACGCGCCGGCCTTCGAGGGCGCCGCGGCGTTTCTCACGGGCCTCTCCCGCGGCTACAAGCTCATGGGCCGGGAGGACGTGACCATAGCGGGCCTCATCGGCGACGGCGGCACCGTGGACATAGGCTTCCAGGGTCTCTCGGCGGCCGCGGAGAGGAACGAGAACATATTCTGGTTCACCTACGACAACGAGGCCTACATGAACACCGGCGGACAGAGGAGCAGCTCGACGCCCTACCTGGCTAGGAGCGCGACGACGCCCGTGACCGGGTCTAACCGCGGCAAGAGCGAGGCCAAGAAGAACCTGCCGTTCATACTGGCGCTGCACAGGGTTCCCTACGTTTCCACGGCTTCGGTGGCGTACCCCGAGGACCTCACAGCCAAGATAATGTACGGCAAAAAGCTCAAGGGCTTCAAGTACATGCACGTGCACGCGCCGTGCCCCACGGGCTGGGGGTTCGACCCAAAGGACGCCATAAAGGTGTCACGGCTCTCGGTCCAGTCGGGGCTCTGGCCCCTCTACGAGATAGAAGACGGCAGACGCTTCAAGCTCACCTACAAGCCGAAGGAGCTGGCGCCCGTCTCGGAGGCGCTGAAGCTGCAGGGTAGGTTCAGGCACCTCACCGACGCCGAGACCGACACCATTCAGCGGATCACCACGGATAACTGGGACAGGCTCCTCGCCCTCGACGGCGGGGAGATATGCTAGGAGGCAGTGACTTGGCATCGCTACTCGACGGTGTGACGATCCTCGACCTGAGCCACGTCTACTACGGCCCCTACACGACCATGGTCCTCGCGTCCATGGGCGCCGAGGTCATCAAGATCGAGCCGCCGTGGGGCGAGATGTCCCGGCTCTACCCTCCCCTAGTGAACGGCGAGAGCTCCCCATTCATGTACCTGAACAGATGCAAGAAGGGGATGACCATCAACCTCAAGAGCGAGGAAGGCAAGACAATCTTCTTCAGGCTCCTCGAGGACGCGGACGTCGTCGTCGAGAACTTCAAGAGGGGCACCATGGAGAAGCTGGGGCTGGGCTACGAGGACCTGCGCATGAGGAAGCCGGACATAGTATACGCGGCCCTCAGCGGCTTCGGCGTGGACGGTCCCTACAGGGATAGGCCCAGCTTCGCCCCCGTCGCGGAGGCCATGTCGGGGTGGATGAGGATCACCGGCGACATCGTGGACCCGGAGGGGCCGCCCGTCAGGCCGGCGGAGTGGCACGGCGACCTCGACCCCGCGATGTGGGCCGTGGTCGGCATACTCGCGGCCCTCAGGCACAGGGACAGGACGGGGGAGGGGCAGCTCGTGGACGTCGCGCAGCTCGACTGCATGATAGCCATGACCGGGATACCCATCTCCAACTACCTGGTGGAGGGCAAGCTCGCCTGGGAGATATGGAGGGACAGGCCGACAGCCGGGATTCTCTTCGGGTTCTTCAAGGCGGTGGACGGCTACGTCTACGTGGCGGCGGAGGGCGGCCAGGTTGACCGGCTCAAGGAGCTGACGGGCAGGGAGCTGGAGTCCAACGAGGAGCTGCAGGAGTGGGTCTCTGATAAGACGATGCGGGGCGTCGTGGATTCCCTCGTCGCCGCCAACGTCCCCGTGGCGCCGGTGTATCAACTGGACGAGGTGGTCGAGGACCCCCAGGTCAAGGCCCGTGGAATGATCGTGGAGATCGATCACCCCAGGGCGGGGAGTGTCCGACAGCCCAACTTCCCCGTCAAGTTCTCCAGGACGCCGGCCGACGTATGCGCGGCGCCCAGCCTCGGCCAGCACAACGAGGAGATACTATCCGGGCTGGGCTACGGTGCCGATGAGATCGAGGCGCTGAGGAAGAAGGGCGTCATCACCTAGCCCCCATTCTCGGGGCTTCCTTTTCTGGTCATAAATAGCGGGCCCGTCAGGGCTACGGCGGACCAGAAGACCAGGTCGCCGACCAGCGCGTTCAGCCTCACGGTCCACGTGTCCACGGGGCCTACTATGGTGACCGTCTGGTGCGTCCCCCACGTGAAGGGCAGGCCGTGCCGGGTGTACACGTTGTCCGGCATGCTCGTTGTTAATCCGTATACGGTGAACACGATCATGGCTACCATCGCGGCCACGGTATAGCCTATGACGAGTTTTCTGTCCATGTTTCTCGGTGAGGCACCGTGGTTAATCAGGCTTGTTATATGCTTGGATGCCGGATACGTCTCTATGCCTACCACGCTCGACGCCGGCAACTTCTTCCTGTTCATCTCCGGGTTCCTGATGATCTACACGGCGTACAGGGACAGGGAGGTCTTGAAGGGCTACAACCTGTTGGGGGCTTTGATGCTTGTGCTGGGCATAGGGCTGGTCATCGTGTTCTACGTTCAGGAGGGCTACTGGGTAAGCGTCTTCCTCACCCTGCCCAACTACGGGTACTGGGTCGTGGTAGCGGCTGCTCTAATAAGGATGCGTTTAAAGTCCTCATAATATAGTATAGGTTAATTCCATGTAACTAGGAACGTTAACCTTGATAGAATTTTTCTCGTTATTACAGGTAACCTGTAATAACTCATCATGCTTACGATCAAGCGAATAGGCTACTTCACCCTGACACCGAAGTGGAGCACCCCGAGCCCCAGATACATCACTATGAAGCTCACCGTGAAAATCGGGAAAAGCCCAAACGCGTCCGCGATGTACGCCGCCACCACCGGAGCCACCACGCTCACGACGCTGCTCGGCAGGAAGCTGATGGCGAACCCCATCCCCATCTGCCGCGGCGGGCTCAGCTTCGCCGTCAAGGAAGCCGTGGCGGGCATCCCCAGTATCCCGCAGAAACGGTACAGCAGGTACAGCGCCATGAAGGGCAGCACACCCTCCGTGAAGAAAGCCGCGATATAGAAAAGGTAGCTCGTCCCCAGCGCAACCACGGCCCACCGCTTGTCCCCGAACCGGCCGGCCATGTAGCCGCCGATGGGCGAGGCAGCCAGCCCCAGCACGCTGCTGGCGCTGAACATGATGCCCAGGTCCGTGATGCTCCAACCCCTCACGTCCGCCAGGTAGATGCTCAGGAAGGTCCCGATCATCATCAGGGCGAACTGGCGCACACCCGAAGCAGAGAGGTACATCAGGAAGTCCCTGTTCAGCAGGGTCTCCATCTCGCCCTCCACATGTTCGCCGTTGTCCTCGTCCGCGCCGGCGCCCTTCATGTCCCGGAGGAACAGCACCAGCACCAGCCCCAGGGCTATGAGGGGCACCCAGAACAGGTAAACGTGCCTCCACTGGAACGCGAACCAGCCCATGAGCACAGTTATGCTCAGGGGCCCCAATGCCACCCCGAAGGTGCCCCCCGCATTGAGGAACCCCATGGCCTTGCTCCTGTCAGAGATGTCCACCATGCGAGCCGTGTAGCTGTGGCTCGGCGGGTGATAGAAGGTGCTCGTGAGCGTCATCAATATGAGCCCGACGATGTACATGGCCGGGTTCACGGTGAACCCCGCGATCAACGCCCCCGCCGCCGCCATCCCCACGCTCAGCGCCACCAGCCTCTTAGCCCCATACCTGTCGCTCATCCATCCCACCGGCAGCGTGAACAATACAGAGACCAGGCTCGGGATGGCGCTTATCAACCCTATCTCCATGTTGCTGAGCACGAACTCCTTCCTTACCTCCACGATCATGGTGCTCCTCATGTTGCCCGCCGCGTGTATCAACGCGTGGGTCGCCACCATGGCCAGCAGCGCGAAGCTGAACAGGCCGCCTTTCTTATCCGCCAACGAAAATCACAGACAATAAATGCTATTAATTAATAAGGGTTCAGACTAGGGACCGCTTGAAAACCGACCAACGACCAGACTATGCCTTGCCGTTCCTCTTCATCTTCCACCAGCTCCATAAGATGAAGCCTCCGAAGAAGAATACGTAACCCCAAGAGACAATGAGCCACACTGGTTCCATATCTGATCATCTACGTAACCATCTCCGCCAACGATATATCGTCTCCTCTCAATGGTTCCTACATTTGAAACATCGTTCTTGGACACCCAAGAACAATATTACTAAAAGATTATATGTAACGTTTTGATTACATGTAGTACGAAAGTGACAGACAAGGAGACGGAGGAACTCGCGGCGAAGCTGAGCGCCCTAGGCCACCCGACACGCCTAGCCATAATCAAGGCCCTCGCCGAGGGCGAGCAGTACCTCAGCGAGGTAGCCAAGAAGGTCGGCGTGAGCCGGGCCCTCGCCAAGGTCCACCTCAAGAAGCTCAGGGAGGCAGGCCTCGTCGAGACCAGGGTCGTCACCCTGGAGGACGAGGCAAGGGCCCTCCGATACTACAAGCTGCGGGACTTCAGTATCCACCTGTCACCAGACGAAATGAAGGAGGAAAAAAAGAATGGACTATAGAGGAGCCTCAGTGGCAGGCATATGGGTTGGCGTGACAGCGCTCTCAGCCCTGTTCCTTTACTTCGAGTTCGTAGCAGACGTGATCCTAGCCATGGTCATGGCGGCGATAATACTCACGGTGTACATCGTGCGGCTCAAGCCCGAGGGAGCCGCGGAGATGGAGAAGATCGCTGGCCAGCTGGAGACGATGAGCAACAGGCTATCAACGCTCGAAGGTAATGTAGAGAACATTAACAGGCTGCTGGAAGAATGAATCACGTAGCATAGCCATACGTTACCAGTATCTTGGTGGCCAGCTTTAGATACCCACTACGCTTAAACACCCCTCTAATCTAGAGGAAACACCCATGCAAGACCTGAAGATAGTGTGTAAGGAGATCAGAGGACACTGCGACACCATGGAGGTGGGCGACTACTTCATCGTCCGCGGCGGTAGGCTCAGCATACCCGAGGGGACCTTCTGCTACTGGGCCCTCAACGCCATACTGCCGCTGCTCCCCGCCAAGCAGAGGAAGCTGGACGAGCCTGACGACTGGATGCCCCGGACCTGGCACGTGGAGTGTCCCGACCCCGCGGGCCAGGTGATAATGGAGATACAGCCCATCCCCAGCGAGTAGACGAGGCATCACTTGAGCCCCACGCGCTTGACCCGATTCCCTTGTCTTATCCACGTCTGTTGAACGTTTAAAGTAACGTAAATACAGTAAACATTCAACTTTCTAAATATTTAAATACCTAAATATTCCCGTAGAATGCATGGCAATCAAGCTAGAAATAATCGGCGTAGAGCCCGCGTGCAAGCGGTGTAAACAGACATTAGAAAACGCTGTGAAGGCGGTTGAGAAGCTCCAGGCAGAAGACGTGGACGTCGAGGTGGAGAAGCTCGACGTCATGGCCAAGGAGACCATGGACAGGTTCGGTGTGGTACGTACACCCGCCGTAGCCCTCAACGGCGTCGTCAAGATAATGGGGAAGGTCCCTGACCCAGGCGTCATCGAGCGAATGATACGCAAGGAACTCTAGATGGAGGCCAAAAGGCTAGCCCGCACAGCCATAATGTTGGGCTTCATCCTAGCCGTGATCGGGCTCATGGCGTGGAGCATAGTAGCTAAGCTCACCCTCACCCCCCAGGCCACGTCGGAGGACCTCAAGGCCCTGCCTCTCTGGATGATACCTCTCCACTACCTCTGGGACTACGCCCAGCACGGGTGGCTCTGCCTCGGCTTCGCGTTCATAGTGTCGGGGCTCTTCCAGGAGTTCATCCCACAGGAAACCATGATCAGGCACATGGGGAGCGGCGACTGGAAGGCGTACGTGTTCGCCACTGCCCTCGCCCCTGTCTTCTGTGTCTGCAGCTGCACCATGGTGCCCATATTCGCGGGCCTCGTCTACGCCGGGAGCGGCATAGGTCCCGCCCTCACGTTCCTGCTGGCGGCCCCTGCCAACAACCTGCTGGCCGACATAATCACTGTGCAGGTCATGGGGTGGCCCATCGCCCTCGCAGACATGGCCGCCGGGGCAGCCAGCGCCATGGCCATCGGCTACATAGTCTCCAGGACCACATGGGGCAGGGAGTTCGAGGAGCGTTTCACAAGCAACATAAACACCCAAGCGTCGGTGGACCTCATCAAGGAGCCCCTCGACGAAAGGCTCTGGAACGCCTTGAAGTTCGGTGGCTACCTAGCCAAACAGATACTCCCCACGTTCCTCGTCGGCCTCATGATGGTCAGCTACTTCCAGGCTTACTTCCCCGAAGACCTGGTGAAGACATGGCTCTCAGGCCCCAAGGGCGTCGTGGTCGCCGCCCTCCTAGGCGGCCCACTCTACACGCCCACCCTCATCGAAGTCGTCCTCGGGAAGGCGCTAATGGACCTGGGCATGACTCCCGCCGCCACCGTGGCGTGGCTCATGGGCCAGCCCTACGACATCCCCAACAGCCTAACCGCCTCTAGGGTCGTGGGGTGGAGGATAGTGGCGACGTACGGCCTCCTAGCATTTATATCCGCGGTCCTCTCAGGACTCGTGTACGGCCTACTGACGGGGGGACTCTAACCGTGGAAGCTGAACTGGAAGATAAAGCCAGAGCCCTCAAGGTCCTTGGGGACCCCAACAGGCTCAGGATCATCGAGCTCCTCAGGGAGGGTGAGCTCTGCCAGTGCGAGATACTCCCCGTGATCGGGCAGAGCCAGCCCACCGTGTCAAGGCACCTCAGGCTCATGGAGCAGGCGGGGATACTAAACAGCCGCCGAGACGGAACAAGGGTCCTCTACAAGGTGGCCAGCGAAGATGTGTTCACCCTCCTCGACCTCGTCGAGTCCATCCAGACCTAACGTTTTTACCTCGTCAATCCTATACAAAGAAAATGGACAGTATCCGGGGCGTCTTCTTCGACCTACACGGCACCATTCTTCTCTCGGACGATGTGGACGCCGCGTGGGAGAACTGGGTACGGGCGTTCCACCGCGAGATGACGCTCAGAGGCGCCACGGCGACCCTGGACGAGTTCAAGACGCACCTGGAGACTCTGTTCAACGCCCCAGAGCCCCAGTACAGGGAGCCCGGCATGACCCTATTCATGAGGCGAGTCAAGACACTGGGCCACAGCCTCGGCGTAGATATACCATCAGAGGAAATCCGGCCCATAGTTGACTCCATAATCAGGGTGTGGCACGAAGGCATGTACCTAGACCATGACACCATAGAGGTCTTAGAGACCCTCCGGAGGCGCTACAAGGTTGGTCTGGTGACCAACTGGGAGCACGCCCCCAGGATACACGAGCTCCTCACCGAGCTGGGAATCGAGGGCCTCTTCGATGCCGTGGTGGTCTCAGACGAGCACGGAGCCGCAAAGCCCGACCCCGCGATATTCCAAGAGGCCTTGAGCAGGACCGGCGTCGCCCCAGCCGAGGCAGTGTACGTCGGGGACATGGACGTTGACATAGTGGGCTCCATCAACGCAGGGATGCATCCGGTGCTCATAAAGCGGAGCGACCAGGGAAACTGGGCATCTTACAGCTACGGCGAGAGCACCGGCGTCAGCCTCGACGGCGTGACACATATATCCCGCCTATCAGAGCTTCTAGGCGTCCTCGGGGCAGAGTAAAACTTCAATACATGCCCTCACCCATGGATCACAGTTTGGAGCCGGAGAGAGTAAGGGTTAGCATCGGAACCGCCAGCGTACTAGGTTTGCTGAAGTACAGGCTGAACGTGCCGCCTACCACCGCCTACCTCATGACATACACTGAGGGAAGCTGTCTGGCCAACTGCAGCTTCTGCGCCCAGGCCAGGGACCACCAAGTCGACAAGTACAGGCTCTCCAGGGTCGAGTGGCCCGACTACCCCCTAGACAGGGTCATGGAGGGCTTCAGGGCTCCCGCGCTGCCCGTCCTCGAACGCGTATGTGTACAGGTCATCAACTATCCCGGCTTCCTGGATGACACCGTCAGCCTTGTGAGGCTCCTGAGGGAGGAGACGGGGTTACCCGTCTCTGTGGACACCTGCCCCGTGGACCGGAAGTCCCTGGTCAGGCTCCGTGAGGCCGGCGCCGAGATGGTGAGCATACCCCTCGACGGCGCCACGCAGAAGATATTCGACGAGATAAAGGGGGCAGGCGTCAAGGGACCTTACCGCTGGGAGAGGCACATGGAGGCCCTGGAGGCGGCGGTGGAGGTCTTCGGAGAGGGAAACGTGGGAAGCAACCTCATCGTGGGGCTCGGCGAGACAGAGCGCGAGGCAGCGGAGCTCATCCAAAGGCTCCACGGCATGAAGATCAAGGCCGTCCTTTTCGCGTTCACGCCAATCGCCGGTACGAGGCTGGCAGACATCCCCCCGCCCGAGAGGAGTAGCTATAGGCGGCTGCAGGCCGCCAGGCACCTCATTGTGAACGGGCACGCCCAGCTGAGCGACCTGAGCTTCGGCATGGAAGGAAGGATAACCGGCTACGGGTTAGACCTCGAACTCGTTCTCGGCGACGGGGTTGCTTTCATGACCACCGGGTGCCCCGGGTGCAACCGCCCCTTCTACAACGAACGCCCTTCGGGGCCCTTCTACAACTACCCCCGGCCCCTCACGGGAGACGAGATAAGAGAAGAGCTATCCTCACTGAAAAACGAGTGATGGCTCATAAGGGCTGCCGATGAAAAGAAAGTTGGGGCATCCCACCCCTCGTTTGCATGGCCTCATCACTATTGGCTTCGCACCGTCACCGTTAGGAAAAGCCTGGATACCGCGAGACCAGCCGCTAGCAGGATGATCATCATGGGCGCCAGGCTCGCCAACAGGTGGTTAATCGAAACAGGCAACAGCACGCCTCCAACAGGCCCCAGCTAAGTGAGGGTCCCGAAGTCCCCGTACTCGGGTCCAATGGAACTCAGCGTGATGTCTGAGCCCCCGCTGACCCGGTATTTGAACCCGGACGGCAGCTCCGCTGAGCCCATGGTGAGCGTGACCCACTCGCCCGGAGCCAGCACCTTGACATAGGTGACTGTGTCGTCGACCGTTATCGTGAGTATCACGACCTCGTCTATTTCGTTGCCGAACGTGACCTGCTCTCCATTTGGTACAACGGCTCTTCTGCCTCTCTGCCCGTCCAGCTCCATCACCACCTTGTCTTCGTCGTCCTCATGCACCTTCTTTACGACGAGCCCGCCCACGGGGATGTCTCCCAAGGCGACGCCGAGATACGAAACGAGCATGAGAGTGAATATGGTTGCGACAAGAACCCTCTTCTTGTTCAAACACACACCCTTGATGGGCTTCAATATACAAAATATATCGAGATTGTAACACCAGAACACGAAACAAATAGACAGTTTAGTCAAATAATGTAGACTCCCCGCCTCAGCGGCTCCTTCGTACATATCCAACATTCCTGCCTACAATAGGCCGTCAGCAGTGGAAAATGAAATAACCCCGAGCACCCCACTGTACCAAGGTAACAGCGATGAAAGAAACCTGGCGCCTCATCGACATGCGTATAGAAGACGCACCCACCCAGATGGCCACCGACGAAGCCATAGCCATGAACCGCCTCGAAGAAGGCACCCCCAACACTATACGCCTATACAGATGGAACCCCTCAGCCGTAAGCATAGGCTACTTCCAGAGCATAGAGAAGGAAGTCAACCTACCAGCCTGCGAGAAATACGGCGTAGACGTCATACGCCGCATCACCGGCGGAGGAGCCGTCTACCACGACTACAACGGCGAGATCACCTACAGCCTCGTCGCCCCAGAGAAAGACCCCAAGATGCCCAAAGACATACTCGCCTCATACGAGCTCATATGCGGCGCCATAGCCAACGGCCTCGCCACACTCGGCGTAGACGCGGAGTTCAAGCCGGTGAACGACATCGTCGCAGGAGGCAAGAAGATATCGGGGAACGCCCAGACCAGACGCCACGGCGTCGTCCTGCAGCACGGCACCATACTCGTGGACACCGACATCAGGCGAATGTTCCAGGTGCTCAGGGTGAGCGACGCCAAGATAAGCGACAAACTAATCAAGGCGGTGGAGGACAGGGTCACCAACATCAGACGCTATCTGGGCCGCCAAGTGGGCTTCGACGAGGTAAGGATCGCCCTCATCGAGGGCTTCGAGGACACCTTCGACATAGCCCTCGAGCCGGGGGAGCTAACCGACGCCGAGAACCGGCTCGTGAAGCGGCTCCACGAGAAGTACAGCAGCAGGGAGTGGGTGTTCCAGAGATGAAGCGGGCCGAGTACAAGATACCGGGAGGCAAGCTCCTATCCGCCGAGCTATCCCTCGAGGAGGGCCGCATGGTCGGCGTCAAGATCACGGGCGACTTCTTCATGCACCCCGAGACATCCATAATCGAGCTGGAGAAAACCCTTGAAGGCGCCCCCGCGGCGGAACTGGAGGACACAGTGAACACGTTCTTCCGGGAAAACGACATCACCCTCTTCGGCGTCCATGTCGAGGACTTCGCGAAAGTCGTCAGAATGGCGCTGGAGTCACAGGGCGGCTAACCTGTCTCTGAGGGCCAGAGGCGTGGCGCAGCAACCGTCGAGACGTTTAACCTCGTACCCGTTATCGGTGGCCCGGCTCACGGTGGACTTGGACGCCGAAGCGACGCGTTCAGCCCCCGCC
>CAZGZR010000025.1:0-30179 GCA_964529745.1 uncultured Candidatus Bathyarchaeia archaeon
CCACCAGGGAGGCCGTGGAGGCGGTGGAGTGGTGCAACGAGAGGGGAGCCGTCACCGTGGGCCTCACACAGAACACGGACTCCGTGATCAACGGCAAGGCGGCCCACAGGCTCGGGTGGGACGCCCGCGGCGTCACCCTGGGCAAGTTGGGCTGTCTGTACACTTTGTTCGGCTCGATACTCGCCGAGAAGGGCTACGAGGTAGGCGGCAGGATGGTGGAAACCGTCGCCAAGCTCCCCGAGATGCTACCTAAGATGATACCTGTGGCCAAGGAAGCCGCGAGGAGGCAGGGACTGGAGCTCAAAGACCATGACGAGATTTTCGTGCTAGGCGGCGAGATAAACTGGGGCCTGGCCTACCAGTACGCCCTCAGCACGCTCATGGAGATGTGCTGGATACACGGCACAGCCATCGATTACAGCGAGTTCAGGCACGGCGCCCTGGAGATATTCACGGAGGGCACGGCGGCCATATTCCTCCGCGGAAGAGGAGGCCAGCGGGAGCTGGAGGACAGGATAATAGAGTTCAGCAGGGGCAACGGCGTCAGGTGCGTCGAGTACGACAGCCAGGGCCTCGACGTAGACGAGCTGACGACGCCGTTCACCCTGTTCATGGAGCTTGAGTGGCTAAGCTACTACCTTAGCCTCGCCCGGAACCGTAGGATGGGTGTGTGGCGGTTCTACGACAAGGTAAACTTCTAGCTACTGCTGTACTTCATGGCTAGGCCGTCAACGTAGCCTAGGGTCTCCTGGCTGAAGTCGTCAAGGCCCCGCTTCTTCGCGGCCTCGTCGTACGCCCTGAAGAAGGCGAACGGGTCCCCCACGGTCTCCAAGAGACGTTCCCTGCCCAGCGCCTCCATTATGGTGTCCGCCATGTACTGGCCGGTGGGGTGCCCAGCCCTCGGCGGCGTAACGCGGAGCATGCTCGACAGCTCCCCTGTGTCCTCGGTGATGGCCATCCTGCGTATAAGCCTGTCCATCTCCTGGATCACCCAGGGGGAGTCGGCCACGTGTTCGTCGCGCGACCGGTATCCCTCGGCGTATATCTGGTCGGCTATCCCCTCCTCGTTGAGCTGCCTGAGCATCCACATGATGTCACCGTCTTTAGCCTCCACCCTGCCCGGGTCGTATACGCTGAACCGTCGGGCCTGGCTGTGGAAAAGCTCGTGGGCGAGGAGGTCGCCGAAGTCCGCCCCAAGGCTCACAGCGTAGAGAGGGTCGATGACGACGGTCTCGTAGCCCCGGGAGCCCATGTCGAACACGGCGAACGCCACCACGGGGCTCTCCTCCACGCCGAACGGCAGCCACTCCCCCGCCTTCGACGCCGGGCCCTCCATGAAGCCCTCGTCTTCTTCGAGGCCGGCCGCCCATGCCTCCAGCCCGCGTCTCCGCTCAGCCACGTCGAGGTAGTGCTTGACGTACCAGTCGCCCCGGCTCACGGCCGTCTCCCGGGCCTCAGTCGAGCAAGGCTTGTAGGCCAGCCGGTATTTCTCCTTGAAGAAGCCTGGCTTGAACTCCGTGGACAGCGCCTTGTAGCCGGGGGACTCCAGCAACTCGTCCCACTGGTGCCTCGGGGGCTCTTTTTCTGCCCGAAGCACGTCCACTACACCCCAGAAGGCGGTCAACCCGCCGAACTCGAAAACAGGGTCCAAGCCGTCCCCCCAGTCTTACCCTAAAGGGCTGTAGGATGCCTATATGATATGTGATTTATGGAGCAGGGCTCCGGCCACCGCGCCATCTACACTAAAGTAATAACGCTGGTACAGCACAACGATCCACGGGATGAGGATCGCAGTCATCGCCGACGACCTGACGGGGGCCCTAGACACGGGCGTCCAGTTCCGGCAGTGGGGCTACACGGTTCAGCTCACAGACGCCCCGGAAAGAAGCTCCGCCGAGGTGGCCATCACCAACACGGATACACGCAACAAATCAGGGGAGGAAGCCTACAGGACCACGTACGACTTGGCCGTGAAACTGCGAGGCCACGACATCGTCTACAAGAAGACCGACAGCACACTCAGAGGGAACCCCGGACAGGAACTCCAGGCCATCCTAGACGCCACCGGCGAGACATTGGCCTTGTTCACGCCGACATACCCGTCCACCCGGCGGAGGGTCGAAGGCGGCCGCCTCTACGTGGCGGAGAAGCCCATCACGGAGACCGAGTACATCCACGAGCACCGCCGGGAGACCAGCAGCATACAGGAGATGTTGGACACGGATAACCCGGTGCACTGTGTCGAGTCCCCCGAGGATATCCCGGAGACGGGCATAGCCGTGGTGGACTCCGAGACAGAGCAGGACCTTCTGAGGATAGCCGTCAGACGCACCCGGGTGATGGCGGGCTCGGCGGGCTTGGCCGACGCCCTGTGCCAGACCCTCAGAGACCCGCCGCCGGTGCTGACGGTCATCGGAAGCACACGGACGGAGACGAGGCGGCAGGCGGAGCTGCTCACATGGAGGCTTGGAGCGGCTTCAATCTCTCTGGACATGGAGCGAACGCTGAGCCAGGCTCCTCAGAAGGAAGCGGTGCAAGAAGCGAAAGACGCTCTGCTCATGGGGCGCGACGTGGTGATAACCTCAGCCCCAACCCCGGAGACCGTAGAGCGGACGCGTGCAGAGGCAAAGAAGTTGGATATCACTCCCGAGATGCTCGAAACACGAATCACTGCTGCCCTGGCTGAGGCAGCGGGGAACCTCCTGTCCGTGAGACTTTCAGGCATAGTCATCACGGGGGGAGCAACGGCCTTGGCCGTCACCCAGCGGCTCGGCACCAGAGACATCGAGATACTGGACGAAGTCCAACCCGGTGTGCCCGTCATTAGGCTGGACGGCCTCCTGGCCGTGACCAAGGCAGGTGGGTTCGGCCAGCCGGACACCCTCATCCAGGCCACGCAATACGTCAAGAGGAGACACAGTTGAGACCCGTGATAGCCGTGACCCTGGGGGACCCCGCGGGCATCGGCCCCGAGATAATCGCGAAGACCCTGGCGGACCCGGAGACCTACAGGATGTGCCGCCCTTTGGTGGTCGGCGAGGGCCACGCCATGCGGATGGGGTTGGAGGTGGCCCGGCTGAGCCTCAAGATAAACCCCGTAACCGAGCCCGGGGAGGCGGGGTTCAGACACGGAGCCATCGACCTCATAGACCTCAAGAACCTAGACCCTTCGAGGATCGAGATGGGCAAGCCCGCGGCCATGACAGGCGCCGCCAGCGTCGAGTACGTCGTCCACGCGGCGGACCTGGCGCTGGCCGGGAAGATAGACGCCCTAGTGACGGCGCCCCTCAACAAGGAGGCCATGCACATGGCAGGGTACAGCTACCCCGGGCACACGGAGCTCCTGGCCGAGAAGTCGGGCACCGGCGAGTACGCCATGATGCTCGCCACGGGGAACCTCAGGGTGGTCCACGCCACCACCCACATACCCTTCAGGGAGGTCGCGGACCGCCTAACCGAGGAGCGTGTGCTCAGCACCATCCACATCGCACGGGACGCCTGCCTGAGCCTGGGCATAGAGAACCCGAGGATAGCCGTGGCGGGCCTCAACCCACACGCCGGCGACGGCGGCATATTCGGGGACGAGGAGGCGCGCATCATCGAGCCCGCGATAACCAAGGCCGTGGATGAGGGCCTGGACGTGGACGGGCCGGTGCCCGCCGACACGATATTCCCCAAAGCTGTGGGTGGACAGTACGACATAGTGGTCGCCCTCTACCACGACCAGGGCCACATACCGGTCAAGCTCCTGGGCATGAGGTACGACGAGTCCACCGGCGGCTGGCTGAGCGTCAGCGGCGTCAACGTAACCCTGGGCCTCAGCTTCATACGGACCTCCGTGGACCACGGCACCGCCTATGGCAAGGCGGGCAGACGGGAGGGCACCGCAAACCCGGACAGCCTCAAGGAGGCCATCCGCATCGCCGTACAGATGGCGGAGGCACGAAAAAAACAATAAGCCCACAGGGCTTCATCAAGCCATGCAGCTCCCTAAGATGGCCCGAGTCAGGCAGATATTCGAGCAACCCGAGATCGAGAACATACCCGCCAAGATACGGGATGAGCTGGGAAAGAAACGTCTGAGGGACCGGGTGAAGCCCGGGCAGCGGATAGCCGTGACAGCGGGCAGCAGGGGAATAGCCAACATACCCCTAATACTCGGGACGGTCGTCGCCGAGCTCAGGGCGGCTGGGGCCGAGCCGTTCCTTTTGGCGGCCATGGGGAGCCACGGTGGAGCAACCCCGGAGGGCCAGATCGAGGTGCTACGCAGCCTGGGCGTGACGGAGGAGGCGGTGGGAGTGCCCATCGAGGCCGGCATGGAGGTAGAGGCCGTGGGGTCGCTCCCGGACGGGGTGGAGATATACCTCAGCCGCACAGCGCTGAAGGCGGACGGCATATTCGTCGTGGGCAGGGTAAAACCCCACACCGACTTCAAGGGAGAGATCGAGTCGGGGCTCCTCAAGATGATGGCCATCGGCCTCGGCAACCAGAAGGGCGCCGAGATGATCCACTGGCACAGGTATGACGGCTACCACCGCATACTGCCCGAGGCGGGCAGGCTCATCTCGGAGAAGACCAACGTCGTCATGGGGCTGGCCCTGCTGGAGAACGCCCACCACGGGACAGCCGAGATACACGCGCTGCACCCGGACGAGTTCTACACCGAGGAGAAGCGGCTGCTGGAGAAGGCGAAGGACCTTCTCCCCCGGCTGCCCTTCGACGACATCGACGTGCTGGTGGTCGAGGAGATAGGGAAGAACATCAGCGGCGTCGGCATGGACACCAACGTCACGGGCCGGTTCTGGATGCCGGGCGAGCACGACCCCCGGGCCCCCACGGTCAAGAAGCTGGCTGTCCTCGACCTCACCGAGGAGACCCACGGCAACGCCATAGGCATCGGGTTGGCCGACGTGACCACCAGGAGGGCCTTCGAGAAGATCGACTACCACCAGACCTACGTGAACTGCCTCACCCAGGGAAGCGGCGAGACGGGCAAGATACCGCCGTTCCTAGCCAACGACAGGGACGCCATAGCCACCGCCATCAGGATCAGCGGACCCATAGGGCCGGAGGCGGCACGGGTCGTACGCATCAAGAACACCCAGGAGCTTGAGACGCTGTACATCTCGGAGTCCCTCGTCGAGGAGCTGAAGACGAGCCCCGGGCTGCAGAAGCGTCTGGTGGTAGTGGATGAGCCCCGTGAGATGCAGTTCGACGTCATGGGCTACCTAGCGAGGTAGCATCAACCAGACTTATAGAAGGGCGCCGGGTACGTCTAATAGGTGACTGTTTTGGAGCTGATAGATGCCATCAGGGGCAGGAAGAGCATCCGGAGGTTCAAGGACACGCCTGTCCCCGTGGAGCTGGTCCGGGAGGTGCTGGACGCCGCCAACTACGCGCCCTCGGCTAAACGGGGAGAGCAGTGGAGGTTCACGGTCCTCATGGGAGACGCGAAGGACGCCTTCACAGAGATGTTCGATGCCGAGCTGGACAGGTTCATAGAGGAGCACGGAGCCAGGGATGCGGGTTCTTCCAAGAACTCGTGCAGGATCATGGACGAGGCCCCCGTGCTGGTCATCGTATGGAACAGCGGTGAATACGGGTGGACCACCGAGGAGCACAGCGTGGCCGCCGCCATACAGAACATGCTCCTACACGCCTACGACCTGGGCCTAGGCAGCCTATGGATCGGGGACGTCTACTACGCCTACGACGCCATCCGGCGGTACTTCGGGAAGGAGTGGAAGCTCAGCGGAGCCGTGTCCCTCGGGTACCCTGACGGCGAGGGAGCCGGCTTCAAGAGGAAGACAGTGGACGAGGTCGCCGAGTTCCTCAGCTAACTATTTTATGGTTAACAACTCTTATATCCGCACACGGTTCTTCCGATGGCACCTAGATAACTAGGAGGAAGAAGTGTGTATCACTTGGACTGGAAAGGACTATCCTCCTGACGGAGGATGAAATACCCAAGAAATGGATTTCTATAACCCCTGATCTGCCGAGACACCCCTACCCCCTGCTCGACCCGGGCACACGCGAGCCCGTCAAGCCGGAGGCGCTGCTCCCCATATTCCCGAAGGAGCTGCTCATGCAGGAGGTGTCCGACAAAAGGTACGTAGACATCCCAGAGGAAGTGAGAGAAGCCTACAGGCTCTACAGGCCCACGCCCCTCATCCGGGCGAGGCGGCTGGAGAAGGCGCTCAAGACCCCCGCCAAGATCTTCTACAAATACGAGGGTGTGAGCCCCACGGGCAGCCACAAGCCCAACACGGCCATACCCCAGGCGTACTACGCCATGAATGAGGGAGTCAAGAAGCTCACCACGGAGACCGGCGCAGGCCAGTGGGGAAGCGCCCTCAGCTTCGCCGGCTTGCTGTATGACCTAGACATCGAGGTCTACATGGTGCGCATCAGCTACGAGCAGAAGCCGTACCGTAAGGTGATGATGCGGCTGTTCGGCGGCGAGGTGTACTCCAGCCCCACCACACGGACGGAGGTGGGCAGACGGATACTGGCGGAGGACCCCGACTGCACTGGCAGCCTGGGCATCGCCATAAGCGAGGCCGTGGAGCAGTGCCTCAAGGACGAGGACACAAAGTACAGCCTCGGCAGCGTATTGAACAGCGTGCTCATGCACCAGACCGTCAACGGCCAGGAGTCCATGGAGCAGCTGGCCAAGGTGGACGAGTACCCGGACACGGTGATAGGCTGCGTCGGCGGGGGAAGCAACTTCGCCGGCGGCGTCTACCCGTACCTCAGCGATAAGCTGAGGGGGAGGGCCGAGAAGGACACAGAGTTTATCGCCGTCGAGAGCACGGCTTGCCCAAGCCTCAGCAAGGGCGAGTTCCTCTACGACCACGGCGACACGGGCCGCATCACGCCGCTCATGAAGATGTTCACCCTGGGCCACGAGTTCATCCCCGACCCCATACACGCCGGGGGACTCAGGTACCACGGCATGGCGCCCGCCATAAGCATGCTCGTCAAGGAAGGCCTCGTGGAGGCACGGGCGTACAACCAGCTGGACGCTCTGGGCTCCGCGGTGGAGTTCACGAGGGCCGAGGGCCTCATACCCGCGCCGGAGACCGCCCACGCCGTCAAGGCCACCATAGACGAGGCGCTACGGTGCAGGGAGACCGGCGAGGAGAAGACCCTCCTGATGCTGTTCAGCGGCCACGGGTTCTTCGACATGGCGGCCTACGAGGCGTACTTGGGCGGCGGCCTTCAGCCCTTCGAGCTGCCCGACGAGAGGATAAAGGAGACCGTCGGCAAACTGAAGAAGCTGTACCCCTTCGCGTAGGGGTATCCACCCCATTTATTATCTCAAACCAACGGTTACTCTAGAGCTTGATCTCCAGGAGTCTCTCGATGTCTTTTTCTTCCACGTTCTCCGGCTCAAGCACCATGGTCCCGCCCTCAGCCGTGAACATGGCCTTGCCGTGGGCCCTGACGATGGGCATGATGACCTCGGTTTGCCCCGTCTCCACGATGGTCTTCAGGTTGTAGGCGCAGATCGCGTCCATCGGTATAGAGAGCACCTTGTGGAGGGCGTACTCGTACCTGAGAAGCTCACGCACCTTTCCCTCCCTGAAGAAGCAGGACACCTCGCCTGCAGCCCTTAACCCAAGCCCCTTGGACTTGAAGGCATTGCTGGTCTCGTACCACTTGTTGAGTATCCTCAGCGGCTCAGCCTTCCCGTCCACGATATAGAACTCGTCGTACCTCGGCGTCAATATGCTCCCAGACGCCAGGTTAGGCTCAACGTCTATTCCGTGCCCGGCCAAACCCCGATGGATGTCTTGGGGGGTCTCCTCTGAATGCACGAAAACGATGCCTTTACCCTGTTTGAGTCCCTCAGCCAGGTAACGGTACAGTATTCTCCGTTTACTTTCCTGAGTGTCGTAAAACAGAAGCACATGATCTGTGGTATCGACCCCTTGTATGAAGCGGTCTACTTCCTGGGTTGAAAGCATGGTGGGAAAGTAATCTTAGATGAAACTTAATAAAAGTGATCATTAAAAACTATTGAGAAAAGTAGTACACTCTATAGGACTTCCAGGAGTCTCTCGACGAGTTCAACGGCAGTGTCGGACTGGATCAAGGTTATCCCGTATAGCTCCCCGAGGCTGACCACCTCTCCGGGGAAGGGCTTCATCGACGCCAGTACCACCTTGGCGTTAATATCCATCTTACTCGTGCTCAGCTCGAAGACCTGACTGAAGATGTCGTAACCGATAACGAGGTTCACCCCAATGAAGTTGTCGGAGTTCCCTGGATCGTTGATAACGATGTCGAAGGTGTACTGGACCCCTGAGGAACCTCTTATGGTTGCGTCCCTCTCGACCGATAACCCCTTCTCCATCAGCTGCCTGGTCATCAGGTCCAGCATCTCGTCGAAGTTCTGCTGCTCCACGGCCTCACGGTAGACATCCTGAGCCGGCTTCCCGCCCCTCCAGTAGCCTTCGAAGACCGCCCTCATGGTGTCCACGTAGGAGTCCAGGTTCGACCATATGGCCTGCCCTCTCACGTCCTGCCCGGAGGTGGCGAGAAGGGTCTCCTTTCCGTCCACTATGAGCATTGAGAGATCGGGCGCCGATCCCAGGTCCCTGACTTCGCATGTCTTCATAGCACTCGACAGCTGGGCTCTGTCGCTTTCCGTGACCCCAGTCAAGACCCGCACGATCCTCCCCGGCTCCCCTTCCGGGACCGGTACAGGGATGTCATGGATGCCCTTCACGATTATATCGACGTTCTCGCTGCTTCTCTCAAGCATCTCCCTGAATGTTTCACGGTACTCTTGGGAGCTTCTCATGGCCTTGAACTCGTAGGGCCTCTCCCCGGTGAGTATTGTTTTAATCACAGTGGACGCCTCTGGCGCCATGCTCCATAGGGCATCGTAGAAAGTCTTCATGGTTGACACGAAGCTCTGGGAGTTGGTCCAGAGCCCGGTGTCGTTTTGGGTGGTCATGCTCATGGAGTCGTCCATGGCGACAGACGACAGGGTCTCCTCTTGGTCGATTAACGCGAAACGGATGGGCGTCGGGATGACCATGTGGCGCACCTCTATCTTCTTGGATAGCATCTCTATGTCGCGGAGGTTCTCCTCGTTAACGGTGGTCAACAGCCTGACCCTCTTACCGGCCCCAGACACGTCGTAGCACCTCTCGTCGAACCCCCAGAGAGAGAGCCGCAGCAGGTCCTGGGGCGTCGTTATGAGGCTCAACTCGTTCTCCGCCCTGTCACACATGGACGCCAGCAGCTCGTAGACCCGCTGCCTGCCCTGGTACATGCTGAAACGAGGCTCCTCGTCCTCGCTCCGCTCACTGGTCTCCAGCCTGCCTATCTCCTCGATCACCGCCGACCGACTTTCCTCTAGCTCGCTGAGTCTCTTGGATGTCTCCTCGATGCGGTTGTCCACTATCTCCTCGATGGGGACGACCACATAGCGAACGGGTCTGCCCACGATGCTGTGGACCAGCCCCTTTTCCTCCAGGTTTTTAAGGAGGCGGTAGGCTTTCATCCTGTTATAGTTAAACCGTTTGGCGACGCTGCCGGCTGAGGTCGGCCCGATGGCGGCGAGGAAGACGTATGTCTCAGCTTCCTCTTGGTCAAATCCGTATTGGGTGAGCCTCTCTTGGAGGATGTTGAGACCCATGCCTTTGTTTAGCTGAATCTCTATTATAAATTGAACGTTCATTTGTTACATATATTTTGCACGTACAAATGTTACAAACTTATTGTTATGGCTCCGAGGATACAGAAACAGATAGACATGAGGAAATTCTTCACAAGATCAGGCGACAGCATCTGGCCCACAGTCATATGGCAGGGAACACAGATAGTCGTCTACTATCTCAACCAGGACGACGAGATAAACGACATAACCGAGACCCGGGGCATAGACTTCGACCAGCTGCTTTGCCACATCGACCGCGGCGGATCGGTTTTCATAACCACTAAGCCGGTGGAGAACGAGACGACCACCGAGAACGAATCCAGGCTGGGAGGTAAAACCGTTGTACAGTGACGCCCAGCTTAACTCGGCCGACGCAGAGGACATGAAGCGCTGCACCAAATGCGGCGGCACCAACATAATAATCGACAGCGAGGTGGGTGAGGAGGTCTGTGGCAGCTGCGGCCTGGTGCTCAACGATGGCCACGTGGACACGGGGCCTGAGTGGAGGGCCTTCACAGCCGAGGAGAGGAGCAGCCGCAGCCGCACCGGCATGGGCTACTCGTACTCCCTCTTCGACAAGGGGCTCTCCACGGTCCTCTCGGGCTACCGGGACGCCAACGGGAAGACCCTGAACCGGGAGACCCTGCGCCAGATGGACAGGCTGCGCCGATACGACAACAGGAGCAAGTTCGACGACACGTGGAGGCGGAACCTGAGCATCGCCATGGCCGAGCTGGACCGCATGTCGGCCCTGCTTCACATCCCCGGCTCCATCAAGGAACGTTCGGCGCTCCTCTACAGGAAGGCGCTGAAGATGGACCTCATCAGGGGCCGCAGCATAGACGCCTTCGTGGCCGCGAGCATATACGCCACCTGCCGCATGGAGCGGCTGCCCAGGCCCCTCAAGCAGATCAGCGCAGCGTCCACACGTGAGCACTCGGAGATAGCGCGGACCTACAGGCTCATGTTGCGGGAGATGGACCTGAAGATGCCCATCGACGACCCCATGAAGTTCGTGCCCAGCATAGCGTCGAAGCTGAACCTGAGGAGGGACACCGAGACCCACGCCATAGATATACTGCGGAAGGCCAGGGAGCTGCATGGCCTCTCGGGCAAGGACCCCCGGGGCATAGCGGCGGCCTCCCTCTACAAGGCGTGCCTCGAGAAGAACGACAGGCGGGTCCAGAAGGAGGTGGCCGAGGCCGCGGGCACCACGGAGGTCACCCTCAGGAACCGGCTCAGGGGCATCGAGGCGCTCTTCGCAGAGGCATCGTCAAGCGACGACTAGACTCCCCTTTTCATGGGGCGACACCACTTTCACCGGCGTCGATGGAGACGTTTAGAGCAAACGATTTAATGGAAACGAGACCCATACCGCGTTTGTTGAACCCCCGAACCCATAGACAGGTGGTCAAGGCCATCCTCGACAAGACCCAGTCAGGCGAGGCCAGCCTGCACGAGGTGAGGGAGTCCGTGAAGGTCACCAGCGAGGCGTTCGACCAGACACTGGAAGCCATGGCCCTGGAGGGAACCATAACCCTCGACGGCGACGCCGTCAGGCTCTCCACCGAGCAGAGGGTGAGGCTGGCGGTGAAGGCGGTCGAGCTCGGCGCAGACTTCCAGACGGTGAGCAACAGCCTGGGCTGGCTGGAGTTCGAGGAGCTGGCGGCCCACGTGTTCGAGGAGAACGGCTTCGCCGTGCTGAGGCGGTACAGGTTCCAGGCGGATGGGCGGCGGTGGGAGATGGACGTGCTTGCTTGCCGGTACCCGTACATAGTGTGCGCCGAGTGTAAACACTACACGAGGGGCATGGGGAACAGCACCGCCAGGAACATAATAGAGACCCACCTCGAGAAGACCGAGGTATTCGCCAGGAACCTGCCCGGGCAGGCCAAGAAGATAGGCGTCCACAGGTGGAGGGACGCCGTGGTGGTGCCCATCACGCTCACCCTGAGCCCCACCGCCATGAAGATATACAGGAGGATGCCCAGCGTCTCGGTGCTGGCCCTCACCAGCTTCCTGGCCTCGTTCGAGGGATACATGGAGCGGATGTCCCACTTCAGGGTGGAGCTGCCCGAGTGGAGGCCCAAGCCCAGGCAGACCCGGCTCCGCTGAGCCTCCCACCCATTTTTTTAGTCTAGCTAAAGGTAACCCCTAAAAGCGAGTTCCGTGCATGGGTGGGGGATGGATAAACGGGGTATGGCCGCCACGGCTTTCGTGGGCGGCGTGGCCATATTCGGCATAAAGGTCTACTCCTACATAATATCCGGCTCCGTTGCTCTGCTGTCCGACGCCCTCGAGTCCATAGTGAACATAGTCGCGTCCCTCATGATGTACATGAGCGTAAGGATAAGCGAGCGTCCGCCCGACGAGAACCACCGCTACGGCCACCAGAAGATAGAGAACCTCTCGTCCCTCGCCGAGGGAGGACTCATACTGGTGGCCGGGGCGTTGATCGCCAAAGAGGCCATGGGTCGCCTGTATCAACCCGTGCTCTTGGTGAGCCTCGACGCGGCCATCGGCCTGTCCCTCTTCGCGACGGCGATGAACGGCGCCATCTCGTGGATGCTCATGTCCAAGGCCAAGGAAACCGGCAGCATGGCGCTGGAGGGTGACGCCAAGCACCTCCTCTCCGACGTCATCTCGTCCATTGGCGTGGCCGTGGGCCTCTACCTAGGGAAGTTCTTCGGGGTCCCCGTCCTCGACCCCGTCATGGCGTTGATCGTCTCCGCGATGGTGCTGAGGCTTGGAGTAGGGCTGGTCTGGAAGTCGGGGGGCGGCCTCATGGACGAGTCGTGCCCCGAGACCGAGGAGAAGATCAGGGAGCTCATGGACAGGCACAAGAGCAGCTTCGTGGACTACCACGACCTCAAGACCCGGCGGAGCGGCAACAGGGTGTTCGCCGAGCTTCACCTCTCACTGGACGGCGGTATTTCTGTGCAGGAGGCCCACGACTTCACGGATCACCTCGAGTGGGACGTGGAGAACGAGCTCCCGGACGTGGACCTCTTCATCCACGTGGAGCCGCCTAGCAAAAAGAATAGAATAGAAGAAGGTTAGAGTTACCCGAGTTTCACGGTTTTAGCCAGCTGCTCAGCCTCTTTGGATAAGCCTAGCTTCTTCATGGTCGCTTTGGTGGGGATTCCTCTGTCGTCCCAGCCGCGCTTCTCGTAGTAGAAGCCCAGTAACTTATCGTACTTCTCCTTGTCCAGGTGTTTGCCGGCGAGGGCCCCCTCCGTTAGGGGGTGCTTGAACCACCTCTCGGGCGGGTAGTCCATGTGTCTGCCCCACTCGTCGCCGAGCTCCCGAGCCCAGAACGCGCGCATGAGGGCGTAGACGCGGTCCCCCATCAGCCACATGTCGTCGAGGCTCATCTCTACGCCTGTGGCCGCCTCGAAGTACTTGGGGTAGTCCTCGAGGGGGTAGCCCAGCTCTATCCAGGGGAACCTGCAGCCCACAAGGGTCTCGAACATGCCGCCGCGGATGCGCTGGAACTCGATGACCTTGTCGGCCTTCTCGGGGCCGTACTCCTCGCGGATGCCGCTGCTTATCTCCCAGCTGATGACCCACGCGTCCTTGTGGTGGGCGCCTATGGGGCTTGTGCCGAAGCTCAGCGCCATGCCAGGGCATGCGTGGCAGTCGTACGCGCTCACCTCCAGGCCCTTGGCTTGGATGGCGAAGTCGGGTGAGTCTCCGCCGATCTTCTCGGCCGCCGCCCTGGTGCCGAGGCCGAACAGGGCCCCGTCGCCCTCCATCATGGCCATCTCGCGGAGCAGCTTCTTGGCTCCCTCGAAGTCGCCCCAGGTGATGTCGAGGTCATAGAGGCCCTTCTCGGCGCACTCCATGGCGAACCCGATGGCGTTGCCGGCGCCGATGGTGTCGAGGCCTAGCTCGTCGCACATCCTGTTCAGCGTCCCTATCTGCTCTAGGTTGCCGAGGCCGATGTTGCTGCCCAGCATGGTGACGTTCTCGTAGTCCAGCTCACTCTCCCTGCCCTCGCTGTCGATGATGGTGTTGCCGCAGATCATGTTGCAGTTGGGGCAGCCCCGCTGGGTCACGGTGGCCGCGTGGACGGCGTCGCCGTTCACGTTCTCGATGTGCTCGAAGACGCCCTCGCTGAAGTTGCGTGTGGGCAGCGCTCCGGCGGTCTGCATCATGTCGGCGGCCATCATGGTTCCCTCCCGTTTCCAGCCTGGGAAGGCGTCGAACTTGGGTATCTTGGCGAACCCTGCCCTGCCGAGCTCCTTGAGCTTCTCCGGATCCGCGGCGGGTATATCCTTGCTTCCCTTGAAGACGAGGGCTTTGAGGTTCTTGCTGCCCATCACGGCGCCCATGCCTGGTCTTCCTCCGGCCCTGCCCTTCTGGGCGACGACGGTGGAGAGCCTGCACAGGTTCTCCCCGCTCTGCCCGGTTATCAGGACCCCAGCCGCCGCTCCGTGCCTCTCCAGCAGCCAGTCCTCAGTCTCGTAGCTGTCCTTGCCCCAGAGGTGGCCGGCGTCCAGTATCTCGGCTTCGTCGTCCTCTACGTAGATGTAGACGGGTTTCTCGGCTTTGCCGGTGACCGCTGCGGCGTCGATGCCGCACTTCCTCATGTTGACGGCGGCGCGGGTACCCAGGTTGCCGTCGCCGTAGCCGCCCGTCAGGGGGCTCTTGGCGGCGACGACCATCTTGCCGCTGTTGGGGACCTGGAACGCCGTGTATGGGCCCGTGGCGAAGACTATGATGTTCTCGGGCCCGAGGGGGTCGGCCCCCCTCGGCAGCTCGTCCCATAGGAGCTTCACGGCGAGGCCCCTGCCGCCTATGAACTTCTTGGCTTTCTCCTCGGAGTATGGCTCTATCTTCGTCTTTCCTTTCGTCAGGTCTACTCTGAGGATCTTGCCGTTCCATCCCTTCATAATTATCGTTTAACTGAACATTGCGCGGGTTTAAGCGTTTTACCCTCGAGTTGTATGCCTGATCACATCGAGTGCGGTTTCATCCGCCGACGACGAAGGGCATGATGATCACGTCGGCCCCGTCGAAGAGCCTGGTGTCCACGCCGTCCAGGAGCGCGATGTTCTTCCCGTTTACCATGATGGCGAGGTCGGCGCCGCCCACCTTGAACTCCCCCAGGTAGCCGCGTCTGGAGTAACCCGCGTTCTTCTGGATGATGTTGGTCAACGACAACACCGTGGCTTCTTCTTTCAGCTCGACGGTGTGCTTGCTTCCTACGGTGGAGGCTACGTCGCCGAAGACCCTGACCCTGACCTTCATCTCCCAGAGATACCGTATGGTACAAGATAAGTGATTAGCATTGAAAGATGCGAGAAAAAAGGTTGGGCCTCGTTTTCTGTGCCCTAGGATTCCTTGAAGTGGGGCATGACCTAGTTGCCGAAGAGGTTTATTGACTTCTTATTGATGGGCCCCAGGGGTGAGCCAGTTATGAAGTGGGTTATGCCCGTCTTGAACAGCTCGTCTATCTGCTCCACGCACTGGTCGGGGTCGCCGCAGATAGAGAAGGCGTCGATCATGTCGCCGTCTACGGCGCCGAAGGCCTCCCCCCAGTTTCTTTCAGCGAGGTTCTTCCTGATCTCGTCGGCGATCTCGACGGGTATCTCGTGCCGCTCAAGTATCTGTGGGGGGCTCCCTGCGACTATGTAGGCGACTACCGGTACGACGCTCTTCTTGGCGCTCTTTTTATCGTCGGCCACCGAGAACGAGGTGTACGCGGCGACGTCGATCTCGTCCATGCTTCTGCCAGCCTTGTCAGCTCCAGCTTCGATCAGCGATACGGCTCTCTCGATGTCCCGTGGATGGGAGGCGTTTATCAGGGCGCCGTCGCCTATCTCTCCGGCCAGCCCCAGCATCTTGGGCCCCTGGGCCCCGATGTATATCGGTATCTCGCCCTTGGTCTTGAAGTTGAAGCGGGCTCCGGCCGACGTCGAGAACATCCGGCCATCGTAGCCGCTCTTCTCCCTCGCTACCTGACTCCTGATCAGCTCCACCGACTCCCTCATGGCGCGGAGCGGAGAAACCATCTTCTTGCCCAGCATCTCAAGAGTCGTCCTGTCGCCCGCCCCTATGCCACATATGACGCGGCCGGGCGCCACCTCGTTGAGAGAAGCCACGCTCTGCGCCGTGTATACGGGGTGAATGAGGTACGGGTTGGTGACCCCTGGCCCCATTTTTATCCTGTCGGTGTAGTTGGCGATGAAGGCCAGGCTGACGTAGACGTTCCTGTTGTTGAAGTGGTCGGTGATCCACACGCTGTCGTAGCCCAGCTTCTCCGCCTGCATGCAGTAGTACGTGGTCTTCCAGAACAGCTCCATGGGCACGAACTCTATCCCGAAGCTCCTCATCCAGCTACTCCCCGTGGGCGTCTAAGCTGGCTGAAGAGCCACCCTGAGCTCCTTCAGGTCGAAGGCGTCTACCACCTTGAGGGTCTTCTCCGGGTCCGCCTCGAAGGTCGCCTTGAGCAGGTTGGTCAGCCCCGCCTCGCTGTCCAGTTGGTCCCTCTGCCAGTAGTGGAGGATGGTCTTGGCCAGGGACGGTGGGATGGCGAGGCTCTCGTCACCCTCCAGTATTATGTCTATGAGGTTCTCTGATAGAGGACCCCTCATGGTCTTAGGCACCTGTTTCACAAACTCGTTGTAGTTCATTTTCATTCCAATAATGCTAAACGGGACGGCTACATATTATTGATGGAATAACCGAAATACGGATTCCGTATAAATAATGCTGGAAAAACACCCTTTTTCATACTGAAAAAGGATCACTTAATTGAAAAACGAGAAACATAAATAGGTTTTTCTTCATTTAATATTTATAAGAAGGAACGGGAAAAATTGTACAGAACCGGTAAAAACAGAAACGCAAAATCCCCACTTTTAACAGGAAACGAACGAGAAAATGTCAATAGATCGCCTTGACCTGAGGATAATCAGGTCCCTGAGCCAAGACGCACGGAAACCGTACAGCACCATAGCTAAAGAGCTTGAGGTAAGCGACGGCACGGTGCGGAAACGAGTAAACCGGCTGGTGGAGGAGGGGATCATCAAACAGTTCAACCTCCTCCTCGACTACCACCGGATAGGTCGTATAGTGAAGGCGTTCATCGGGCTGCGGGTGAACCCCAACAAGCTCATGAACGTCGTTGACCACCTGGAGGGAAACCCTGATGTCCAGGTGCTCTACAGGACCACGGGGAACGTGGACCTGTTCGTGGAGGTCATCTTCAAGGACATGGAGGAGCTGAAGCAGTTCCTGGAGAGGGAGCTGAACATCGACGGCGTATCATATTCGGAGGTGACCGTCGTCATCGGCCCATACAAGAGGTGCCCCTGCACTGGATTGTAGCCTCCTCGTCCTATGACTGGAACGTGCGTAGTATTATGAGCTCGCCGCCTTTCACTATGTGGGTCTGGAACTCCACCCGGAACAGGCTCTCTAGGTAGCCTCTGAGGAAGGTGAGCGGTACCCCGAGGAACTCCACCATTATCTCGCTGCCTTCTTGGGTGAACTTCCCCCACCCCAGGTTCTCCAGTTCGCTAAGTATTATGCCCCAATTGTCCACGCTTGTGAGGTCCAGCTCGGGGTCCGCGGAGCGGAGCACCTTCCTCTTGAGCGCCGTGGCCCGCGCGACGTCGTAGAGACGCGTGTCGGGTATGGTGCTCAGTATGTCGTTGAGGGTGCCGTGGTCGATGATGAGAAGCCTCTCCGTGCCGCTCCTGTAGACGTAGGGAAGCCATTCGTGCATGTTCAGCTTCTTGTAGATGCGGAGCGCCGCCAGCACCGCCTCCTCCTTGTTCTTTATGTGCTTTATGCGCTCAAGGAAGCTGAGGTACCGCCTGAGGTCGTCGTCGAGCTCTATGGTGACCTCGTTGTCATCGGAGCCCCTCCGAGCCGACACGGTTTTCCCTTCGTCGTTCAAGATATCATTTCTTTTCGGTTGCGGCCCGCTAAAACTGTTACTGTGAGCAGCCGCCTAGCGGAAGAGGTCTTCCTCCAGCGGCCGTACGAGGTCCGAGGCTCGGCCGTCGCCCTCAGGGTATTCGTAGCCCCTGATAAGCACCACTGGGATGCCCGTGGATTTTCCTCTCACCAGCTCGGCGGCGGCCGCCAGCTCGTCCACCACGGCTATGTTGGTCACGTGCAGCGTGTGGCCCACCATGTCCTGTTCCCCACGGTAATCCCTGAACGGCGACATGCCGGCGACGCCTATGGCGAAGTCTACCTGCCCGAGGCGCCAGGCCCGCCCCCAGGTGTCCGTGATTATGACGGCCGGCTTGGCGCCGGTTATCTCCCCAAGCCTTTTCCTTATCTCTCTGGCCGAGGCGTCGGGGTCCACCGGGAGCAGCGTTATGTAGCCGTCTTCGACGTTGGAGAAATCGACGCCGGCGTTGGCGCATACGTGGCCGTGGCGGGTCTCGACGATGAGGGCCCGCCTCTTCATCCCGATTATCCTGGCGGTCTCCCTGAGCACGACCTCCGCCACACGGGGATCCTTATCCATGGTCTCCCCGATGTGCCTGGCGAAGCTGGAGGGCTCGACCTCGTCCAGCTTGACCCTTCTCCCCTCGGCCTTGGAGACTATCTTCTGGGTGACGACGAGGACGTCCTCGTCTAGGAGGGACTCACCCTGCCGCCTCAGGGCGTCCGCGATGAGCTCCGCGAGGTCGTCGCCATGCCTCACCATGGGCAACCCCTCCACGCCGAAGATGCTTACTCCCATACCCTTCTAGAAGCATAATCCCGTAATATATCTCTGGTGAAAACCTTCTGAAAAACGTGCCGCGGAGAGACTATTCATAGAATATTATTATAGGATAGTAATTATTATCTGCTGACACTAACGTGATTTCATGAATGAATTCTCTGAGATGTTCTTCAGACTGATAAATGGTTCATTCACCTTATTGATTGCGCTGTTACTATACCGAATCTATCGGAGGAGGAAGAACAAGTTCTATCTAAGCTGGGGCATAGGGTTCCTCGGTTATGGTGCAAGCATATTTGTGCGGATATTCTCGCCACAGATAATCGAGGTTACTCCTCTAGGCTTGCTGGCCTTCATCTTCGTGTTCTCGGGTTATGTGGCTATGTTACTTGGGATCGGAGAACTCGTGAACGAGACAAAGAGGATTTCGTTAACCATGGCTCTGTTTCCTCTCTTGTTGGGCGCTCTTTATCTCAGGGGAGTGGATTTAGTTTTTATTGCGTATGTGTTCACGCTTTTCCCGTATCTGCTGATAGGTATAATCCTTACAATAATACAGATCAAGTATAGTCTCGACCTGAAGTTGCTGATTTCAGGCTGGTTCTGCATCCTCATCATTAACGTAGGGTACATATTGAACCAAGTTGACCCAGGATATGTTGATCTATTATCTACATTCAGCAAAGGTGTGGTGTTCTGGGGCATTGTTAGCACAAGGTTCTCGTTCCTCGACGAGGAGCTCAAAGAGTTTCTATTACGAGGGATGCCCACCGAGTACATGAAATCCTTCACAGGGAAGATAATACTTTTCGACACAAGCAACAGTGATAGGAGAGCCAACATCAGCTGGATAGAGAAGCGTGTATTGGAGAACTCCAGGAAGGCAGTTCGCACCATTTTCCTGACGTATTATGACGTAATCTCTCCTTGGGATGTGATTACTGATGAAATCAAGAAAGACCTCTACATCGTGAGGGTCATCCCGGGGAGCAGAGTTCACACAGAGCCTTTTTCACAGCGCATAATCACCATCAACGACGACGTCAACGAACTGGAGATGTTATTCAACGATATAATCAGCTTCAGCAACGAGACCAAGATACCATGCGAGATAGTGATAAACTCGCTCTCCTATATGATCCACACACACGGGTGGAAGAGGGTGTACTCTTTACTTATCAGTAAAAACAGTTTATTGAAGACCAGCATGGTACAGCTTCTGATGTTCTACTCACCCGAGACTCATGAAAATGAGGCGGAGATACTGAGGTTTGAGCATCTGGCTGACAACGTGATAAAAGGCTAGGGGCCGCCCAGCAGCATCTTGAGTCGTTCCTCGCGCATACCTATCCGCGCGATCCTCGCCATCCCCTCCTTGGACTCAAGGTACCTGTTGAATGCGCCTTGGGGGAGAAGCGTGACCTTGAGGGGTTTGAACTTCATGAAGTCTGTCAAGTCACGGTAGTCCTTGTCGAACCTGTATAGCTCGTTGTTGATCTGCTCCTCTACGATCTCTTGAGACGATTCTTCCTTTAGCTCGATGTAGAGCCTGATGTACTGCCTGGCTCCATCGAGTTCACTCCTGGCGGTGAAGTCCACGAAATCTATCCCTGCATTGGAAAGCACGTCGGTTAACTCTGCCTCGTTTATGCGGGTGAAGTTATGTAGAACGAGGAGCCTGTCGGACCTCGATATGTACCTGAAGACAGGTATCTCGGAACCTAGGGCGTCGTCCCCGAGGTCAACGCACTCCAGGATATCTGGAATAATGTAGCGGGTCATGTCGTTATACAGGGGGGTCACTATAAGTTGGTAGCGTTTACCGGGCTCGACGTCCATCATGTGGATCACCTCGGGCGGCATCTCAGTCCCAGGTTCATCGGGATCGAGGGCTTGGTCCTCGGGGATGAACTCGGGATAGGCAACCCTCCAGTCGAAGAAGAAGCCGCCGGGGTGCCCCGACGATGGAACGGTGGCTAGCATCATCTCCGTAGAACCGTAGATGGTCTTTGGGTATACGCCACAGAACTCCCGGATCTGTTCCTTTAGAGCCGACGCGGAGACGTCGGTGGTGACGAAGGCCTTCAACTCGATGGGTTCACCGACACGTTTCTTGATCTCGTCGAGGAGGGTTGTGACCGTCATGTACGCGATGTCGATCTCCCGGTGGTGCCTGATGAAGTAGTCCACTTTCTGCTGGTACGTCATGTGCTCCGATTCTTCGGGCACCATCTTGATGAAGTTTGTCTGGGTCTTTGATATCGCGTCACCGAAGAAGCTGGCCAAGAAGGCGCCACCCGGGATGTTCGCATATATCACGTCGCCCAACTCCAGCCTGTACCGTTCGCCGTCGTGGGTGATAGCGAAGAAGATGCTTGGGCCAGTCCTCCTCAGGTTCTCCCTTATACCTTTCTTGGGTATCATGTAGAGCTTGGGTTTACCCATGGTGCCGCTTGTATAGGCCTTTACGTAGTCGGATAGGCTGTATAGGTAATCGGAGTCGTGAGGTTCCTCGAAGTAGGGGTAGTAGAAAACGTATCCCCTCGGGACCACGTCCCTGATGGAGGAGCCGGCGCCCAGACCCATCGCCTTACCGATGCCTGTGTGGCATTGTCTCCTGATCTTCTTCGCAACGAGGGTCTCCTGCTTCTCTCTTATCCCCCTCTCATGGAGGAAGCCGGTAGCCCATCTCTTTAACAAAGGTTTAGCTACATTGAATAAAAATTGAGACAGATTTTACACACTCACACAGCATTTAACCCATATGTAAATGAGTTTTAGCTTTAAATCCTCCTCCCCATTTGACATGGCTCCAACCATTTGAGTAGTTTTTTCTCATGGTTCAAGGCCGCCACAGGAAGCTCATGCCCGCCCACGGCGAGCGCACGGTCTGGGCCCCCGGCGGCGCCCGCGACCTGACCGTATTCGACATGAGGGAAACACCCAACAAGCCGTTCACCCCGAAGAAACCAGATATACCCTACAGCAGGTAGCCGAGAGACACGGAGCCTACCCCGACAAGCTGGAAGATGCTCAGGGAGCTGCACGACTAGGCGGCCCCGGGGGCTTCGCCATGTACGTGGTCAGGCTCGCCAGAGCCATCATTACCCCCAGAAACAGCAGCGTCGCGTAGTAGCTGCCCGTCAAGTCCACCAGCCACCCCCCGATCAATGGGAACAACCCTCCGCCCAGGCCACCGGCGAGGGTCATGAGGCCGAAGAGCGTCGTGTTGTACATCCGCCCAAAATAGTCCGTGGTGATGGCGGCGTACTGCTCCGGCGCCCCGCCGTAGGAGACGCCGTAGAGCACCGCCCACGCGTAGAGAAGGGTGATGTTCGCCGGGATCACCGTAGCCACGAGGAACGCAGCCGCCATCCCGCCCGTGGTGAGGAGTATGGTGATCTTCCTCCCGTACCTGTCGGAGACGACGCCGAACACGAAGCTGCCGCACGCGCTCATGAGGCCGATGACGCCGAACGCCGCGCTCGCCTGCAGCGGCGGTATCCCTATCGTTATCATGTGAGGCACAACGAACGTGAGGATGGATATGATACCGCCGACGGCGAAGAAGTAGGAGACCGCGGTGAGCCTGAAGCAGGTGGTCCCGACTGCCTCCCTGGGCGTCCAGTTGACCTCCCCCGGGTTCCCATTCAAATCGTCAACCGTGTTGGGCGCGTCGTCGCCGTCTGGGCGAAGCCCGAGGCTCTCAGGGTCATCACGCAGGAACAGGTACCCTATGACGGCGGTGAAGATCATCACGACGAGCCCCAGCGCCCTGATGGACGCCCTCCACCCCAGGATGGGTATGAAGGACGCGACCATGGGTATCAACACGGCCTGTCCCGCGCTGACACCGACGCTGCTCCAGCCCACCGTCAAGCCACGCTTCCTGCGGAAGAACTTGCTCAACACCATCGTGGGCACCACGTAGAGGGCCGCGGACCCCATGGCCGCCACCACCCCCCAGGCCACGTAGAGCTGCCAGAGCTCCTTGATGAACGAGACCATGGCCCCGCCTCCGCCGAGGAGCAGCCCCCCGAGCAGAACCGTCTTCCTGACGCCTATCCGGTCTGCGAGGTTGCCCACGAAGGGGGCGCTCAGCGCGTAGACCCAGAAGAAGATGGTGACGCCGCTCGCCGTCGCCGCGGTGCTCCACCCGAACTCCTGCTGTATGGGGGTGAAGAATATGCCGACGCTGTACCTTAGCCCGTACATGAACATGTAGATGAGGAACGTCAACACGAAGACCACCCACCCGTAGAAGAAGGGCAGCCGGGCCTCCCAGCGTTCCGCCATAAACCAAACCCCACCGACGCCAATAAAAAAGGTATCAAAGAATCCTGCCGTGTGCGCGTTTAAAACGGGCAGAAGTTTGCGAGCCGGAGGGTGAGAAGGCTTCATAACTTCGACGCGTCAGTGATGAAACATGGATAGGCCGGGGCTCTCCCGCGACGTCGCCTTGCTGAGCCTCGCAATATTCTTCACGGACGCGAGCCACAGCGCCGTCATACCCATCTTCCCTGGGTACGCCCAAAGCGTCGGGGCCTCCCTGACCATGCTGGGCTCCTACGGCTCCGTGGCGGCCATAGCCATGCTCGTCCTCTCCCTGCCGCTGGGCCGGCTCTCCGACAGGTACGGCCGCAGACGCATGATGGTGCCGGGCCTCATCCTGTTCATCGCCGTCCCCCTCTCATACATGGCGGCTCGGAGCCCATACCATCTCTATCCGATAAGAGTTGCCCTAGGCATCGGCATAGGACTAATCTTCGGGAACGGTTTCCTGCTGATGTCCGAGGTCGCGGAGGAAGGCTTCAGGAACGTCGCCCAGGGACTCTACATGACGTCGATGGGCCTAGGCTTCACCCTCGGCCCCCTGGTCGGCGGCTTCGCGGCCAAGCTCGTCGGACCGAGCCTCAGCTTCAAGATCAGCAGCGGCTTCGCCGTCCTGGGGCTTCTTCTCCTTTTGATGGTCAAAGAGAAAAGGGTAGAGGCCGGCAGGACCCTGGCACAGACTGGGCTCAGCGAACTCGTCAGAGACCCAAAGATACTCGCGTCTGGTGTCGCCAACTTCGTCAACTCCGTGATGTTCAACGCCGTCACCCTCTTCTTCCCGGTGTACGGCTCAGACATCGGGTTGGACGAGGCGGAGGTAGGGATCGGACTCACATCGAGGGGCCTATCCAGCACCGTGGTTAGGCTACCGGTTGGCTCGCTCACTGGGCGCATCAAGGCGTCGAACCTGATGGCCGCCGGGCTGCTGCTCTCTGCGGCGACGATATTCACCGTATCCAACTCGGTGGGCCTGGTGGCGGTGAGCGTCCTGATGGGGGTTCAGGGCGTGGCCTACGGCGTCTACCTCACATCGGGAAACGTGTACGTTTCAGAGGAGGCGCCCAGAGACCACAGAGCAACAGCCATGGCCGTGTACAGCATGTTCGGGAACATCGGCGGCATACTCGGCCCGGCTGCGCTGGGCGTCATAGCCGAGAAATCTGGTGCGAATGGCGCTCTCCAGTTCTCGGCAGCCGTCGCTGCACTGGGCGTGGCTCTGGCGTTGATCCTCACCCGCAGAGACTCCGGGTCACCTGATCTGGCTTCTTAGAACCTCGAAGGCCTTGGAGGCGTCCTCCTCCCTGAGGATGAGGCTTGCCTCGTCGCCGCTGAAGAATGCGTCCACCAGGTGCACGCCGTTCCTGAAGAGGAGGTCGCTGAGGAGGGCTATCCTGTCGTACCTGTCGTCCCCCTGGGCCATGGATACGTTGAGCTCGGTGTAGCCCTCCCTTATCTCCGGCTCGTACTGCCACAGGTCCTGCATTATCTGGGTCATGGCCTCGGAGGTGGTGACTATCTTGAGGCTCTCGGGGAACTGGTGGAACCGTAGCTTGAGGCCCTGGTCCTGCAGCTCCGTGAGCTGCTTCACTATTTCCAACTGCTCCCTACGCGACGCCCTGATGGTCACGTCCTTTATGTCCGTCTCCAGGTTCAGCCTTGAGCCGTGGAGGGCCCCCCGGTGCTCTAGAGGTTGGGCCTCTATGGCTTCCCTTGAGAAACGCATGATCGCGGTGACTATTGTGTTGGGATCCACGTCGTTGCCCGCCAGGCTCTCCACCTCTTCCTGGATGTAGCGGGCGGCGGCGCTGTAGTTGACGACCTGCATTCGTATGCCTCGGTAGAGGTAGGGGTTTTTGGTGATTATGACCCTGACAGCTTCCTGCACTGAGCTTCTTCTGGTGGACATCATTCTATTGTGAAAAACTGCGGCATATAAGAATTTATGACATACGGTCAGGTATACGGCAATATCGGTGCCGCGTGTATAAAAGACGATAAAATGTCAGAAATATGACATTTTGACATAAACTTTATATTGGAGGCTTCTAAAGAGAACCACAGCGAAAAATAATGTCATGGATAAACGACGACTTCGACAAGATGATAGAGAGAATGTTCAAACGGTTCGGGGTAGACCCGACCATGGACCCCAACGACCCAAACGTCAAGACGTGGAGCTACGGCTACACCATGACGACCGGGCCGGACGGCAAGCCAGTGGTCAGGGAGTTCGGCAACGGGCTCCCCCAGACAGGGTTCACCCTCGACCAGCCAACGACCATGGAGACCCTGAGCCAGGTAGACGTGGACAGGGAGAACGGTAGGGTGAGGCTCCTGGTCGAGATGCCCGGCGTCACCAAGGAGTCCATCAGGATAAAGGCCACCGACAACCGCGTGAGGATATCAGCGGCGAACGAGACCAAGGACTACGACACCGAGATACCCCTCGACGCAGAGGTGGACCCCAACTCAGCCAAAGCTACCTACAACAACGGGGTGCTCGACGTCACGTTCAAGCTGGTCGAGGCCCCCGAGGACGAAGGAGTCGACATAGAAGTAGAGTAAAAGAGGAGAAAAATTCATGGATAAAATCACTTTAAGAGTAGCAGAGGCTCCGCCGAACCTAGTCGGCAGGGGCATAGCCGTAGTGGACCCCAAGGTCATGGAGGACCAGGGCTGGCAAAGCGGCGACGTAGTCGAGATCACAGGTACACACAAGGCCTACGCCAAGGCGTGGACGGGCCAGACCGTCGAGTACGGCAGAGGATTAATCAGGATAGACGGCCTTACAAGGAACAACGCCGGAACAGGCATAGACGACAGGGTCGAGGTCAGACGCGTGGAGTCCAAACAGGCTTCCAGGCTAACACTGTACCCGACAGAACCCCTCCGCATCGTCGGCGGGGAACGCTACCTGGCCCAGCTACTGGAGGGTAGAGTGGTCAGCAAGGGCTCCGTCATCACCATAAACATCATGGGCAGGAGGGTCGACCTGGTCGTCACCCAGACGCAGCCCAGGTCCGACGCCGTCATAATCAGCCAGAGCACAGAGATATCGTTCACAGACAAGGCGCCCCACCAGACCATGGGCAACATCCCCAAGGTCACTTACGAGGACATCGGCGGCCTAGACAGGGAGATAGCCAAGGTCAGGGAGATGATCGAGCTGCCTCTGAAGCACCCTGAACTCTTCGAGCGTTTGGGCGTGGAGGCCCCGAAGGGCGTGCTGCTGCACGGCCCCCCGGGCACGGGCAAGACGCTGCTGGCGAAGGCCGTGGCTAACGAGACCAACGCCAACTTCTACCACATAGGCGGCCCCGAGATCATGAGCAAGTTCTACGGCGAGTCTGAGGAGCGGCTCCGTGAGATATTCAAGGAGGCCCAGGAGAACGCGCCAAGCATCATCTTCATCGACGAGATAGACAGCATAGCCCCCAAGCGGGAGGAGGTCACGGGCGACGTCGAGAAACGCATCGTCTCCCAGCTCCTCACCATCATGGACGGCCTCGAGAGCCGCGGCAAGATCGTGGTCATAGGCGCCACCAACAGGGTCAACGCCCTGGACCCGGCGCTGCGCCGCCCCGGCCGATTCGACAGGGAGATAGAGATAGGTCTACCCGACAGGAACGGCAGGCTCCAGATACTACAGATACACACCCGGGGCATGCCTGTATCAGATGACGTAGACTTGCAGGACTTCGCGGACAGGACCTACGGCTTCGTGGGCGCCGACCTGGAGGCACTGGCCAAGGAGGCGGCCATGGGGGCGCTCCGAAGGGTGCTCCCGGAGATCAACCTAGAGGAAAGCAGCGTCCCAGCCGAGATACTGGACAAGATCAACGTCACCATGAAGGACTTCGAGGAAGCCCTCAGGGAGGTGCACCCGAGCACCATGAGGGAGGTCCTCGTGGAGAGCCCCAACGTACACTGGGACGACGTCGGCGGCCTGGAGGAGACCAAGAAGGAGCTCAAGGAGGCGATAGAGTGGCCCCTCAAGTACAGGGCCATCTTCGACCGCGCCTCCGTGGAGCCCCCGAAGGGCATCATGCTCTACGGTCCGCCGGGCACGGGCAAGACCCTCGTCGCCAAGGCGGTGGCCACGGAGAGCGGCGTCAACTTCATCAGCGTCAAGGGCCCGGAGCTCCTATCCAAGTGGGTGGGGGAGTCCGAGCGCGGCGTACGCGAGGTGTTCAGGAAGGCCCGGCAGGCGGCGCCATGCATAATCTTCTTCGACGAGGTGGACAGCATAGTGCCTCCCCGGGGCAGGGACTTGGGCACCAACGTGACCGAGCGGGTCGTGAGCCAGATACTCACGGAGCTGGACGGCCTGGACGCGTTGAAGGACGTCGTGGTCATCGCGGCCACCAACCGCCCCGACATGGTGGACCCGGCGCTTATGCGGCCCGGCAGGATAGACAGGATGCTGCACATACCCACCCCGGACCTCGAAGCCAGGAAGGAGATAATCAGGATACACACCAGGGGCAAGCCCCTCGCCGAAGACGTGGACATAGACGAGCTGGCAGAGCAGACGGAGAACTATAGCGGAGCGGACATCGCCGCCGTATGCGGTGCCGCGAGCATGGCGGCCATCAACGAGCACCTGACCAAGTACAGCGACCCCAAGGAGGCCGAGGAGCACAAGGACGAGCTGAAGGTGACCATGGCGAACTTCGACGAGGCGTTCCAGAAGGTCAAGACCAGCAGCTACCAGAAGGCCACCATCTACTGGGACAGCCAGAGGAACGCTCCCTCCACCAACGTGATCTAATTTTTTTAATTCCCTCTAGGCGAGGAACAGTATCAGCAACACGGACACTATGCCCGTGAGGTAGACGCCGTCGAAGGTGCCGGCGCCTCCGATGCTTACTACGGGGCCGACACCCGCTATTTTATGAAGGTTCATGAGGTCGGCGCCTATCAAAGCGCCGAGTGTGCCGCCGACGTACGCGATCTGGGCGGGGCACGTGACCGGGCTCAGGTGGTTGATGAGCATCACGACGAACGCCGTCATGGTGGGCGGCCCCCAGGCGGGTGTGGTTATCCCGAGGCCCTCAACGATCTGTGCGCTCTGGTGCGTGCTAAGAGTCACCACAACCAGCACAGCCAGAGCCTTCAGGTACGTCATCAAGGGGTCGGGTGAACAGGCAGGTATGGAAAACACCAGGAGGTACAATGAGATCAAGGCTGGTATGATGCCTCCGCCCAGGTTTATTGTGACCAGAGTCTGCCGGGGCCCCGCGTCAACCTCGGGGATCATCCACGTGACGCCGAAGGCGTCCACCTCCTCCTTGTAGGTGACGGGGTTCTCGGACTCTAGAGCGACGAGCGGCAGGTTCACGTAGCTCCCTATGAGGCTCAGAAGGACCACGGCCCAGAAATACTCTTGGGGGATGCCTAGGGTCCCGACTAGGAGTCCCCGGAAGAAGCTGAGGAACCACGAGGCGACGGTGAAGAGGACGAAGAAAAGGAACGCCATGTAGAGTAGGTTGAAAGGCTTGTAGATGAGGCCCTTGATGTTCTGCATAGTGTCAATTACATGTTTGCAGCGTCGAATATCTAGCTATGCATAGGTTCAGCGGCTCGACCTGGTTAATCGATGTCTCTATGCGACGGCGTTGAACGCGTCCACTATCTTGTCTTGGAAGAAGTCGGCAAGCCTTAGACACTTCTCGTCCTCCTCTGGGCTGCTGGGGGCCTCCATATCCAGGACATCCTGATAGGTGCAGCACCTCAATACGACGTTAACCCTCTCGGCTTCCCTTGTAGCCCTAATCTCCACGGCGAACCGGTTCCTCTGTATGTAACCTATGAAAAGGTTCATCATGGTCGCCACCAGCTGGGAGGTTCTCTTGGCGTTAGCCCCTATCAACATGAAACCGTTGTCTATGTCCTCAAGGTGAAGCAGGGTGAACCCCGCGTCTTTGAGTATCTCAAGGAGGAGATTTCTCAGATCATCCACGTCGCCCTGAAGCGTTAAGGTACGGGTGACCATAGGATTTACCTAATATTACAGATGAATACATAATTGTTACTTGAAAGGAGATACGAGATGGTAGTAATAGACGGACACACCCACTTCTCGGGCCCCGGCATGGGGCTACCCCCCAACAAGGTAGAGGAATTCACTTCCCTAATGGACAGGAACGGCATAGACGCGGTGGTCACATGCGCGCCCTACTCGTCCATAGGCAAGGACAGGACCTACGACGAGGTGAACCGCTTCCTGGTGAAGTCGATGGAGGAGGCGAAGGGAAGGATCATCGGGTTCCTAAGAGTCAACCCCCACCTGCAGGACAACGCCCTCAGGAGCATGAAGAAGGGCGCCAAGCAGGGGTTCAGGGGCATCAAGTTCCACCCACGGAACGAGGCCTTCGCCATCAACAGCGAGGAACTCGCGTTCCCCTTAGCCGAGCTTGCCGTGAAGCTCGGTATGCCCATACTCATCCACACCGGCGAGCCGGACACCTACGGCTTCGCTCAACCCACCCTGGTGGGAGACCTCGCGGACTCGTTCCCCGACCTCACCCTGATAGTCGGCCACATGGGCAAGCGCCTCTGCGAGGACGCCATATGCGTGGCCCGGTGGTTCGAGAACATCATACTGGAGACGTCGTTCAGGAGCCACAGGGACATCGCCAGAGCCGTCCACAGGGTGGGCGCCGACAGGGTGGTCTACGGCTCCGACACGCCGTTTGGCTTACCTGAGATAGAGATGCTGAAGGTCAGGGTATCAGACATAACGCCGGAGGAGAAGAGGATGGTGCTGGGCGATAACATGGCCCGCATTCTTGGTCTGGAGGCTTCGCCATGAAGATAATCGACGGACACGCCTTTCTGGGGAAGACCATCTACGTGGAGCAGAGCCCCGAGGACGTGGTGTCGAACATGGATAGGCTTGGTGTAGCCGCCAGCGTCGTGGTGGCTCCGCCGCCGGGTCCCTTCTACGACGAGGCAAACATGTACGTGCGAGAGGCCTGCGGCGTGAACCCGGGGCGGCTGATGCCCCTGTACCACGCGAACCCGCTTCTCGAGGGGATGGACGACAAGGTGGACAGCGCCCTCTCGGAGCAAGGCTTCAGAGGGGTGAAGCTGAGCCCCACACACGACGGATACGGGGTCGGCGGCCCCAGGTTGGACGCGGTCGTGGAGAAGGCGCGTGACCACGGCGCACCCGTCTTCATCCACTCAGGCGACTCCATCTTCTGCCCACCGGAGTACGTGGCGGACCTGGCGTCGAGGTTCGAGGATGTCAACTTCGTCACATCCATGAGCAGGAGGGCCCCCCGCGCCGCCGATGGGAAGGAAAACCTTTACCTGATGACCCGGTCGTTCCCCGCGCTGGCTTTCCAGAGGGGCTACGCGTTAGACCTCGACATAGATAGATTGATCTTCGTTTCGGACGCGCCCCTCGGGAGCCTAGAGGTCGAGCTGAAGGGAGCGGAGCTGGCGGGGCTCACAGAGGACGCCAAGGAG
>CAZGZR010000026.1:0-29911 GCA_964529745.1 uncultured Candidatus Bathyarchaeia archaeon
ATCTCAGGGTCGGGCAGGTGCCCGCTGTAAGGCGTCCTCATGTAGAACGTGTCAGCGAGGTCCCTGGCGGGGTGGTCTTGGGGCTGGTAGAGGGCGTCGAAGTTCCAGAAGCTGAGCTCCAGGTACTCGCCCTTCATCTCCTTGAAGCCAAGCTCCACCCAGAACCGGCGTATGTAGTCGATGACCTGGCTTATGAAGTGGCGTTTCCCAGGGCTTAGGCTGGGCACGGGGAGAGTCACGTCATACCTCTGGAACACGGCCCCCTTCCAGGATCCGTTGGCCAGCATCTCGGGTGTCAGCTGGGTGATCACCTTCACCTTCTCAGCCTTCTCCAACTCCGGCAGAACCCGTCTGCCAAAGTCCGTGATGGCGACGAAACGTGTCAACTCCTCACGCCTGTTAACCAGCTTCCGTTTAACCAGCTGCTCCAACAACGCCTCGTCTTCCTCGATGAATGCCTCCATGCTCTGAGGCGCTGGCTTGTCTAATGCCTTCAGGAGCCGCTCCTCTGAGGAGTCGCCGACACTCCTCCCCTCCTCGGTAAGCCGTATGACGCCGTCCCTGATGTCCGCCCATCCGTTGCGCCTCATCCACGCCAAAGCTATGTTCAGGTTAGGAAATGTCTGTTTGAGCCCCTCTATCTCCTGGGGCCCATGGACAAGCAGCTTCCTAAGGTTCTGCTCCGGCAGGCCGTTTTCCGCGTAGACTCTCCCCTCGTCCGTGAGGGTAAAGAACTGTGAGACCTCCTCCCTAAACGAGACTACGCCCTTCGTCGCGGCCCAGTCTGACGCCTTCTCAACGGCGTCCCTGGCCAGCCCCGTGAGCCGGCTCAGCTCCTCTGTGGTAGCGGTGCCCACGCCGCTCAGCGTCTGGAGCACCTTCCTCTCGTTCTCATGTAGCCTCTCGGCTACCTCCCTGGGGTTCATAGGTCTCACTAACCTAACATAAGGGGCATGACGACGGTTTTAAAAGTTCATATGGATATGCGCTGCTGTGAACGAAAAACGTGGCTCAGTGGAAGAAGTCGGTGAGCTTCCTCTGGGTCATAGTATGCCTGAGCAGTGGCCCAGACTCCATCCACTTCTCCAGTGGGATGCTGAGCTGCCCCATGACGTCACCGATCGCCGCCTGGAACGTGTCATACACCCTAGGCGGCTGCGACATGGCGTTCCTGCAGTTCTCCCTTACCTGCCAGACTCCTACAGGGAGTATGTAGTCTGGGTACGCCTCCCTGAATATGAAAACCTTGGCCTGCCGCCTCTCACTCTCCAGGTGCTCCAGAACCGCCAGCTTGCCCGCGTAGTAGCAGCCACCCATGCTCGCGTATTTCGATCGGCCTTTATATGGCTCCCAGTCCGTCACGATGGCCACCTCCTCCTCAGATGGGTTCCAGAGGGTCCTCGGGTACCATGCCTCGTAAGCCTCGTAGGCCCACGCGTCCGGGACCAGCAGTATCTCGAAGCGGTTGCCGAGGTAGTTGCTCTCATAGACCTCGTAGTGGTTCACAAGGGGGTAGTCCTTTATTCTGCTCGTCAGGTGCTTCCCCAGAAGATCGTCCACCGCCGTGATGCTCCACCTGGTTGGCACGAGTCGCCGATTTTTCTCGACGCCGAAGCTGCCCATGCTGAAGGCTTTCGTTATGCTGCTCACGGTTAACCCCTCCTTGAAGAGCTTGACGGTGGCCGGCGCCGCCTTTAGGTCGCCGTCGCAGTGGCATTTCTCCATGTGCCTGTTCCACCGGATATACCCGATGTCCACGTCCTCCAAGGGCGCCGTGGGCCCTATAGGCTGTACGTCGTCGTTCATGTAGAAACGCTTCGTGGGTTTGCGGGTGAGCCTCATCTCGGTCTCGACGTAGTGCTCCGCCAGGCTCAGCTCCCGGGTCTTGTCAAGCAGCCTCCCCGCCTTCCAGGGTTTGCGTACGTTCACCGGCGTCATACCTCTGATGAGCTGGCTTCTATATCCGATGATCTCGTCCATGCTCTTGCCGAACCATTGTTCAGGTGAGTCGAGTATCTGCGTGTTACCGTGGAATGTCGGGGTAAGCGGCCCTATCTGGACGTAGGGGTACCCGAAGCGGCCGACGAAGACGCCCGGCGGGCTGCTCCCGTCAATGTTGGTCCCTTTTACGCCCTGGAACATCTTGGAGAAGGCGCCTAGGCGAGCCATGATGGGGCAGCTGGTCTTCCCGCAAAGCATCTTTCCACCCTTGCAGACGCTGCAGAGGCTCTGCGAGGGCGCCTGAAGCCTCAGCATACCCTTCGTCACGTCCAGGGAGGAGGCGACGAGGGGGTCACCCTCAACCATGTCGCGGACCCATGCATTCTTGGGCTTGAACTTGGTGGTGATTCGCTTCCCCATCGCACTGAACTGGTGCGGCACCGTTAAAAACGTTGTAGGTTACACCGTTAAGGGAGAGAAGGGTGAAAATGGGTAGATCCATAGTCGTCGAAGATGTGAGCATCCCCTGCGAAGGCGTCAGGCTCCTCGGACGCCTGTACCGGCCCAACGATGAGTCCGTTTACCCCGCCGTAGCCGTCTGCCACGGCTATCCCGGCGATGCCAAGAACATGGACCTGGCGGAGGAGCTTGCGCTGAACGACGTAGCAGTCCTCGTGTTCTACTACATGGGGGCTTGAGGGAGCGGAGGTGAGTTCAGGCTGACGAACTTGGCACCCAGCACATCGGCGGCGGTCAAGTACCTGAAGAGCCTAGACTTCATCGACCCCGACAGAATCGGGCTGATCTCCCTCAGCATGGGGGCCGTGCCCCTGACCAAGTGCATGAGTGCGGACCCGTCACTGAAGACCGGGGTCCTCATGTCGCCCGCCTCGGACCTGAAGCCATGGTCTCAGGAGCAGTACCTCGATAGCATTGTGCCCGTCTTCCTCAAGATGGCTGAAGGCAAACTGACTGGTTGGACGGCGGAGAATCTGCGGCAGGACATCAGGGCCGCCGCCTCCGAGCTGAACCCGATCGAGACCGTGAGGGAGATCTATGCGCCCCTGATGGTGGTCCTGGGCACAAACGACACGGTCACCGCGCCGCCTGACATCAGGAGGTTATACGAGGCTGCCAACAAGCCTAAGAAGCTGGTGGAGATAGAGGGCGCCGACCACGAGTTCAGCGAACACAGGATACCGCTGCAGAAGGCGGTTATCGACTGGGTCTCCTCCCATCTATAGTTTAAACTATCATGATCGTGTGCTGTCGAGGAAGCCCCTTAAACTATGTACGATGTAACCGACAGTGAGGTACATCATGTTTTTAACCCCACTTCTTTATGCCTAAATGAAAGTAATGGGCATACCACAGATATACATGCGTCTCCTCAAAGTCTCTAATAACGCTAACTGGAAGTTGCCCCTAGGCTTGGTGACGTCCCTTGTTCTCATAATAACAATATACACGTACAGCGCCCAGGTGACAAACGCCTCCTACCAACCCAGCGAGTACCTCAAGGAACCGCCTCTGACAACCACGGGCCAAAACGGAAGCCCCTTCGACTGGATTAAAGGACTAAGCTACCTGGGCCTAATAACGACGATAGGCTTGCTGTTGTTCAGGTACCTGATGACCCTACCCTGGTTCAGCACGTTCGTGAAATCGCTGAGAAGAAGGCTCTAGCGTCTCCTGAAACGGTCTTCCTTGACGTAGAGTATCCTCTTCTTGTAGTTAGACCTGTTCCTTTTCTTGGGGGTAGGGCTCTTCTTCGGTACGCCGTCGATCTTTGGGGTCTGAGCCCTCACCTTTCCCGCCTTAGTTAGGGAGCCGTGCGTCGGCAAATCTAATCACTGCCAACCCTTACAAGGTGGACGATTTTAAACCTTGTGGAGAGAACGGTGCGTCGTGGCCGGGCACCACCAACGCTGGGTTCAGGTCTCTGATCTTCTTCAGGCTAGCCACGGCGACGTCGGCCTCAAGGTTCTTCGTGACCACGCTGGGCGGCCTCAGTTCCAGAAGGTCCTCCTTGACGATGGCGGCGTCCCCCACTAGGGCGACGAGCCCGTCATCCGTGTTTACGAGGGTCGTCACGCTTCCTGGGGTGTGGCCCACCGTCTCGATTATCCTCACGTTTTCCGAGACCCGAGCCTCTCCCTTGAAGCTCTTCACGTCCATGATGCCCATGAACGCCTCGGTGAACTCAGGCCAGTAAAGCTCGTTGCAGAAACTGACCTCGTCCTCGTGGATGTAGAGCGGCTTCGCCTTGAACATGTAGTTTGCCTCTACGTGGTCGTAGTGGCAGTGGCTGTTGATGATCACGTCCACGTCGTCAGGCTCAAGCCCGAACTCCTCCAGCCTCAATTTCAGGGTGCCGTACCTGCCCAGCTGCAGTATCCCTGGGTCGTGGACGATGTTCAAGCCCCCGTCCCGTATGAGGACAGTGTTTGTGCTCCCCAGGCTGAAGACTTTACCTCCGTATACCTCGTTCACCGTCTCTTGAGGCATCGGCGTGAGGGGCCACCTGACGCTAAGCACGGGATGCCCCCTGTGGAGGCCAACTCTGTGGTAGAAGCAGTGAACCAGAACGTCCATCTTCGCTTTCAAGAATCCATCACCCGTACTCCGGGTGAAACATATGACTCGGAGAGCTTATCACGGTTTCTTTCCACGAGAGCCCACGGGTTAACTGATACCATGTCTAGGGACTCTTCCTCGCCTAACCCGACGAGGCTCATCAAAGCGGCAAGGGACCTCGGGTCCCTCATACTATGGATTGAGGATGCCCCGCTTGAGAGAACCAGGGGCACATCATATCTATGAGCGTTAATGACCTCCTTTCTCAGCTGCTCGATGAGGTGGCCCAACTTCTCAGGGTCTTGAGTGAGCAGTTCGCCGGCCACCACCTCATAGAGGCACCCGCTTTCACCCGCCGCCGCTGCGTTCTGTCTGTCAAGCCATACGCCCCTCCTCCGTGAGGGGTATCCCGTGAACCTCAGCAGGTCTACCCTGGGGTCTTTGGCTGCCTGGTGGGCCACCCCCCTTGACAGGCACATGACCGATATCACCTCGTATCTAAGCCTCTTATCTCTGAGTGTTTGTTGTAGCTCTTGCTGGCTCCTCGGTTCGACGTTGAGCCTAGACACTACGTCTATAGAGGAATCAGGCTGTGTATCCCCCACGCAGCCGACGGCGGAGTATCCCAGCTGCCTTGCATGGTCAAGCATAATAGCCGTCTCCCCCGGAGCCGGGATTATCTGGAGATCGATGAAACCCCTCACGCCGGATGCATCTCCAGCGATTCTATGTACGTCCTGATCAACTCTAAGTGGTCCGCCTTGTGTGGGAGCCGGAGCCTCGCCTTGACCCTGATGGAGTCGTGACGTTCCAACACCACCTTACCCGTGTACGCCTTCTGCTTATCGAGCCTCATGTAGAGGTTCCTCGATTCGTCGATGTGCTGGGCCAGCCCGTCGAGGAGAGACGTTACGTCCAGAGAAGATAGCCTTTTGACTATGTGTTCAAGCAGCTCGGTGGCTGGCTTCCTGTGCTTCACGTTGAGCTTAAGCACTGTTATGGGGTCCCCGTAGTAGCCCTTCAGCTTGACCGCCTCGAACGCCGGAGGATAGACGTCCGGGGGCAGCAGGTTCAGGACTGCCTTCCTCACCTTGGACTCGTCCTCCGTCGCGTGGATCATCGCCGTCAACTCGATTGTTTGAACCATCCTATCCATATGCATCTATCCATTCAATGGCCGTCTCTCTGTAAGGCAGACGGGCTCGGCTTTTACATATATCGTGTCTGGAAACCGGTATTTAGGTTCAACCCGTGGAGGGGTAACCCTTTTCTAGTGTGCGCTTCTCTGAACCATGGGCGGTCGTAGCTCAGTGGACAGAGCACGGGTCTTCGGAACCCGGGGCCGCGGGTTCGAATCCTGCCGACCGCGCCAAAAATGATTCTCGAAATGTCCCAGGCACAGTAGCCTCCAACCTCTTAACATCGATGGATTGATTAGTTCCCACGGACGAGGCGACGAGGCGGCTCGGAACCATCTTCCACTATGTGGACATGCTGTATCGGTATGAGAGTGCCATGAGCGTACATCATAACAGTCGAATCCGTAGCGGTGAGAGACCCTCTGAATTCCCTAGGAACGGTTCCTACGTCGCCTAGACTTTTTTCTCGGCTTGCCCTGCACGCTGCGTTCTCCGAGGAAAAGGGCCTTATGAGTGGACTCATTTTCTTCTCCGCGGGTTCTCACAGAAGCATAAGGGGCATCCACGGGTCCGAATATATCGAACACTGTGCCCACCCTATTCCCCTTTCCATCATACACCGGCTCGCCGATGCGTGTTTCCGTCTCCAACTTGACTATGAGGTTGCCGCTGCTTCCTGATTGGTGAAGCACGTCACCGAGCTTGGCCTTGATCTTCAACGCTTCAGCTCCTCGGCTATATCGTTGATGATCTGGGTCTTGGAGCCCTTCTTGTCCACGAGAACAACCCCCACCGGCCTCCAGGGGTGTTTGCTGTACCTCGCCGCGGGCTCAAGGATCGGGTTAAGCCCGAGCCTCTTAGCCGCTTTCTCGACTTCTTCTGCCTTGGGGTCTTTCAATGCCTTGGCTCGGGGGACTCTCCTCCCCTCTCCTCTGCTGTAACTGGCGTCGAAGTAAACCGGCCAGATACGGAGTTTGCCTCTTCCCCTCAAGGCTGTTCACATAGGTTTGCCGGTTCTCCGGCTAAGAAGGTTACTCTTCCTCGACGACTGCGTTGAGGGCGCCGTCTTGGCCTGGCCTGGAGACGATCCTGGCGAGGCCCTTCTCGGTGCGTATGATGGTGCCTTTGGTGATGACGCCTCTCCTGTTGTAGTCAGCCTTGGCTGGGTTCCTGACGACGTCGGTTATCTGCAGTCGCTCGGTGGTGCCTGTTGTTGGGTCGCTGACGTTAACCATGTCGGCCTTCACAAGCTTGACTTTCTCTATCCGGGCCCTGCCCTTGACTATCTTTCTCTTGGTATCACCCAGCGTCGTCTCGACGGGGTGCCTCCCTTGTTCATGTATGCGCTTGGTCCTGTAAGCGCGTTTCTTGCCCCCGGTCTTCTTGCGTTTTGTAAGGTTGTCGTGCCACGCCAACGTGTTTTTCCTCTCGTTCTAGCAGTATGACTTGAAGGGGGTATAAAAACGCTGGGGTCAGCACGCATCTCTAATTATGTAGTATTCGACTAGGCTAGCCGTCGCTGATGAGATCATATTAACTCGGTAAAAGTAATGGATGACAGGTCTATCGAGTTCAAAATGGCTTTGGCTTTATCAGATATCTTCAGCCTACAGCCTCTATGCACGTATATCTTCTCCAAGACACCGTTCTTGGTGAGGCTCCTGCGTTGCCTCTCATTGAAAAATATGGTTGCCTTCTTACCGTTGTCGATCATGTATAATTCATGGGCGTAGAACCTGACTATGTTCCTGAAGCTCTGCTCCACTTCGTACGACACCATATTCACCATGATGGTAAGTCCGAGGCTATGATAATTATAAGAGACTTCTAAAAATAAAAAGAGTGTATATTAATTCATCGAAACCCCCATCAACATTCGTTTATAGCAGAACCGAATAATCCGAAGTCAAACACATATCAACACATTACTATGGCTTTGCCGGTCTAGATGTGTTTTTTACACGAATAATTCTTTGAACAAAGACTAAAAAATCCAATTCCTCTTGTTGATAAAAATGGAAAATAACAAGTTTTATTGTCTTTAATTGTGTTTATAAACTGAGGGTTTTAGTGTCTAAGAAGTGCCCAAACTGCCAGTTCATCCTAGATGGATCGGAGGAAATATGCCCAAACTGCGGCACATATGTAAAGGAATTCGATGAAGAGGCCGATTCAAAGCGGTTCACTTTCTCGTTTTTCCTGACGGATGCCTTCATGAGCATCTTCAAGCCCGAAGCCATTAAACTAGAGCCAGATGAGGCGGTCTATAGGAAGAGACCGTACAAACCGCTTCAAAGGTACCTAATTCTGGCTGAGGTTATGATCTGCCTTGGACTGTCGTTGGGCTATGGTAACACCTGGATGAGGAACATTGGCTTCACCGTCGCCAGCTTCGCGACGCCACTCATATACATGTACTGGATGACTCAGAATGACAGATACGAACCTGAGCCGAAGACTCTCCTGGCGTATCTGTTCGCTTGGGGAATGATCGCGGGAATCATCTCCACCTACTTTAACCCTATGGTTGCGGCGTACATAGGGATCGGGGGATCAGCGTTCATCGAGGAGCCGCTGAAGCTGCTGGGGGTCTACCTCATGTCCACCGGCAGGAAGACCGGTTACGAGATGAACAACCACCTCGACGGGATGGTTTACGGGGCCGCGGCTGGGGCGGGCTTCGCCGCGCTGGAGAACATATACTACATAAGCAACATGGTCATGAGGCAGGGGAGCCCCCTGTTGTCCGCGATACTGTTCAGGGCCACCACCTCCTTCTGCCACATAGCTTGGACGGCGATCGCCGGACGATCACTAGGACTAGCCAGAGCACTAAAGGGATGGATACACTGGACAGACTTCATCCCAGGGCTCATGATAGTAATCCCGTTGCACTTCTTCTGGAATAGTTTCCCCTTGATGCTTAGAGGCTGGTTCATTCTCCCAGTAACTATTCTGATACTTTACAGGGATGTGGATATGGCGTTGAAGGACGAGCTGCGTTGGGGTTACGAGACCCTGGCCCCCGATGAAGCTTAGATCCAGTGGTTTACGTTATTTAAAAGAAGTTATATTTAATGTCCGAATTAAAAGCAACTTCAATTCATTAATAAATCTTGAAATAATCGAAAAAGTAATTCCAATAATTAGTTTACTCGTCGCGGAAAAAACGTTTTTTTAAACCTATTTTTCTTACATATCGATTATATAGCGGTATTACCTATAGTATTCGTAGGAAATATTGGGGCTTTTTAGTGAAATGGCTTTAAAAATAGATTCGGATTGGCTTGACACCGAGGTCGAGCTGGTTAAGACGCTTCACGGCGTAAGGTTCTCCAGGTACGACGACGAAAACCGCACCGCCGACTTCGAGTCAAAACAAGGGGACGACAAAATCGTCAAGGTGTTCATAGGCAAGGATGGGCAGATCGAGAAAGCGAACCTCGAATCTGTGAAACACATAGTCTCCGAGTATGATGAGGCAGAGTGCGGCGACATAATCATCGTGGCGGAGCAATACACGCCCAGCGCGGTAGACTACGTGAGCCGGCAAGACAATTTCACGATCGTGACGCCGAAGACGAAGATGAAGCTTGGCATACCGGAACTACTTTCCGCCATCCAGAGCCTGACCATGAAGCTTTGCTTAAGGAACTGTGGGAAGGTTCCGGAGACTGAGGACGACTGTAATGGATACAAGGAGGGAAGGCTCGTATGCCCTGTCCGCTGCATCAGCGACAACGCGGACTTCCACGCCGAGAGGGGCTGGGTGAGGCAGCTGAGGATAGATTTCGAGAATCTCGTTAAGGTCGAGAAGGCAGGCCAGTAGGAAGGCTGTACATACATATGATTCCGTTAATTTGTTAAAAAATAGTGTAGGATAGTTTTATCGACCAAGGGGATGGATAAAATTCCTAGCCTACAACCTTGACGTTGACCGCCCTAGGTCCCTTCGGTGTATCCTCGACGTCGAACTCTACCTTCTGGCCCCGCATCAGCGCGTAGGCATCCTGTAGATCAGTGTGGTGGACGAAGATGTCATCGTCTCCGTCTACCTCAATGAACCCGTATCCTCGGCCGGTCAGCCATCTCTTCACAGTACCTTCCAACCCGTCTCACCTCCATCTATCGTTCGTTTCTCAGCAGAATCGTAATGGCGCTCACGTTCCTTGCGTCTCCGTCATGGGAGTCGAGCTCCTCCGTCGTGATCTCTATGGACTCGACCCTGACTCCGTTCAAGTACCTGTTCCTTGTAACCTCTGCGACGTCCACAGCCCGACTGATGGCTCTTCCCCGGGCCTTCAAGGCGACCGAGTCGCCGTGACTGAGGCTCTCGATTACGGCCATGCAGTAGTTCATTATGGGCTTGGAGCCGACGTATACGACGTTGTTCTTTGACACTCTTGTCACATCGATCTGGAGCGTATATTCCGTTTCAAAACCCAGAATTCAATACGCTTCTACGGGGAATGTAAACGATACCTGTTTTTTAAAGGTATTCACGGATCTTGCCCCATGAAGGAAAATACTGTTGAATAATCGGTTATTTAAGTCAGGATCAACCATTATTACTTGATGGCTTCGTCTCGAAAATCAACCCTAATCAAGATTATGGAGATCGACGACGAGATAAAACGGATAAGGTCGGACTCCACCTATAGGAGGGTAAGGAAAAACCTTAGGATATTGAAGGAGTCGAGGACCGGCGGACGGTTGATACGGATACGGTCTCCAGACGACATAGATAGCTTCATAATGGTGCGTAGGAACAGCGAAGAGATGAAGGAAGTGCTGTCCAAGTACGAAGCCATGGTTGAGAAGTACGACAAACGTGTTCGTAAACTCGCTAGGGAAAAAGCGGAGCTGGAAAACTATCTCTTCGCTTAAAAAAATTTTCGAAGTACAATAAACTAGGCTGCCTGCTTACAGGGGATGTTCCTCATCTCTGCCCTGATGTCCCTGTTTATCGATTGGTAGGTATTCGTTTCAAGGTCTTCGCTTCTCAGGAACGCGTACAGCAGCAGGCCCCTGTCATATTCCTCCCAGCAGCCGCGTCTGGGGCTTTCCTTTATGGAGGCAAGGATGTTGGGTGTGTGGATGACGTCGATGAGGTAGTTCTGCCTCCCGTCGCTGGTTATGACAGCTAGAAGCCCCTCCGCTTCGGGCACGCGTTCGGTTGTCTGGTATGGTCCCTCAAACTCGTAGTTCCCGATGGGCTGCCTCGTTCTAAGCTGGGACATGGCTCTACATCTTAGGGGTTTACCCTCTCACGGTGTGTTGACTAAACACCCGTGCTGAATATAGCAACGTGTTTCAAAGTGAAAAAAATTTCGATAACATGGAAAAAAGATGGCTTTCCATGAGTTGTTTACGCGGTTTATTTGGGTGAAGTATATGATAGTACCGAATAGATGCGTTTCCTGTAAAATATTTTAAGCATAGAATAGGGTTATAATATGGGTATCTTTGATTAAGCTGCGTCTAGATGAGTTTTTAGAGTCCTCTGAAAAAGAGGAGAACATTATCATATGCGAAAAATGCGGCACGAAGATGCCTGAACATGTAGCGCTCTGCTGGCAATGTGGCAACGTGCTTGACGAGAAACTCAGGCGCCTCATGGGGGAGCTCTAGTCGCCGTACTCGTGCTCTAGTATGCTGTAGAGCAGGCTGTCACGCCACTCTCCCCTGATCTTGACGTTCTCTATGAGCCTGCCCTCCCTATGCATGCCGTTCTTCTCCATGATCCTCCATGACGCCACGTTCATGGGGTCGCACTTGGCTATGATCCTGTGGAGACCCAGTTCCTTGAACCCGAAACCGATGAGGGCCCCCGCTGCCTCCGTGCCTACGCCGCGGCCCCAGAACTCAGGGCGCATGCAATATCCTATCTCTCCCTCACCGAGCTTGGCGTCGGTTACCGTTAAGCCGCAGCCGCCGATGAGCTCGCCTCCGATGGTGAGGGCCAGGGTATAGCCTGTCCTGGGGCTCTGCCGCTGCTTCTCTATGGCTCTTCTTAGGAACTGGCGGGTGTCCTCAGGCGTGTTGGGTCCGAAGCTCATGTACTCCACAACCCGGGGGTCCGAGGCGTAGGCGTGGGCGGCCTCGTAGTCGTCCACAGTGAACTCCCTGAGGACGAGGCGCTCGGTCTCGATGGCGACCATGGGCTCTAAATGGGCTGTTATGGAGATAAATATGGCTGATGAGAGCCCCTTGTCATCTCCTGAAAATTTGCCGGGCTGGCATCAAGTGAATAGCAGCGGGACAAGAATGGTTACTTCTGCCTGTGATCCATAACGTAAACGATGTAAGGTATGATCGTTGTGGCAGCCAGAAAAAGGAGCCATACTCGTCCCTCAAGGATGTTGTAGTTCCTGTAGAAGCCTGTCCCAACTGTGCCCTACCACGTTGTGGACGAAACCGAATTCAAAAACGACGGTGGCCATTAGCCACATCACGCCTATCGCCTGGGCTGTCATCTTGTCGGGTACGATCCAGCGTCTGTTCATGAGCCACGTCGCCGCCAGCACTAGGGCTATTCCGGTTGCCGTGCTTACTTGGTGGGCCGTCAACTCGTTCACTTATGGGCGTACAGGCTGTTTCGGGCTATTCCGTTAATAATGGCTAAAACCATGAGGCCGAACCATCCCAAAGCGTATCTTTTCAAGGTGTTCAAGTTCATCGTGTTCATCTCACCCACGTACGAGGTTCTTTAGGCCGACATCGGCGGCGATCTCCCGGGCCTCCCCGATCTCCTCCGAGGTGAGTCTTCGGCTGAGCTCCGGCCTCTCCCGGGCCCTCCACTCGGGGCGGTACTGGAACATGAGGTTGACCCGCGTCCAAGGGCCGAGGTTATCGCGTATCCACTGGAGGATAGGGCGGGTGCAGCACTCGTTGTGCCCCGGCAGCACGAGCACCCGGATTATGAGCTCGCCGTACTCGTGGGCCATCAAATGGTTACGCGTGCAGGCCTCCCAGTAGCCGGGGGCGTCGCTGATGGCCGCGGCGCACTCGTCGTTGCCGTACTTGAAGTCTAGGAGGTAGACGTCTATGAACCCGGCGAGGAGCCGTGAAACCTCCTCCGAGTAGTAGCTGTTGCTGTTCCAGACGGTGGCGATGTTGATGCCCACGTGACTGAACGTCTCCAGCCACTGCCACGTCACCGGCGTCGGGTCACCGCCCACCATGTTCAGGTTCCTGCAGCCCTTGTCGGCGAGGTCCCTAACTTGGACCGCCATGAGCTCCGGCGTCGCGGAGGCGCCGCTGCTCTCCCACTGGCTGATGTCCCAGTTCTGGCAATGGATGCACCTGATGGTGCAGCCGCCGGTGAACACGGTGCCTGACGGCACAAGCTCTGGCTCCTCCCCCATGTGGGGGAAAGCCGAGTATAGGCTGAAGTTACGACTCGCCTTGCAGTAGCCTCTCTCGCCTCGGAGCCTGTTGACATTGCATCTGCGTTCGCAGAACCTGCACTCCCTCATTAGACGGTGCCCTAGCAACACCTTGAGGTCGTACCACGAGTTTTCTGCTTTCTTCGGCTTCTTACCCGACGCGTCGTACGCGTCCTGAACCTCTCTGTACCCCGCTAGGAGGGCGTCATGGGTCTCCCACAGCGTGTCAAAGGAGTCGCGTCGACTGAACTCGGCTTCCACCGCCTTGTCTAAGATGTGCTTGGCGTGCTTCTTTTTCCTCACCACGTCCACATACCGTGGAAGCGCGCGGACGACGCCGGGATCGTCTAAGATACCTCTTGCGTCGGGCCTTGTGAGCCACATCATGAAAAACAGGTGGAGCCGTAGTTAAAGGGGTTTCACTGTAGCAGCCGATAGTATTCGGATGGGCAGGAAACCTTGATGGTTAAAAAAGATTATGTTGGGATGGTTTCTAGTTGATCCGCTCCAGCCTGAAGGAGACGGGTCGGACACCGTCGGTGCAGCAGGCAACCGTCTTCCCCTCCTCGGCCCACGGGAAGTTGCCGCCGAAGTAGAGGACAGACAGGCTCTTGAATAGGTCGTTCCAGGCCCAGACGCAGAAACCCTCGGGCTTCATCCCGTTCTCGACTACGAACTCCTGCCCCTCCTCGAAGGCGGGGCAGATCTCGAACTTCCTGTCCGTCCCGGGTACGTTGGGGACATCCCCGTCGAAGATGATGGACGGGTCTACCCTCTTCAGGACGGTGATCTTCACTTTGGGTCTTGGCATACGCTCGCTTCCTCCCAGTGAGTATACCGCATACGGTACATGATTTAAGGTTTACGGTATATACCGTATAGTATAATTAGGGGATGTTTAAAAGGCCACACGACCACATAATACCTGAAATGGGCAAGAAGAAGACCTCGATCTACATAGACGAAGAACTCTGGAACGAGTGGATGCACTTCGTTCTCGACGACTCGAGCTATGGATCATCTCGTAAGGCCAGCGAGGCTCTCGAGGACGCCATGCGATGTTACCTGCGCCAGAGGAAGGAGAAGCCCAGCTAACACGTCTAAACCAGCAACCGTTATTACCCTCAGATCAGCCAGACATCATGAGAGACATGGAGTCTAGGTTCGTCGAGAAGCTCTCGGATGACACTGTGCGCTGCACAATATGCCCCCGAATGTGCGTAATGAAGCCGGGTGAGAAGGGTTTCTGCGGCACCAAGGAGAACGTGGACGGGAAGTTGATCAGCCTTACATATGGGCGGATCTCGGCCTTGGCTGTGGACCCCATAGAGAAGAAGCCCCTCGTCCACTTCTACCCCGGGAGCCTTAGCCTAAGCGTAAGCAGCGTGGGCTGCAGCTTCACGTGCCCCTGGTGCCAGAACTACCACATAAGCATGAGTGACCTGGAGGGGAGCCACACACGGTACATGAGCCCAGAGGAGGTGGTGGAGGCAGCCATGGCCCAAGAATGCACAAGCATAAGCTACACATACAACGAGCCCCTCATCAACCTCAACTACGTCGAGGACACTGCCCGCCTCGCCCACGAATCCGAGATCAAGAACGTCCTCGTCACCAACGGCTACGTCAGCATACCCGCCTTGGGGCGGGTCGTTGACGTCATAGACGCCGCCAACGTGGACTGGAAGGCGTTCAACCAGGAGTTCTACAGGAAGCACTGCAGCGGCGAGCTCCAGGCCGTCCTAGACGCCACGGAGCACATGAATGACAACGGCGTCCACGTCGAGGTGACCTTCCTCATAATACCCGAGACCAACGACAACCCAGACGAGACCCGGGAGATGGCCCGCTACATCGTGGAGCACCTGGGCCCCGATATGCCGCTGCATCTCAGCAGGTTCTTCCCCATGTACAAGTTCCAGCACGTCCCCGAGACGCCTGTGGAGACCCTCGTTAAGGCCAGGGAGATGGCCATGGAGGAGGGGGTGAGATACGTGTTCGTGGGCAACGTCCGGGGCGGTGGCTACGAGGACACCATATGCCACGTATGCGGGAAACACGTCATCAAACGTTCAGGGTACACGATAACGGGTTGGCATCTGGACGATGACAACAATTGCGTTTACTGCGGCGCCCATATACCCATCGTCGGAAAGAGAGAGTTCCACCGGCGGGGCTACCTGTTTTAGCCCAAGTTATTTAACCCCCAGTAGCTCAGTCATTCATAACGTCAGGAGTTGAGCATCATGAGCGTGGAAAGAAAGGTAGTATATTTTGAGGCGCCGGGAAAGGAGTACACCGAGGAGACGCTGAGGATCGCATTGGAGTCCGCCGAGGAACGAGGCATCCACACGGTACTGGTCTCTAGCACAACGGGGTACACAGCCGAGAAAGCGGCCGAGTTGTTCGAGGGGAGCGGGGTGAGTCTCGTGGTGGTGACCCACCAGACAGGCTACAGGGACTCAGGCGTCCAGCTCTTCCCGGACGAGCTCAGGGATAGGCTGCTAAAACAGGGTGTCAAGGTCGTCACTTGCACCGACGTGCTCACGGGCACTGTGGATGTGGGCATGAGCCGCCAGAGGCCCCCCAAGACCGGGCAGCTGGACGCGCGGCTGCCGTACATCCTGCCACCAACCAACGTGGTGGTCGCCAACACGCTGCGGCTGTTCAGCCAGGGCGTCAAGGTCTGCGCCGAGATAGCGATGATGGCGGTGGACAGCAACGCCGTGCCGTCTGGCGAGAAGGTGGTGAGCGTAGCCGGGAGCCACGCCGGAGCCGACACCGCCATGGTGTTGACCGCCGCCGAGTCTGGCAGGATCAGGGACATGAAGCTCCAAGAGATCCTGTGCAAGCCTCTCTAAACTTCTTTAATAACTTATTATCGGCCGAACCTTTGTCATGGGTGATGTTATGATAGACTACGGAGTACAGATCGAGCCCCAGTTCGGGTACACCTGGGAGATGATAAGGGAGACGGCGCTGGCCGCCGAGGCGGCCGGCTTCGAGAGCCTGTGGTCGTCGGACCATTTCCTCATCCGCCCCGAGGCAGTTGACGTAAACTGCCTGGAGGCCTGGACGGTGCTCACCGCGGTCGCCGTCGCAACCAAACGGCTGAGGGTGGGCGCCATGGTGGCGTCCCAGAGCTACAGAAACCCCGCGCTACACGCGAAGATGGCAGCGAGCCTAGACCATATCAGCGGCGGCAGGGTCTACTTCGGGATAGGCGCCGGCTGGAAAGAGGTAGAGTACAAGGCGTACGATATCCCTTTTCCGAGCCCCGGGAGACGCGTGAGGCAGCTGGAGGAGGCTATAATCGTCGCCAAGAAGCTGTGGACGGAGCCCAAGGCCGACTACCAAGGCAGGTACTACGGCGTCAACGACTGCGTATCCATGCCCAAGCCAGTGCAGAGCCCTTTGCCTGTACTCGTCGGGGGCATGGGAACCAGGCTACTGAAGGTCTCTGCGAGGCACGCTGACGCCGTGAACTTCGCGTGGAACACGCCACTGGACACCTATGAGGAGAGGCTCGACGTGCTTGCCGGGCACTGCGACGAGGTGGGGCGAGACTACGACTCCATCTGGAAGTCGGCGGGGATTCATCTGGCGCTTGAAGGCGTCGAGTCTGGCGAGACGGCCCCTTACGCGAGTTACACCGGCGAGAGGAAATGGGAGCGCAAGACTCCTGAGGGCGCCGCCGAGTTCATCAGGGGCTACGTTGACCTAGGTGTTGACCACTTCGTCATGGTGTTTCCCTATGGTTCTGAGCCCGAGAGCGTTGGTTTCTTCATGGAGCACGTGGCGCCCCTCGTCTAACTCCTTTTATTGATGTTCTGCTCTCATTCACGTCAACGGGTGTGATGATGAACAGGCGTGGCTGGATGAGCATATTGGGCGTCGTAGCCGTTGCCCTGATCTCTGGGACTCTTCTCTGGAGGCTCATGGTGGAGGGCAAGACCCTAGGCCGCCTCGGGCTAGCGGGGGTCTTCGCGGCGTCTATGCTGAGCCACCTCACCGTCGTGGCCCGGGACATGTTCGTACCCCTCTTCATCCCTCTGGCGTCTGTATACCATCCGGTCGTGCTGGGGTCGGCGGCGGGCGCGGGCGCAGCCATCGGCGAGGTGACCACCTACTTCCTGGGCTGGGGGGTCGCGGAGTCCATGGAAACCATGAGCGGGACCGAGGACAAGATCGCGGAATGGATCAGAAGATACGGGCTCTGGGCTGTGTTCCTCGTGGCTTTGACGCCGCTACCTGACACCCCGATAGTGATACTGGCGGGCTCCCGAAAGCTGCCCTTCAGGAGGCTCCTCGCCGTCGAGGTATTGGGAAAGTCGGCGTTGTACAGCGTCGGCGCCGTGGTGGGCGGGGTCGTTTACGGCGGCCTTGAGAGCAGCCTTGGTGCATTCGTCGCGTCCGGGCTGATGGTCGTCGCCAGCCTCGTTTTCTGTGTGGCTGTAACCTGGAAGCCCAGCAGGGACTGGATATTTGGTTGGATGGAAAGAATCATATCGATCATCGGTAAAGACTGACCGGGTTTCTGTGGCGGCAGCCACAAAGAATTTTTACGTCCTCTGTCGATTATGTTTACGCTTTTTGTCGTAGTGCTTATATAGGTAGACGGGGACCATCGACAGATATTCGGGAGCATTTGATTTGGATACCCAGGAACTAAGGCACCCCCTTCTCTTGATGGGCAACCACGCCATAGCGAGAGGAGCCCTTGAGGCAGGCGTAAAGGTAGTCGCAGGCTACCCCGGCACACCGAGCAGCGAGATACTGACGTACCTGGCCGACGAGGCGGACAGACACGGCCTACACGTGGAGTGGAGCACCAACGAGAAGGTGGCCTACGAGGTGGCCTACGGCGCGGCCCTCGCCGGGGTCCGCGCCCTCATGACCACAAAGCACCTCGGCGTCAATGTTCTAAGCGACGCCCTCCTCGTCTCCGCCTATACGGGGGTCAACGGCGGCCTTGTCGTGGTCACCGCCGACGACATCCACCCCTTCAGCAGCCAGAACGCGGAGGATACCCGCTACTACGCCCGGCTCGCCAAGATACCGTGCATCGAGCCGACCAACGTACAGGAGGCTAAGGACATGGTGTCGGATGCGTTCAGGATCAGCGAGGATCTTCAGCTCCCCGTGCTCTTCAGGGTCACGGACAGGATATGCCACGCCAGGAGCGACGCCACTCTCGACGAGATAAGCCAGTTGAACATTCCGCCGTCCTTCGTCAAGGATGACTCGCGTTACGTCATGGTAGCGCCCAACGCCCGGAGACGGATCGAGTGGCTGAACGGCCAGATGGACAAGGCAGCGGCCCTGAGCGAAAACTACCATGGGAACAGGGTAGAGGCGGCGGACTCCGCCAAGGTTGGTGTGATAGCTTCGGGCGTCACGTACGAGCACGTCATCGAGGCGTTGAATGTGTTGGGGATACGTGACAGGGTTTCGGTGCTCAAGCTGACGTTCACCTACCCGCTGCCCAAGCAGATGATCGCCGCGTTCCTCGGGGCTCACGGGAAGGTTCTGGTGGTAGAGGAGATAGAGCCCATAATAGAGAACGAGGTTAACAGCGTCGCCCATCAGCTGGGGCTCGAGACGAGCATACACGGCAGGCTCGACGGATACATCCCGAGGGAGCATGAGCTGACGCCCGACCGCGTCGGTGTGGGCGTGACCCGCGTCCTCAAGATGGACGACCCAGGCTTGGAGGAGGTTGAGTACAAGACCACCGAACTGGTCAGGCGTATCCCCAACCTGTGCGCCGGGTGCCCCCACGCGGCAAGCTACTACGCGTTGAAGCAAGCCATGAAGCGTGTTGGCGGCAGAGGAGCCGTGACGGGTGACCGGGGCTGCTATAACCAGGGCACCAACCCTCCACTTAGCGCCATCGACACCTGCGTCTGCATGGGCGCGAGCATAAGTATGGCCTCGGGGCTCCGCCACGCCGGTGTAGACGGCCCCATAGTTGCGGTCATCGGGGACAGCACCTTCTTCCACAACGGCATCCAGCCCCTCGTGAACGCCGTCCACAACACAGCCGACATAACCGTCATGATACTGGACAACGGCTGGACGGGGATGACGGGGCACCAGCCCAACCCGAACACGGGCCTGAACGCCACAGGTAAACCCGCCCCTAAGGTAAGCATCGAGGAGCTTGTACGAGCCTGCGGCGTCGAGCACCTCCAGGTGGTCTCGCCCTACAACGTGGAAGAGACCATAAACACGCTGGTTGCGACGATGAACCACAAGGGCCCAGCGGTGGTGATCAGCCGCCAGGTCTGCCCCGTCCAGGACCACAGGCTGAGGAAACGGGCCGGGGAGCGGCTCAGCTTCACGAGGTACACCGTTGACCAGGAGAGGTGCACGGGCTGCCTATACTGCGTCAACAGCGTAGGGTGCCCCGCCCTAGACACGGCGGACGGAAGGATAACAATCAACCATGAACAGTGCATCGGCTGCGGCGTGTGCGCCCAGATTTGCCTGTCAAAAGCGATAGAGGTGAAAGAGTGATGGCATTCAACATAATAATAACAGGAATAGGAGGCCAGGGAGTGGTCTCCGCAGGAACCATGATAGCCGAGGCGGCCCTCGCCGAGGGCCTCAGGATAAGGAGCAGCGACGCGACGGGCCTGGCCCAGAGAGGCGGCAGCGTCCACAGCCAGATAAAGATAGGGGAAGAGGTGAGCAGCTCCATCCTCCACACGGGGACGGCCGACGTCGTCCTCGGCTTCGAGCCCCTAGAGGCGTCCCGATGGGCGCACATGCTCAAACGCGACGGCGTAGCCATAGTGAACAGCAACCCGGTGTACCCGGTTACCGTTAAAAACGGCATGCTGAAGTACCCGGGCATCGAGGAGCAGAAAAAGGTCTTCGATGAACGCGGCGCGAGGAGCATATGGCTGGACGGCCACGCCCTCACCGAGAGGCTGGGCAACGTGAGAGTCCTGAACAGCCTTATGATAGGCTTCACGGCGGCCAAGACCAAGATACCCATCGGCTTGGACACTCTTAGACGCGTCATCGCCGAGAAGGTGCCCAGCAGAACCATCGAGGTGAACCTAAAGGCGTTCGACATGGGCTACAAGGAGGGATGTGAGGAGCCATGAGGGCGGGGATCAAGGGGATAGGCAGCTATGTGCCGCAGAAGGTGATGACCAACGACGACTGGGCCCAGATAGTGGACACCAGCGACGAGTGGATAACCACGAAGACAGGGATCAGGGAGCGGAGATTCGCTGATGAAGACGACTGCACCAGCGACCTGGCCGTGAAGGCGGCGACCCCCGCGCTCAAGGAGGCGGGCATCGAGCCCGAGGATCTGGACCTGGTGGTGCTCGCGACGAGCAGCCCAGACGTGCCCTTGAGCAGCACGGCGGCCATAGTACAGCACAAGCTGGGCGCCGTGAACGCAGGCGCTTTCGACGTGATGGCGGTATGCAGCGGCTTCGTCCACGCCCTCGACGTCGGCGCCCGGTACGCGGTGGACCCCCACATCGATAACGTGCTGGTGGCCGCCTCCGAGCTGTACAGCAGGATACTCGACTGGAAGGACAGGACCACATGCGTCTACTTCGGGGACGGCGCCGGAGCGGTGGTTCTCCAGAAGACTGAGGAAGGCGGCGTCATCGGCAGCTGGCTCAGGGCCGACGGCGGCGGAGCCTCCGTAATCGAGATACCCGCCGGGGGAACCAGGCACCCCATAACCCATGGGCTCATCGACGATGCCAAGCACTACTTCCACATGGACGGCAGGGCGGTCTGGAACTTCGCCATCGAGGCTTTCCCCCAGGCCGTCAGGGGCGTACTGGACAGGTATGGCTACGCTCTGGACGACGTGGACATGATCATACCCCATCAGGCCAATATTAACATCATAAAGGTGGGCATGGAGAAGCTGGGCCTGCCCCTGGAGCGCGCGCACACGAACCTCCACAGGTACGGCAACATGGCGGGGGCCAGCATACCCGTGGCCCTCCACGAGGCGGTGCAGCTGGGCAAGATCCAGAGAGGCGACCTGGTGATCACCGTCGGGTTCGGCGGCGGCCTAACCTGGGGCGCGAACCTCATCCAGCTCTGACAACTTACAGCTTGAGAAGCTCGTCTACGCTAAACGTGTTAGCGACGTCGGCGGCCTCCAACCAGCCTCGTCTGGCCACGGCCACCCCCAGCGGCAGGAACTCCAGCTCGGAGGGCGTATGCGCGTCGGTCCCAAGCGTCATCCTGACCCCGTGTTCCTTGGCCCGCCTGCTGTCTACGTCGCTCAGGTCCAGCCTCTCGGGGTAGCAGTTTATCTCCATCATGACGCCCCGCTCGGCGGCGGCCTCGAAGACGGCGTCAAGGTCCAGCGCGTAGGGGCTGCGGCGCTGTATAAGCCGACCCGTGGGGTGGGCCAAGGTGTCCACGTTCTCGTTCCGTATGGCCTCGATCACCCTGCTCGTCATGGCCTGCTCATCCATCTTGAAGCCGCTGTGGACGGCGGCCACCACCCAGTCGAGCTCCGCGAGCACATCGTCCGAGATGTCCAGCCTCCCATCCCGGAGGATGTCACACTCCGTTCCCGCCAGCACCCGTATCTCCGGGTGCTCCTCGTCCACCCGCCTCACCTCGCCCATCTGCTCGACGAGCCGCTCCTCGTCGAGGCCGTGGGCTATGCCCAGCGCCCTGGTGTGGTCCGTGACGGCGATGTACTCTAGGTCCATCTCGGCGGCCTGAACCGCCATCTCCTCTATGGAGGCGTGGCCGTCGCTCCAGTCCGTGTGCACGTGGAGGTCGCCCCTCACGTCGTCGAGGGTCACGAGCTCCGGCAGCCTGTCCTCCATGGCGGCCTCTATCTCGCCGGTGTTCTCCCTGAGCTCCGGGGGGATCCACCGCATCCCCAGGGCCTCGTAGATCCGGGCCTCGTCCTCGGCGGCGACAAGCTCATCGTCGTCCCGCCTGAACAGCCCGTACTCGTTGAGCTTGAACCCCGCCTTGACGCCTATGGTGCGCAGTTTGACGTTGTGCTCCTTGCTGCCGGTGAAGTACTGGAGGGCGGCGCCGTAGCTCCCGGGCGGTATGACCCTGAGGTCAACCTGAAGCATGCTCTCCAGCACAACGGTGCTCTTGGTGGGGCCCTGTGCCAACACCCTCTGTATGGGCGACATGGACACGAAGTGGGCGGTCACCCTCTCAGGCTCCGTGGACGAGACCAGCACGTCCAGGTCGCCGACAGTCTCCTTGCGTCTACGCGCCGAGCCGGCGATCTCCACCCTTCTCACGGCCTCGCAGTCCCTCATGTATGTGAGCATCCCCTGTATTATGGGGAGCACCTCGCCCAGCAGGAACCTGGTGCTGCGGCTTCTACGCTCCTCTATGGCCTTGAGGATGTTCTCCTCCTTCTTGGGCCCGAAGCCCTTGAGTCCCCTGATCCTGTGCTGCCTCGCCGCCTCCTCGAGGGTCTTGATGCCAACGACGCCCAGCTCCTTGTGGAGCCTCATGGCGATCTTGGGGCCCACCCCCTCCAGCGTTATCATCTCGGGGACGCCTTGGGGAAGGCTCTCCCGAAGCTCTTGGAGCACCGTGGACTCGCCGGTGTCCAGGTACTCCTCGATGGTCTGGGCTATGCTCTCGCCGACCCCCGGGATCTCTTGGAGCTCACCTCGCTCGGCTACTTCCCTTATGTCCTCGGTGAGGGACATGACCCTCTGGGAGGCCATGCTGTAGGCTCGGCTCCTGAACCTGTCCCCCCTTATAGTGAGGATCTCGCTGATCTCGTAGAGTAACGTGGCTATCTGAGAGTTGAGGCTCATACATTGATCAGTGTACAGCCTAGAGATAATAACTCCTTTCGGTCAAACGGACTGGTGTGTCACTTGACGTCTTTTCCCTGATTCCAGTAGTGGAGAAACACGTCCTTACACCAATTCAACGCCTCTCGATCGATCGAAGTGAAGCCCATGTAGTCGAACCTCCCATCGGTCTCGGGGAAGCATAGGAGGGCGAGCTCCTTCTCGGACATATAGAGGATGAGCCCTGCCTCGACGAGCCTCTCCTTATAGAGCCCAGCGACTTTAAGGTCCCTGATCTCGTCTTCGCTGAACACGCGCTCCCTATCACCCCTCATCTCCTCCGGGAGCTCCAGCTCCCCGCCGTGGAGGAACCTGCCCTCGACCCCTCTCTCGAAGATGCCTTTTATGTAGGGGAAGGCGCTCGCGATGTAGGGAAGGTTCAGGTCCCATACGTACTCCTCGGCGTCCTGCAGTATCTTCTGGACCCTGTGAATGGAGACCATGACGTCCAAGTTGAGTGCACAACTCCTGAGCTCCCCCATCCTGGAGACGAACTCGTCCGGCAGGCCGTTTAACACGTGGCCGATGAAGTATTCCCGGTGCTTCGACGTGAACTCAACGGCGTTAAGCTGCCTGAGCACGAGCTCCCCGTAGGATGTGAGCTCCAGGAGGCCGTCGGTCCTCCTCGTCGTTAGGCCGTTCTCCGTGAGCCTTGAGAGGTGGCGGCTCACCTCTTGGGTTGTTATGTCCAGCTTCCGTGACAGGTCGCTGTACGTGGAGCGCTCCCTCCTCAGCGCCCTGAGTATGTTGACCCTGTCCTCGTTGCTTATCTCGAACATGAGGTCGTGGAACCGCTCTATGTCGCTCACGTGAACCAGAGACAGGATACCCTTGAGGGCTCTTTAAACCTATTGACAAGGGAAACCCTGTAGTTTATAGGTTTGTTAGACAGCTTAAGCGTAAAGAGTCGATGATTTTATCCTAACTTCACCATAACTTTAAAGTCTGAGTGGTTTCAAAAAATGGGAGGGCTCTTAAATAATGACAAGAGCAGATTCCAACTTAGCGCTTCAGTTTACACGGAATACGCCTAGGGCTTGCTTTTCAGTCTGACTTATCGAGATTACCTGACCACTCATATGCACGTTTCGACCAAGTAGATGCTCATATTCCGGGGCTACACTCGTCACTACGCCATTCATCCTAAACTTGAGGTTCGCCACACTGACAACGCCCTCGTCAGTCCCCATTAAAAGCATGTCACCTTCATCGTCTGTGATCAGCCATACTTCCCAGAAATGTTTCGCCTGCCCTACAACTTTGCTCCCTGTTTTGTAGAAATACATGTTTCCGTTGATGTCTCCGTTGATCGTCCCGCTCCAGCTTAGAGGTCCCCACTCAGGATGGGATGGCCCTGATGGCGGTTTGTATAACGTCAAGTCTCCGTACTGTGGCTTGGCTTTCACCATTACAGCGGTCGTTAGCACCGATGTCAGAGTTAATCCTAATATCAGAAGGTCGGTAACTTTACGTTTCATTTCTTTTCTTCACCTCGCACTTCTTGGAACTTCTATAGCTCCCCACCTCGGAGCTTAGGCTTGACTCGTGATTTGTAAGCGTGTTGCGTGAAGACGATGGCGAGTACTGTTCCGAGAGCGAGCGCAATGGCTGGGAACCCCGGGACACCACTACTGGAGACATCCTCCGTCTCAGGCTCCTCCTCTGCAACCGGGGTTGTCTCCTTAACAGGCTCCTGAGCTCCGGCAGAAGGCCCGAGACGGTACACATGAGCCCTTCCCGCTTGGTGAATATCTTCGGTGTCCGCCCAGCATTCTCCTATCACGATTGTATCGCCTTCTATGTCGACGTCCAGCCCGAACGCGGCCCGCGGACAGAGATCAGGCGCCGTAAGGTTCTGGAGAAGGTTCCCCTCTATGTCGAACACGTACGCCCTTCCCTCGTACTGAAACGGGTTTACGTTCGCAAAACGCTCTCCCACCACTAACCTGTCCCCGTCGATGGACACGCTGTCACCGAACTGGCCGTTCATCTTAGGGTTCGGCGACTCCAGTGTCTTTAGATGCTCTCCATCGGCGTTGAATATGTACACTCTTCCAGCCCTCCAGACCTCACCCGCAGTCGCATAGCTCTCCCCGACAACGATTAGGTCCCCAGAAGTGGATATCGATTCACCGAACAATGCTTGGTTCTCCGGCTCGGGGGCCTGCAGGGTCATGAGGTGGTCTCCACCGTGATTGAACACGTAGACGCGGCCCGGGCCTATAGGGGTAGTTCCATAACCACATTCTCCTAGGAGGATCAGGGTTTCACTAACCTCTATTGTCCGCCCGAATTTTCCACCAATTATTGGCGTAGGTGAGTGCAGCGTCTTCAAGTATTCTCCTTCATCGTCGTAAAGGTAGACTCTACCTTCACTCGTAGACTCATAGATCACAGTGACGTCGTCATGGATACTTGCGCCTCCAAAGCCGCCTCCTCTGGTTGGCTCAGGCGATTGCAGGGTTAGCTTATGGGTCCCATCCGTAGTGAATACATGCGCCTTACCCGCTTTAAGAAAAACACCGATATCGGTATAGTCTTTGACAATTATCGTGTCGCCGTGTTGGTCAAATCTGTCCCCAAATCTGTTGACGTTTCCTGGTTCGGGTGACTGTAGAGTTGAGAATAGCTTTCCGTCAACATCGTATATGTATAACTTTCCCGCGTCTATGATGTCATCGACGTCTGCGTAAGGTTCACTGAGCAGAATGATGTCTCCTCTTATCTTCACCTGGTATCCAAACCAAGCACTTTTCTCGGGAGTCGGCGACTCCAGCGTTAAGACATGCTGGTATTCTTCGGCGTAGACGGCGGATGTCTGAATCAAGAAAAATGCTAGTAGTGAGAGCAGAGTCTTCGTGACATTTCTCTTTCTTTTCATCATTGTATAACTTCCTCCACATCAGAGCTTGACTCGTGATTCTTCTTCGTGAGTTTACGAAACTGTGCCTTTGGTATATTCACTCTGAGGACTCCAAAGATTCCTGTGAACTCTAGGACATCGCCTTCCACGAAGGATAGCTCCTGCAACTCTCCGAGGTTTCCCTCGAAGAGCACTCGCCCGTGAGCCTCGTCGGAGATAGACATGTTCTTCACGTATTTCTTGGATTTCATCTCGATGGAAAAACCGTGCTCCACGTCGTTCACAACCATGCTCAGTATCAGTCAAACCCTCGTGAGTGAGCGTGCATGAGAAACGATATTTAGACTCCGGAGGGTCGATATTGCCATGAGAAGATAAATATTCCCAAGAGAGGGACGTTTATTGTGTCGATGCTTGGAGGGTTTCACGATCTTCTGTTCGAGGTTTCGAATGAGAACAGATACGAGATCCTCGTCTCACTAAGGGAAAATGGGAAGCGTATCACAGACATTACCAGAGAGATGGATCTGACGACCCCTGAAGCCAGACGCCACGTCTCTCGGCTTGGAGAGGTGGGGCTCATTCAGAGGGACGTCGAGGGGTTCTACCATCTGACCCCATACGGTGAGATCGTTCTGATCCAACTCAGGGAATTCGATTTCATGGCCCGTCATAGAGACTACCTCGTATCTCATGTCCTCACGAAAATTCCGACAGGCTTTCTGAAGCAGATCGGTGAACTCGGCGAAAGCAGGGAGACCGAGAACGTGATGGATTTCCTGCTTCAAACAGAGAACCTCTTCAAGGAATCAAAGGAATATGTCTGGCTGCTTGTCGACCAGTTTCCGTTGAACTCTCTATCGACGATCATTGAGGCGATTGAGCGAGGCGTCCAGTTCAGGATCATTGAATCCACAGACAGGATTGTCAATCCCAATATTGGCTCCATGACTTCCGAAGAGGCTAAGGCGCTGAGTCGCACGAGACACACGCCGTTGGTTGAGCAGAGAATGCTCGACGAGGTCGATGTCTACCAATATTTGTCTGAAGGAAGATGCGTGCTGGCGTTTCCGGCCTCCGATGGCCAATTCGACTACATGGGGTTCACGGTGACAGACGACTCGTCTTTACAATGGTGCAGGGAACTCTTCGAGTACTATTGGGGCAAAAGTGAACAAAGGACGCCTCCCGCTCCTGGTGTCCATGTGCGACGTGGGCCGATCTCTGAACATGAGGAAGCTCCCGGTCAGACTGTTGTTGTCGGTCGGGAGAACCCGGATGTCGATGCCCAGGCGGTTCAGGACGCAGTGGATAACTTTGACGTGGTGATCCTCAAGGGCACATTCAACTTTGGGTCTTCTAGCGTTGAGATTTCTAGGAGCGTCGTTGTAAGAGGTGAGGGCCGAGAAAACGGGATACCTTCAACGACTATTTTCAAGGAGGGTTGGGTGTTTCCGTTCAGGGAATGGGATTATGTATTCTATGTAAACGGCGAAGGCGCAGACGTCGCAATAGAGAACTTACGATTCACCGATTTCAACTGTACATGTATCTATGTTGCACGAGGAAAGAGCCTGAACGTCAGGAACAACAGAATCACTCTTGGTACTGGTTATGGAAGGGGAGTAACATACGGTGCTCTAGGTGATTTTGTTATTGGTATTCATGTTGAGCCCGAGGATGACAGTTTTAAAGGAGGCGTTACAATAGATGGAAACTACGTTGACTTCTCCTCCGTCTTCGAGTTATGGGGCGGACACATATCGAGAGGTGGGCTCGAAGATGACCCCGAGTATCGCCCAGACTTGTTCAACCACGAGTATTATTGTGGCCTCGGTATAACTGTATGGGATTTACCTGGGTTAGTGAAGATCGAGAACAACGTTGTTCGTAACGCCAACGCGAGAGGGATATCAGTATCGAATAATCTCTCATCTGCAGATGTGAGGATAAGGCATAACACGATCACGTCAGACGTATACGGGTCGTATGTATTTTCAAGCCCCGAGTCAGGAGCCGGTGTTCTGGCCCAGAGCGCTCTTACCGCTCCAGGTCCAGGCTTCAATGTGCTGATAGAGGACAACACCATCAAGTTGGATAAACTGAATTACAGCGGTATAGTGGTACTCGGTCCGGCGACAGACAGGGAAGGGTCAGACAAGCTTAGAGGCGGCATAATCAGGAATAATCGCATACAATTGAAGGATGGATACGAAGGTATACACGTCAGGAAATGCGACGACTTCGAAGTAGTAGACAACAAGATCTCGGGCGAGGCGTACTACGGGATACGAGTATCGGGGAGAAGAAAGACTGGGAAACTCGACCTGAGGGCCCTTAACAACCTGGTCGATAGCAACAACATGAGCGAATTGCGGATAAGAGAACCCAATGAATATAGCGACAACCATGCCGATGGAAGAAGATTCGCGTGTTCACCATCGGGATCCACCACGGCTCATGTCTGGCTGGACAAGTTCTCGGAAAACAACTCGATTAAAATCAAAAAAGATGAAACTTTAATTGATGAAGGAATGGACAACAGAATAAAAAGAACAAATCCATAGTTTTATGGGATTTATCAAAGTTCCTGATTATATCCTAATTTCTCAATGGGCGACTAGCTTAGACTCCCGATGCTTTCCTTATCTCGAAGCGGGTGAACTCCTTCATTCCCTGGATCTCGCTGTGAAGCAGGTCCATGTGCTCCTCGTCTAACTTTTTGAAGAGATCGACGCCGAGGCTCCACGCGTCTCCGTCTTTCTTCAGCGTCCAGACTCCTTCCACTCTGCCGTCGACGAGCACCGTCGCCGAGACCTCGGCTGTGGGCAGGAAGACGTGTTTCCTAGTGGACTCGTCCATGAACCTGGTCTTGTCCCTGTGCCCCATGATGAGGGCGTCGAACTTGGGGAGCAGCCGGACTAGTGGAACCGCCTCGGTGTTCTCCAAGTCTGGTAGAGCGTCCATGGGGATGTACAGCTTTCCCTTCTGTCCGACGGCCTCCACCACCGCCAAACCGGACTCTATCCTCATCAACACCTTCCTCGCGGCCGAGACCTTCAAGCCGGCCCAGTAGGCGTAGTCCTGCACCCTCGCCGGCCCGTACCCTCGTAGGTAGTCCATCATCAAGGCTTCCTGGGCCGCGGATTCCTCGGCCTCGCTCATGCCCGGCACCCACCGCTTCACGTCTGCGTAGGTCTGCTCAGTGTCGTGGTACCACGGCCCCCTGGGCTCGCCGTTGCACACCAGGCCCTTGAGGCTCATCTCCCTCACCACCCTGCTCAGAATCCGCCTCGGGTTGTCTGACGCGGGGCTGTACCTGTCGAGAAGCTCGCTCAGCGACAGGGGCCCCTCCTCCAGCGCGGCGAGGACCTCGTCGTAGTGGGCCGTCCACGCGTCCGGGCTCTCCTTGGAGCCCGTCTTGACCGTCCACCTGTCCCACTCACGCACGAGGCTCCCCCGCAGCGCGGGGCGGGCGACGAACGCCTGAGCCGTCGTCATGGCGTGGACGGTGTTCCTCATGAACCAGGACCTGAGCAGTTTCTTCCCCCATATCGAGTCTCTTATGAACCCCCTGTCCAGCCCCTCCGCCCTTGCCCGTAGGCTCAGGTTGACGTTGAGGGCGCCTTGGGAGTTGAGGCCGCAGACGTCCTCGATGACCCTGTACGCGTCTGCCGGCTGCGCCCTGTCGATGAGGCTGTGCCTCCCTAGGGTGTGGTACGCAAGCTGTTCAAGAGTGGCCTCGTACATCCTTCAATCTCAGATCAACGTACGGGTATATCAGTGGACTGGGTTCTACTCATAAAAGGTTAGGAGAAGAGGCCGGTGGGGTACCAGGCTTCATCGCCCAGCCACTCCTCGATGCGGAGAAGCTGGTTATACTTGGCGGTCCGTTCACCCCTCGCAGGTGCCCCCGATTTTATCTGGCCGCACCCTATTCCGACGCTGAGGTCGGCGACGAAGGGGTCCTCGGTCTCGCCGCTGCGGTGGCTGGCCATGACGGTGTAGCCGCTGTCCATGGCTAGCCTCGCCGCGTCCCTGGCCTCCGTGAGGCTGCCGATCTGGTTCACCTTCCAGAGGAGGCTGTTGCAGGCCCCCATCTCTATGCCCTTCCTGAGACGCTTCACGTTGGTGACGAACAGGTCGTCGCCCACGATCTGGATGGGC
>CAZGZR010000027.1:0-28923 GCA_964529745.1 uncultured Candidatus Bathyarchaeia archaeon
ACCCTCGCCCAGGAGCTGCTCAACAACTACGAGACCCCCATGAGAGTCATAGAGGAGTTCGCCAACGCCGAGGTCCGTGTCAGCAAAAGCGGGAAGACCAAGAGGCTCCTAGGCCCCCTCGCAGACATCAAAGGCGTCGGACCCATCATAGTAGAGAACGCACAGCGGCTACTCCACGAATCGTACATAGCGCTATGCGGAGCCGAGAAATCAGAATAGAAAAAGCTAACGTAATCAGCCACTAGGGAGGGGTATCGCTGGGCATGATCATAATAATGGCCGTCATGAAAGGGGTATCTTCTCCAACCTTTTTAGTAAGTGTTAAGAGCCAAACTCATCGATTAGTATTCGTTCGGAATGGTCGAATCGATCCGCGTTCGTAACTTCAAGTCGATCAAGGATATCTCACTCGAATGCGGTAAGATCAACGTTTTCATAGGTGAGCCGAACACAGGGAAATCGAACATCTTGGAAGTGCTGGGGTTCCTATCCAGCCTGAAACACGGCTCGCTTAGGAGCTTCGTACGCCTAAATAAGGTGACTGAGCTATTCAACGACTTCAACATATACGAGGACATAGAGATCGATTACGACGATCTGAAACTGACGGCTTCAATGGACGATAGGTTATATGTACACCTAATCGAGGGAGGAGAAAAGAAACAGATAGCTAGTTTTAGCATCGATACAGGAAGTATTGTATTAAACAGACCTGAATTGTTCGAGAGAACCCGTTTCTATAGGTTCAAGGTTCCAGACAAATACGAGATAAACAGGGTCGATTACCTCACACCGCCCTTCGGCAGCAACCTGCCTTCAATCATCCAGACCCGCCAAGAGATAAAGGAGTTCGTCGCGGACCTCTTCGGGAACTTCAACTACAAGATGAGCATAGACAAGCTCGGCAGCGAGATCGCTCTGGTCGCGGACACGCCCAGCATATTGACCCTGATCCCATACAACCTCGTGTCGGACACACTGCAGCGGATGGTGTTCTACGTGTGCATCATCCTCTCAAACAGGGACGCGGTAATCGTACTGAACGAGCCCGAGACCAACGTCTTCCCCTACTACACGAAGACCCTCGCCGAGATGATAGCCCTGGACGACCACGGCAACCAATACTTCGTGTCGACCCACAACCCCTACTTCCTTCTGTCCGTCATCGAGAAGGTGAAGAAAGAGGACCTAAAGGTGTTCATAACATACCTCACGGACAACGTGACAAGAGTCAAGACCCTGGAGGAAGAAGAGATAGAGGAAATCATGGAGCACGGCGTCGACCCGTTCTTCAACTTATCGAGGTACATAGAAGACGAGTAGCGTGTCCATGATGAACGTCTGCGTTGAATGCAGCGCCGATGAAATTTTCATCAGGAGGCTCACCGGGTGCAGAAGACGCGACGTAATCCACTCCGGGAACAAGCCGAGAGTAGTCAACGATCTGATGCGGCATTACACAGGTTCCATAGGCTTAGTGGACGAGGACCCTGGCAGTATCGCTCCGCCTCAGATGAGATGGTTCAACCAGATGAACGAGTATAGCTACGAGGGTTACAGGGTGCTTTACGAGCCGAAGAGGGCCAACCATCTCTTCGTGTTAAACCCGAGACTCGAAGGCTGGGTCTTAAGGGCATGCCGACTCACCGAGATAGATGTTAAGAGATACGGCCTACCAACTAGCGAGACTCATTTTCACCGCCTTGTCAACGTACGAACTGAGAGGTTTGGGCGCCTGCTGGACGATCTAATGGGAACCCGTCTGCTCAATCATATCCGGGATCGGATGTTGAACCCAAAAAACCTGACTTAGAAACTCTTTAATCTGGTGGCTCTCGCCTATTTGTGTGCGGGCCCGTAGCAGAGTGGATAATGCACCGGCCTCCGGAGCCGGAGATCGCGGGTTCGAGTCCTGCCGGGCCCGCCACTAGATTCTCTCTATCTTAAACACAACAGGCCGCAAACCATCGTTGCACGAACCGAGTGCTATACCTTCTCTGGTACCCGGCATATTCCCGCCCATCACAAGCATCCGTACATGGGGATAGATCGCTACCCATGCCCCACTGCAGAAACCTTCAGGCATCTCCCCATCATGCACCATAAACTCCTGCCCAACATCGTGCATATAACAGGGGCCCATCCATTCCTGTTTCTCTATGGGGTATTCATCTCCGAACACTTCATCAGGGTGAAAAACCCTGAGAACGGTGATCTTCAAATCAGGCATCATGTAACAATACAATACACTAGTACTTTTTCGGGGTTATGGTGTGAAGAACGCCAACACGACCATGTGTCAACATCGTGGGGCTTCGAGGCTTCTATTATGGTGTTTGTCTCTCTTTTTGTGATAGATTCTGAGGCTTGAACACTAGTACGATGACAACTGTTGAGACCATGACCAACATGGTTATGATAGCAGAAACTGTGCTGGTTGACTGACCCGCGGCGGCGGAGAATGTGTTGAATGTGCCATGCCATAGAGCCACCAAAGTGATGCTGCCCTCACAGCTATTAAAGAGCCAAGCCAGGAAAACAGAGCCAAACATCAACCCAACTGCCCACATGATGGTGCCTATGAAACTAAAAGCCTGGAAGTTTGGGTTATAGAGGAAGACTGGGGCGTGCCAGAAACACCACACGAAGCCGAGAATCATAGAAGACATCAGGGCATTGTGCTCTTCCTGCAGTCGAGGCAACATAAACCCCCGCCACCCGGTCTCCTCGCCGACACCAAAGGTTAAGATCCATAGCAGCCACGCCCCAATGAACGGCAAATGCACGCTACTGTTACCATACTGTATGAAACCGAATGAGTCGAGGCTTGGAAAGGATTCACCCATTAACGTAACCGCGACTCCTGCAACGATGAAAAAGATCCAAGGAGATAATGAGGCCAACAACCAAAAAGGCTTGACCTTTCCTATTCTATAGTCCCCCATCATCTCCCTAATCCCCTCACCGCCTTTTTCTATCCAAGATACGATGAACACGCTCAGAAATGGACCATATGGGGCGAGATAATGAAGAGCGAAAGGCACGTTAAAACCTATTATTCCTTGAGCTGAGAGAACGAGGGGAAGTACGATTATCCAAGTAATTGCACACGCGAGAATTGAATAGAGAACTAACGAGTTCTTGAGTGTTATTTTCATAATAATTCATATGCTTATACCTTGTAAGATAAAGCTAATTGATGAATAATCATTAAAGTATCAATCATTACAGAAAAAGTTGCCCACTCAAACTAAAGCACATACTAAAAATGACGCCACCGGTAGCAAATTTATAAGCCCCCCGCCCAAACAATACAAACCCAAGGAGACACAAACATGAATCCCCTCGCAGAGCTAAGGGTGGAGTGTGAGAGGCTCCTCGTGGACGCCCTTGGAGAGGCGTACCCCGGGGCGGAGCTTCCCCCCTCAAAGTACAGCGAGCCACCGTCGCCGGAGATGGGGGCCATATCGTCGCCGGCTTGCTTCCAGCTCGCGAGGACCCTCAGGCAGGCCCCGGCGTACATAGCGAAGAACCTCGTGAACCACGTCAAGCCTGAGAGAAACGGCTTGGTGGCCTCCGCCGAGGCCGTAAACGGCTACATAAACTTCCACACCGACGTGGGCAGCTACGCCGAGATGGTGCTCAAGGCGGCCACCGAGGGCGACACGGATTACGGGTTCCTCAAGACCAGCGAGCCCAAGAAGGTGATGGTCGAGCACACCAGCGCCAACCCCAACAGCCCCCTCCACATAGGCAACGCCAGGAACAGCATCCTAGGAGACAGCCTCGCCAACCTCCTGGAGAAGAGGGGCCACGAGGTGGTGAGGCACTTCCTCGTGAACGACATGGGCCGCCAAGTGGCCATGGCAACCTACGGCTGGAGACTAATGGGAAAGCCCATGCCGGAGATCCCCGCGGAGCTCTGGGTGGGCACCATATACGCCTCCGTCAACGTGGTCACGGAGCTGATCCGGTTGAAGGCGGACCTCAAGGAGGCTGAGGAGGAGGGCTGGGTGTACGAGGCCCAAGAGGCGAGGGATGAGATCGAGAAATACGAGACCGCGGCCGACGAACTCAAGGACAGGTTCCCCGGCATCTACAAGAGACTGGCGGAGATTCTCCCCGGAGTCGAGAACCCCATGGCGGAGATAGTGGCGCTGAACACCGCCTACGAGAACAACGAGCCGGACGCCGTCAGGGACGTGCGGCAGGTAGTCAGGTACTGTCTAGACGGCTTCGAGGCCAGCCTAGGACAGCTGGGGATACGTTTCGACAGCTTCGACTATGAAAGCGACCTGGTTTGGAGGCGTGCAGCCGACGAGGTGCTGGAGGAGCTCAACGACTCGGGGTACGTCATCAAGGAGATGGGCGCCCAGATACTGGACTGCGACTGGGTTGCCAGGGACCTCGGCCTTAAGGAGCGTTGGGGCCTTCACCCCGAGCACGAGATACCGCGCCTCGTGCTGGTCCGCGGCGACGGCACCACCCTGTATACGCTCAGGGACATGGCCTACCACATCTGGAAGTTCGGGTTCGTGGACAGGGTCATCAACGTCATCGGGATGGAGCAGAACCTGGCCCAGCTGCAGCTCAGGATAGCCCTGGCCGCCATTGGCAAGCAGTGGATGGGTGACAACCTGCTGCACTACAGCTACGAGTTCGTGAATCTGCCCGGCGTCAAGATGAGCGGACGCCTCGGCAGGTACGTGACCCTCAACGAGGTGCTGGACAAGGCCGTGGAGCTGGCGTACGAAGAGGTAAACAAGCGGAACCCGGGGCTCGACGAGGCTGACAAGAGTAAAATTGCCCGGATGGTGGGTTTCGGCGCCGTCAAGTACACGCTCCTAAGCGTGGACCCCATGAAGCAGGTGGTGTTCGACTGGGAGAGGGCCCTCAACTTCGAGACCAACAGCGCCCCATTCATACAGTACGGCCACGCAAGGACATGCAACATACTCAAGAGGGCCGGGAAGACGCCGGAGCCTGACTACGGGCAGCTCGTGGACGTCAAGGAGAAGGAGCTCGTGAACCTCATAGCCCACTTCCCAGAGGTCTACGAGCGGGCCGCCGAGGAGCTGAAGCCCGGGGACGTGACGGCGTACGCTAACAACCTGGCGGACAGGTTCAACAGCTTCTACGCCACCCAGAGGGTCATCGACGCCGAGACGCCGGGGCTCATGGGCGCCAGGTTAGCCCTCGTTGACGCCACGCGGATAACCCTGAGGAACGCCCTGCACGTGCTGGGCATCGATTCCCCCATGCGTATGTAGGCTCTAAGCCCCTTTTTCAGGAGAACCTATCTAAAAGATAATATTTTAAACGACTCTAAGAGACCACGAGGCCGACTATACGCTTCATGTCGTCCTCCAACACCTCATTCAGCCCACGGTTGTATATGGCGGCGGCTGGATGGTAAAGGGGAAAAATAGTCACCCGTCCCCACTTCTCGTCAACCAGAAACGCCTCCCCGTGGACATCACCAATAACCGCACTCTTCAACCCGTATCTACGGAAGAAGTAGCCGAGGGGGCTGTTCCCCATGGGGGCGATGAACCTGGGCTCTATAATCTCTAGCTGCTCAACAAGGTAAGGCTCACACGAGCCTATCTCCGACCTCTTCGGCCTCCTGTTGTTGGGGGGCCTGCACTTGACCAGATTCGTTATGAACAGGTCGTCCCTGGAGATCCCGGCCTTCCCAAGTATCTCGTCCAACATCTTCCCGGCTCTCCCGACGAAAGGCAGCCCCATCTCGTCCTCGGTTCTACCCGGCGCCTCCCCCACGAGAACGATCTCGGAGTCGAGGCTACCGGACCCGACAACGGCATTGGTTCGGGACTCCCACAGCCCACAGCGCATACAGACCCGGGCCCTGTCTCTGACGTCGTCCATGCGCCTCGTCTTGGCTTCATCCGTCGAGTGGTACATTAAACCACGCCCCGCTCCCTCAGTCTCTCGTACTCCTCGGGGGCCAAGCCTAAAAGGTCTCGGAGCACCTCGAAGGTGTCCTCTCCGAGTGACGGCGCCGGGCCCCGGGGGGCGGGCCTGGTCTCGGACATCTTAACGGGGTTGCCCTGAACCTTGACGACCCCGAGGCCGGGCTGATCAAGCTCCACCACCATGCCGCGTGCACCTCCTATGTGATCGTCCTCCGACGCCTCCCTGACGTCGTAGATGGGACACGAGGGGACGCGGTGCCTATTTAGCAACTCGACTATGGCGGCCTTCTCGCGACCCATGGTCCACTCCTCGATGAGGGGCCTCAACGCCTCATGGTTCTCCACCCTGAGCACGTTAGACGAGAACCTGGGATCGGCTCCGAGCCCCTTTAGGTTGGTCGCCTCCATGAACCTTTCCCAGATCGTGTCGTTGGCTATGCCGATGACGACCCAGCCATCCATGGCACGGAACGTGTCGTAGGGGTAGACGAACTCGTAGCGGTTGCCGATGCGCCCCGGGACCCGGCCGTCAACGTAGAACCTCTGAGGAATGTTCTCCAGAGCCGCGAAGACGCTGTCCACCAGGGAGACGTCCACCATCTGTCCCTCCCCCGTCCTATCCCGTATGTTGAGGGCGGCGAGTATGCCCACGCAGCAGAAAAGAGAGCTCAGTATGTCGCCTATCGCGGTGCCCGAACGTGTGGGCGGGCCATCAGGCCAACCCGTTATGCTCAGGAGCCCACCCATGGCCTGGCCTATTATGTCGTATCCGGGCCTCTCCCTGTAGGGGCCGTACTGGCCGAACCCCGAGATGGCGGCGTAGACCAGCCGGGGGTTGGCCTCCCTGAGCCTCTCGTACCCCAAGCCTAGACGATCCATGGTGCCCGGCCTGAAGTTCTCGAGGAGCACGTCACATCTCTTCACAAGCTCAACGAAGAGGCGTCTACCATCATCGGTCTTCAGGTTGACGGTGATGCTTCGCTTACCCCGGTTAAGGTTGACGTAGTACATGCTGTCCTCGCCCACGAAGGGTGGGAACTGTCTAGAGTCGTCGCCCCTCCCCGGGATCTCCAACTTTATGACCTCGGCCCCCATGTCGGCCAGCAGCATCCCGCAGAACGGCCCCGCCAAGACCCTGCTCAGATCCAGGACCCTCACGCCGAGAAAGGCATCACCATCAAGCATGGAGAAAAATACTGACCGCTACGCTATAAAAACGGTTTCAAAGAAGGGGAAAAATGAGGAACTAGTCTATTACCATCACAGGCGTATAGACCGCAGGTAGTTGACGCTCTATGGTCATCACGGCGCCCTGGCTCGGCCTGATCTCTACCCTGAAGTTCTCGTACGGGTGAGTGTACATGCTGGGCCTGTCAGCCGGAACGGGCTCGACGTCCGTTAACAACAGCTCGGTGAAGTCGATCTCTACCTTGAACTTCTCCCCCGTCTCAAGCAGCGTGTCCGTGTCGCCGTTAGCTGTCGAGATGGTCATGACCGTCCCGTTTGTGTTGTAGATCTCGCCGTGGCATACGTCGTTGGTGAAGGTGGCTACCAGCCTGTTGTCGTCGCAGTCCACAGGCTCGTGTCCCTGACTCAGCTTCATGTAGAACACGACTTTTGTCAAGCAGATGTCTGCCTGCTGGACGCCTGTAGTAGACGTGTTGGAGAAGAAAGCGACGAGGCCGCTGTCGATGAGCATGGAGCTGCTGGCCTCACTCATGCCGGCCGAGATCACCGACTGGGCCTTCTCGGCGGTCAGGAACCCCATGTTTAGGATGACGAAGGCGAAAGCCGCGGCTGTGATCACGAAGGCGACGAGAATGATGGCCGTCTCCAGACCCGTCATTGCTCGTCTCGACTTTGAAATGGTTTTCATTCTGCTAACACCAGTTACCTAGGTTTGGAGAATTTTCCCCCTACCGCTTTATTAAGAAAATGTATGTAGACTCCATTAATAACACGGGATGCATGAGCCAAAGGTTATCAAGGGAAGCATCCAAAATAGCCATGATAGAGGTGCGGAGAACAAGGCCAGCTTATAAGCTCTGGCTGGAGACCGACGAAGGCTACGTGTTTGGCCCGGGCGTCTACAGCCTCCTAAGGAAGATAGAGGAGAAGGGGACCCTCAAGGAGGCCGCCGAGTCCCTGGGCATGAGCTACAGGTACGCGTGGGGGCTCATCAAGAAGGCAGAGGAGAAGCTGGGGCAGCCCCTCATATCCGCCACTAAAGGAGGTAGACACGGAGGGGGAAGTACCGAGATAACAGAGCTGGGGAGGCGGTACGTCAGGGACTTTGAGAGGTTCAGGAGGATGATGGACGAGGTCTCCGACGGCTCTCTCCAAGTAACCCAAGTCCGAGGCACCGTCCTTGAAGCGGCCGAGAAGGGAGACACTGTAGAGTACTCCATAGGGTTGAGGGATGAGACGCTAAACTTTACACTGCCTAAAGGCGGCGGTGTCAAGGAGGCTGGGGACGTGGTGATTTTACACGTGTCCTTGGAGATCTAGCTTTGGCTCATGTTAAGTATGTCTACGAATTTCTGGTAGCGGTGCCTGAGTCCGTGCCCCTTCGGTGTTAGATCGTAGAAGCATTTCAGGCAGTCCTTGGGTCCCTCGTTTTTAGTTATGTAGCCAAGCGCGCAGAGGTCGTTGAGGTGGTGGTAGACGTTCCTGATGTCGTTGTCGTTCATGTATACGTAGAAGCTGTCCTTGAGTTGCTGCCATATGCTGTATCCGTATGACTCTCTTTCGTTTTCGAGGTTGTCGGATATGACTGCGAGTATCTTCATCTTCGTCGCGCCGCAGGTTCCCTTGGGTTTAGGCATTGGGCTACCCTCGAAACGCTTATATAAAATCGATTTATTTATAATTTACGTATGGGTAAAATACCCATATTGTTTCTCCGACGTAAACATAACAAAGAAAAATGTGCTAACACGTAAAGACCCGCCGCTAGGGAGTCGCCGCGGCTACACTGTACATTGCTTGCATATACAACGAATAGAAAAGGATACGGAAGGACGTCGCGGAGGCAGCGGGCACCACGGAATTCACACTACGTAACAGGCTTAGAGGACTGGAGTTCACGCTAGAAACGATGAAGGAAACACCTGAGAAGGAGGCCCAAGTAATTGATTAGCCGGATGCCCTTGGCAGCCTTTAAAATAGAAGATCATAAACCTTTTTTCTTACTTCTTCTTTCTAGGTGAGATAGTTTTGGCCGAGGAGAAGCCCAGCATCGCGGAGGTACTGGACGCAAACCGCAGGTTCATCTACGCGCTGCTGGCCACACCGTACCTCGGCATGATCATAGCCATAGGGCTCATCTGGTACAGGAAACCCAGCAACATGTACATCGCCACGGGCGTCATCTTCTTGCTCATGGTCCAGTATGGGCTTACCGTCTACTTCTTCGTCAAGAGGCTGGACAGCATGGTGAAGGAGAACAAGTCTAAGGCCCTTAGAGCGCTAGAGGAATCCCCGGGGGCGGAGGAGAGCCGATGAAGGAGGTAAAGGTCGAGATAGACGAAGACCTTTACAACTACCTGGAGTTTCTTGAACGTACACGATACATCAGAAACAAGAACGAGGCCCTCCAAAAGGCGCTGCTCCTCTTCAGGAAGCTCAGCATGCACGACTGGCTGCCCGAAACGTACCGCATAGGCGAGAACCGCGTAATCATAATGGACAGGGGCATGCTGCTGGACCTGTTCGAGAGCCTATCGGAGTACGAGATTTACAGGGTGGGGAGCATGACGGCTCTCAAGCGGAAGGTGCTGAAGCCCGAGTTCAGGGACATCAACTTGACCAAAAAGGGAAACTGGCCGCTGGTGCTCAACGAGCTCCAGAACTTGGGCTGGGGAACCTTCGAGAAGATCGAGGACGAGATAAAGATAGAAAACGCGGCTGTGCCGTCCCAGTATCTGAAAGGTTACCTGGAGACCATGTTCAGGGTAACACTGGAGGAGCACCACACCAAAATACAGGACTTGATAGTTTTCAGGGTAGCCAAGCCTAGGGAAGACGCGTGGCTCTAGAGCCCCGTCCACGGGCACCTCTTGTAGGGCCCGATCACGATGGTCACCACTGTCCCAAGTATCCCGTCCAAGGCTAGCTCCTTTTCCAGGAACGAGTTGAGATCCTCCATCTGCTCGAAAATAACCTCTATCAGTAGATCGACATCACCACTGGTGCGGTAGAGGACGTGTACGTCTGGGTTCTTCTCTATGACCTCGACGATGGACGAGAGCTTAGCCGGCTGGACCTTGAGGCCGATGAACGCCTTGATGGCCCTGCCCAGCTTGTGGTAGTCCATGACGATTGTGAACTTCTTTATGATGCCCTCTTCCTGGAGCTTGTCGATCCTGTTCTTGATGGTGGCTTCGCTCACCCCGGCCTCCTCCGCCATCTTCTTGTATGTGCTTCGAGCGTCGTCTGTGAGACACTTTATTATCTTCATATCGAGGATATCCAGAGACATTCGTTAACATATTGAGTCTACTAGTTGAAATATTTTTAGGTTCCTTTAATGGATTTGAGGTTTTATATAATCTGGATTAGTGTTTCTTAACTTGAATTAAAAACATTTTCACGATCTTTCAAAATAAACAAATATATGTAAATAATTAATCCTATTTCATCAAATATTGATATAAAAAAACAAACGCATAAAAATATCTTTAAATAAAATATAGAAAAAATAAAACCTAATTCGGGAATCCATAAAATTTCTTATTTGTTCTATAATTTTCTTAATGAAACATGATATATTCCATGTGTGGTAAATACCATCGAGGGAAAATGGAAGCCGTGAATAAAGTACCAGCGTCTCTATACAAACCCCTATCGGAAAAACTAGTGTCCATAATCCTCGACGCCGAGGACCGGAACGCGGTCTCAGCCGATATGACGAAGAAGATAATCTACCTGTGGAGACAAGACATGCTAGCCTCCCCGACGGGCATAGAGACGCTGGTAAAGGCTGCGGTTCAGGTTGACTCCGAGGCCGTCGTCAAAGTATTGAACGATCTGGGCCTCAAAGAGCTCACAGTAGCCGTGAAGAACCTATAAACCTAAATTTTCTTTTATCCACCCTATTTATGAACCATTGAGGAATGATCGATTTGGTTGTAAGCTATACTCTGGCGAGGGTTCAGCCGGCGAAGGATGTCCAGGTCTACTACAAGGTGAAGGAGCTTCCCGAGGTCGAGGAAGTGATAACGACCTACGGCGAGTACGACATAATCATCAAGGTCAACGTCGACAGCCTGGAGATGCTGGACGAGTTCGTGTTCCACAAGCTCAGGACGATAGAGGGCGTGGAGGCCACGACGACTCTGATACACGCCGACTTCCCCAAGGAAGAATAGGTGAGCCACGATGGAGAAGTTCCCCTCAGTCGTCTCTGACATAATGAACAAGCTGGTCACCATAGAGGGCTCTAGGTCGGTGAAGGAGGCATCTGAGGTAATGCTCGAGAAGGGCATCGGAAGCATCGTAGTGACGGAGAAGGGAAGCCCTGTAGGCATCGTGACTAAAAGCGATCTTCTGGCAAGGGTCATTGTGGAGTGTAAAGACCCGAAGGTGTGCAAGATAGGCGAGATCATGTCCAGCCCCCTCATCTTCATAGACGGTAAAACTCCCATCCTTGACGCGATGAGGGAGCTTAGGCAGAGGAAGGTACGCCGCCTCCTGGTGAGCGACGGCGAGAAGATCGTGGGAATAGTCTCCGAGTACGACATGATAAACGCCGTCACGATCTCTTCACTGACACAATTCAGCACCCTTCTCAGAACGAGATGATCCATCAACCCTGGCTTTACTAATTATAGGGGTAATTCTTGAAAGAGTATTACCCGGAAACCTTTTTATCAATTAAAAAACCATTATGGTGATTCACTTTGATGAAGAAGGTCACCATCATAACTCCGCCCGAGTACGAAGGATTGTTACTCAGGTCTCTAGGCAAAGCAAAGGTGACACAGTTAAAACCAGTGACGGGCCCAGAGTACAAGGAATTAAAAGAGGACTCCGAGGAACAGGTTGACTACAGGCAGCTATACGAAAGGGTCCATATCCGCTATGGAGAGCTTCTAGACGATCCAAAGGTGAAGCCAATTACTCCAAGCAGAGACGAGCTAAGATCATTCTCGCTGGATCCCGAGGGAAAGGTGGACACAATCATCGAAGAGGCGACAGTGCTGCTGGAGAAGATTGAGGCCATCGAGGAAGACCTCCAACTCCAGAACAGCAGACTTGTCAATAAACTCCAGAAGGAGATAGAAGACGAGAAAGATGCTCTGGACACGGCAAAAGAGAAGCTCTTCAAACAATTGGAAAACATAGACGAAGAGAAAGTAAGTTTCAAGGAACAGCAAACGGCAATCAAAGCACGATTAGAGTCGGTGCAGGCGCTGAAGCCAGAGGAGTTCAAGAACTGCTTTGCTGTCGGTGTGGTACAAACTGAAGTCATGCCAAGACTGATCGAGTATCTTAAGCGATATCCAAACACATACTATCGAACTTCGGAGATCTCAGACGAAGATAGTCTCATATTTGTCTTCGGAAATGAAGCGAGCCGTAAATGGGTAGAAGCGCTGTTCCTAGTATTCGAGATCAGAGACATCTTCGACGTTCTAGATTCTCGCGACCTATTGCTTGTGCTCGACCCCGCAAAGAGGAAGCAGGTCATCGAGAAGTACAAGGATGAACTCTCCGAGATGGAGAGAGAAAGTAAGGATATAGAGGAAGAGAACGCACAGGAACAGACGATTAGAGACAAGCTTAGGAAACTAGAGGCTGATTACGAGAAGAAGGTAGCCGCTCTCAAGGAAGAGTATGACGAAGAGATCAAGGATAACGAAGAATTACACTCTCAAGAGATAACCAAGTTTAAACAGGAGCAGGCGATGGCCTTTGGGGTTTTGGCTTTCTACAATAACCTGTTATATCTCTTCCAGAGAAAAAATGCACCGGTTCTCCGTACAAAGATCATAAGCGTCCTGCAGGGATACACGCCCGAGAGCCTGGTCCCCAAGCTCAGAGAGGCCGTCAAGGAGGTTGAGAACGAGATAGGGGAGAACCTGTTCGTCGAGGTAAGCGACCTGGGCGATGATGACGAGCACGCACCCACCCCGGCCCTCGACATGCCTGGGCCTCTGGAGCCTGCCTGGATACTCACGAGGCTGCGTGGATGGCCCTCGGCTCAAGAGTTTAACCCGGGCTATGTCTCGGTCATCATCTTCTGCTTCCAGTTTGGCTTGATGTTCGGGGACATAGGGCAGGGGCTGGTCTTCCTCGCCATCGGGCTAGCCCTGCGTAACAGGTTCAAGTCTGGGATGATGAGGTACCTCACGAACCTCTTCATACCCATGGGAGTAGCGGCGATCCTCTTCGGTTTCATGTATGACTCGATATTTCTAATGGAGCACACCATAAGCAACGTGCTGCATGACGCTCACATAAGTCTGCCATTCAACTACCCCATCATGCCGAACCCGGTGCACGAGGTCGGCGAGCTGATGAACCTCATATTCATGGTGGGAAGCGTCGAAGTGATATTCGGCGCCCTCCTCGGCGCCTACAACTCCTACAAGGAAAAGAACTACGTGGGTATGCTGGGAGAGCACGGCTTCGGCATGGGGCTGTATGTGCTGGGGCTCTACCTGTCCGCGGGCTCCATGTTCACCGAGGGAATCGACGTGGTAGAGCTGGTGGGCAACTGGCCGTTCAAGCTGATGCTAGCGGGCATGGGGCTGAGCTTCGCCGAGCCTGTGCTTCACTCGGTCCAGCATGGGCACGGGGTGAGCATCGAGTCCCTAGGGGAAGGAATAGGCGGTTTGCTCATGACCTTCGTGGAGGGCCTGGCTAACTTGTTCAGCTTCCTCAGGATCGCGGCGTTCGCGTTAGCCCACGCGAGCCTAGCCGGGGCAAGCGAGGCCATGGGGCACGCCATCCACAGCCCCATAGCAGCCTTGATGATCATGAACGTCATCGCTCTCAGCTTCGAGTTCGTGTCAAGCAGCGTACAGTCTCTGAGGCTGCTGTACTACGAGTTCATGGGCAAGTTCTATCGTGGAGACGGAATACCTTTCAAGCCCTTCAGAATAAGGAACACACAGTAGGAGGTTCCATCATTTTTCCCTGTTTTCGTTTTGAAAAGATATATATGCTCACGAGATGATTTAGGGAGGACAAAGGTGGGTCAAAAGTGAACTCGACTTATCCAAGACAGCTGTGTTCACTAAGGAGGCGCTAAGATGTACGAAGTGTTTGCCCCAGTTATCTTCGCCATCGCCGGCGCATGGGCTATGGCTCAAGGAGCCATGGTCAACGCGGCGGCGGAGGTCGAAGGTAAAAGCACCCCGGTGTGGGGCGTCGCGCTTAACGCCTTCGGTGGGTTTACAATTGTCATAAACCTGTTGTTGTCAATCATCCTATTGTTCGGCGGAGGAGGTGAAGGTGACCTGATTCCAGCAGAAGCATGGGGTGTTCTCACAGCTGCCATGACGATGATCGGAGCGGCCTTCGCGTCTGCTCTTTGTATCATGGTCGCGGCAAAGGCGGGCGCAGAGATGCTTGTGGAGAGGCCGGAGCTTAGCATCTGGTCTCTTCTCTTCGTTGCGCTCGGTGAGGGCCTCGCCATCTACGGGCTGATCGTCGCCATACTGTTGAGCGGGTAGCCCGTTCGACGGCGGTAGCCGGTTTCTCTTTTTTAGCATCCATCTCATCAGTCCTTAAAATACATGAAAATTACAATAACAGTGTAATAAACGGGCATTAATGTTTTATATATTTACACATTCATTAAATATCGCGTGTATCAATAATAACCATGTTAACAGTGAAGCTATATGAAGTTCAAAGCATTTGTTTATGTCTCACTAAAGTCTGGGTACAGCGACCCCGAGGGCGACGCCACGGCAAAGGCCCTCAGGGGCCTAGGCTACAGCGTCGAAAAGGTCCGAGCGAGTAAGGCGTACCAGGTGACTTTCGAGGCCGAGGACAGGGCGCTGGCTGATGCACTGATAGACGAGATGTGCAGGAGGCTCCTGACCAACCCCACGAAGGACGACTACAGGTACGAGCTAAGTGAGGCGTGATGAGCAGGGTCACCGAGTCTGGACACCCCTTCAGCCACCACTTGATCGATCTCCTCAACGTGTCGGACGACGAGCTCCGGGGAATAGCGGAGACGCTGGGGCTTGGGCTGTCGCTGGAGGAGCTCAGGTACATAGCCGACCACTACGTGCTCAGGGAGAGACGGGCGACGGACATAGAGCTCCAGACCTTCGACCAGACCATGTCTGAGCACTGCAGCCACAAGACGTTCAAGGGGTTGATCCATACGCCGGAGGGCACCGTGGACGGGCTGCTGAAGACGTACTTCAGGAGCCTCATCGACGAGCTAAAGCCCGAATGGTGTTTCAGCGTCTTCGAGGACAACGCTGGCATCGTGGATCTAACGGACGACGTGGCGGTGGCCATCAAGGTGGAGACCCACAACCACCCGTCGGCCATCGAGCCCTTCGGCGGCGCCGCGACGGGCCTGGGCGGCGTCATCAGGGACATCCTGGGCGTCTGGGCCGACCCGATAGCCAACACCGATGTGCTATGCTTCGGGCCCCTGGACTACCGTTACGAGGAGCTACCAGAGGGGGTGAAGCACCCCCTCTACCTGTTCAGGGGCGTCGTGGGCGGAATCGGCAGCTACGGGAACAGCATCGGCATCCCCACGGTGAACGGCGCCACGGTCTTCGATGAGGACTACACGGGGAACATAGTTGTTTACTGCGGATGCCTGGGGGTGCTCCCCAAGGACCAGTACATCAGAAACGTGAAAAGAGGCGACCGCGTCGTTCTGGCCGGCGGTAAGACGGGGCTCGACGGCATCCACGGCGTAACCTTCGCGTCGGCGGAGCTCACGGAGGAGAGCGAGGAGGTGAGCAGGCCGGCGGTGCAGATAGCGAACCCTATCGAGGAGGAGAAGATCAAGCGGGCGGTGAAGCAGATCAGCGACCAGAGACTCGGGTCCGGGATCACGGACATAGGCGGCGGTGGGCTGAGCTGCGGGGTCTGCGAGACCGCGGATCGCTACGGGCTCGGCGTCGAGGTACACCTCGACAGGATACCGCTGAAAGCCGAGGACATGGCGCCCTGGGAGATATGGATCAGCGAGAGCCAGGAGCGGATGCTGCTCGCGGTTCCCCCGGAGAACCTTGAGAAGGTTTTGGAGATATTCGGCGACGAACAGGTTGAGGCCACCGTGCTGGGCGTCTACGACGACTCGGGCATAGCGAGGCTCAAGTACAACGACGTCGAGGTGGGGAACATCGTGCTGGAGGCGCTGTTCAACCCTCCGCGGCTGGAGCGGGAGACGAGCTGGGTCCCAGCCGAGAAGGTGGATCCCGAGACGCCTGAGCCGGCGGATCTGGGTGAAATCCTTCTCAAGCTCTTGGGCAGCTACGCCGTCTGCAGCAAGGAGCGGGTCGTGAGAAGGTACGACCAAGAGGTCAAGGGCCAGACTGTGATAAAGCCGCTTCAGGGATGGAGGGCTGGTCCAAGCGATGCGTCCGTGCTGAAGCCCCTCGACGAGTCGTGGATGGGCGTCAGCGTCGCGAGCGGCGTGAACCCGAGGTACGGGAAGATCGATCCTTACTGGATGGCGGCGAGCGTCGTTGACGAGGCCGTGCGGAACAGCGTCTGCGTCGGCGGACGCAGGTGGGCGCTGCTGGACAACTTCACCTGGGGGAACCCAGAGTACGAGGACCGGCTGGGCGGGCTTGTGTACGCTTGCCGCGGCTGCTACGACACGGCCAAGGTCTACGGCGCTCCCTTCGTGTCGGGTAAGGACAGCCTCTACAACGAGAGCCCGCTGGGGCCCGTGACGCCGACCCTGCTGGTGACCAGCCTCGGCGTGGTGCCGGACATCAGGAAGGCGGTGAGCATGGAGCTCAAGGAACCGGGGAACGCGCTGTATCTCGTCGGTGTGACGAAGCCTGAGCTGGGGGGCAGCGAGTACCTCCGGCTCCAGGGTGAGCTCGGCGGCTCCGTGCCCCGGGTGGACGCGGAGACGAACATCGAAGCGTATAGGCGCGTCTTGGAGGCGATGGATGAGGGGTTGGTGCGGGCGTGCCACGACTGCAGCGAGGGCGGGTTAGCCGTGGCCGTAGCCGAGATGGCGTTCACGGGCGGCCTCGGAGTAGACCTGAACATCGGCAAGGTGCCTGTATCCGAGGAGATGAGGGACGACGCCCTTCTGTTCAGCGAGAGCAACGGGAGGCTACTGGTGGAGGTGCCGCCCACCGCCACGGCGAGGTTCACGGAGATTATGAGAGACTCCCCCCACGCTTGCGTAGGGGCCATCAAGGAGGATGAGGCGCTAACGGTCACCAAGGACGGCGAGCCGCTGTTCGAGGTAGGCTTAGAGACGTTGATGGTGGCGTGGAAGACGCCGCTGGAGGCCGGGCGATGAACCGCGAGGACATCAGGGTTCTCATGATGCGGGCCCCGGGCACTAACTGCGACAAGGAGACGGTGAGGGCGTTCAGGGACCAGGGAGTCCAAGTGCACCTCGTTCACACCCAGAAGGTGTTCAGGGAAAGGAACCTTGAGGACTACGACGTGCTGGTTTTCCCGGGGGGCTTCAGCTACGGCGACTACGTGCGGAGCGGCGCCATCTGGGCGAAGGAGTGCGAGTACAGGATCGGGAGAGAGCTGGAGGTGTTCGTCGACGAGGGAAAGCCTGTGATCGGCATCTGTAACGGGTTCCAGCAGCTGGTGGAGATGGGGTTCCTGCCTGGCTGGGAGGGGAGGAGCATCTACCCAGAGGCCGCGCTGGGGAACAGCACCAGGGGCTACCAGAACAGGTGGATAAGGATGAAGTACGTGGGCGGCGGCAACTGCGGCATGATGGCGGGCCTGGATCCCGGCTACGTGCTTCGGTGCCCCGTTGCCCACGGTGAGGGCAGGTTCATCTTCCCGCCTGAGCAGCGTGAGGAGCTGCTGGGGCGGCTCTACGACATGGACATGCTGGTGTGGCGGTACGTGAGGGCGGACGGCTCGTTCGCCGAGCTAGACTGGCCCGATAACCCGAACGGCGCCTACCACGATATCGCGGGCATCTGCAACCCAGAGGGAACCGTCCTGGGGCTCATGCCTCACCCCGAGCGTGCCTACTACGGCTACTTGATGCCGGAGTGGACCAAGCAAAGGCAGCCGAACCGATACGGTGACGGCCAACCTTTCTTCAAATCCATCGTGGACTACATAGAAAAGAAATGGTAGGGCGTAGGCGCATCCTGAACACGGTTTACCTCGACCGCTTCATTTAGTGTCTATGCGATTTTCTTCGGCAGGTTGTAGAGCACCCTCGCCCGCGCCCTCTCCAGCTGCCTTATCGTCCTGCCTAGATCCATCTCGGTGGGTTCTCCCAGCTTGCTCTTGATGTAGCTCAGGGCCACGTTCTGCTGGTTGAAGTTGATAGTCATCTCGGGTGATAGGTAGGTGATCTCAGCGCTGCCGAAGCTGTCCGGGAACATCTCCCTGTATCTTTCCTCCCACTGGAGGTGGTCGTCTAGGCTGGTGTGGTTGCCGAAGAGCAGCATGTTGTACTTGCCGTGGATCGTCTGTATCGCTATGGGGATGTTGGGGTCGATGATGAGCTCGTTGACGATGTGCTCGTCGAGCTTGTTGAACTGGACGAGGATGTACGTGAGAAGGTAGTTGGGTGGGACGAAGAAGTTGGGAAACTTGCACACGGGCTCGCTTAGTAAGCGTGCGTCGATGAGAGCCTCGATGCGCTTATCGACGGTCTTCCTGTGGAGGCCCGTCTTTTCGCATAGCATCGTGATGTTCGTCTTTATGCCTTTACCGTTCACAAGGCACCTCATTATGTCGAGGTCCAGCTGCTCCAGCTCGTAGCCCCTCAGCGTGATGCCGCCGTTCCTCTTGAAGTCCCTCTCTATCAGGTTGATGCCGGAGCTCGGGTTGTACTTGATCATGAGCTGGTTGCTGAAGTAGGCCGTGCTCGAGTCGAAGAAGGCGTCGTCCTCTTCGACGCCGTAGTTGATGTTGAGGATTCTGGGGATGCTCGACATCCATAGCTGGTAGCTGGTTATGCTCTCGTGGTACGTGAAGAGGAGTGTGTCGTACTCCCCCTGCCTAGACTTGAACGCAGCGAATATCTGGGGGTCCTCCTTTATCCACTGGATTATGTTCTTGGTGTAGTCCTTGCAGTCGGGTATGTCGAGCTTCACGACTGCTAGAAGAGGGTAGACCCTGTAAAGGCCGTTGAAGGGGTAGAACGGGCTGTCGAGAATGTTGTGCTCGAATATGCCTTCAACGCTCTTCTTGATGGTGTTCCTGTGCTTCCCGAGAATCCTTGATAGTTCGCTTATGTTGACACTGACGGCGTTCCCGGATACTAGATCCTCCATGAGCTTGAGGTTATCCGTGTCTTCTAGCAGTTTTGACATCTCAGACATACGGCCGTGCCCATATTTTATATTTTTCGTTTCAGTAAATACCATCGTTTAACCACATTTACGGTGTTAAATGCAAACAAATGTCATGATTTTTCGTTCAAAGTATTACAGAGAAAGCCATAATATCTAGCTTTTTTGGGCGTTATTCATCACTTTTATGTAAACCCGGCTTATATCAACTAGTAATCACTATAATCCGGTGAACGAGTTTCTTGGGTTATATATTTTTAAAGGCGCGCCTACGCGGCGATTGGGAGGGATGGTTCAAGTTCGAGGCGCTTTAAGAACTAGACAGTATCGCGGAGATTCTGGCCTCACTATTTTCTGGAGACCATAAGTCTCAAACTTGATTAATCCGCCGGACCATGGACCTCATTTTTAAATGTAGTAATGCAATTCTGAAGTGATTCTGAAGTAAATATAAATAAGCTCGATGCGCTCAACTGGACAAACATCGTGGAGAAATGAAGAAATGAGTGATTTTAACTACGAATCCGGGGGAAGAAGATACAATATTCCCCCTTTCACGAACACCGTGAGACGGTTCACAGGCGTGATTACCGTCATCGCGGTGATCGCAGTCATCGGAGTCGTCGTGGCGACATCCGTGTTTGTACGCGTCCCTTCAGGGTACAGAGGCGTCCTGATTACCTTTGGCAAGGTGGAGGACACGGTGCTCCAGGAGGGTCTGAACTACAAGGTGCCGTTCACCCAGACGGTGGTTTTGATGAACGTCCAGATACAGAAGGCGGAGTCCACCGAGTCAACCGCTACGAAGGATCTCCAGGAGGTCTCCACGACCGTCGCCGTCAACTTCAGGCTGGACCCGAGCAGGGTCAACGAGATCTACAAGGACCTCAGGGAAGACTACGTATCCAGGGTCATCAAGCCCAACATCGAGGAGAGCCTGAAAGCCACCACGGCGCAGTACAGGGCGGAGGAGCTGGTGACGAAGCGTGCTGAAGTAAAGGGTACGTTTGACGATATCCTCGTCGAACGCTTAAGGGTGTTCAACATCGACGTGGTTGCTGTAAGCCTCACCGACTTCCAGTTCAGCGCAAGCTTCTCGGCGGCCATCGAGGCGAAGGTCATCGCGGAGCAGCAGGCGCTGCAGGCGAAGAACACCCTTGAACAGATCAGGTACGAGGCACAGCAACAGATCATCCAGGCAGAGGCAGCCAGGAACGCCACCATCGCACGCGCGGAGGGAGACGCTTTCGCCCAGATAATCCAGGCAAACTCGACCGCTGAATCGATAAGGCTCATCACCGAGCAGATGACCGCCGAGTACAGCCAGTACCTCTGGCTGCAGCAGTGGGACGGACAGCTGCCGGTCGTCTACTCGGGCGACGGACAGGGTCTGATACTGGACATAAGCCAACTCACAGAGGACACGGGTTAACACTCAAGCTTGAACACTACGGTCCGTCGGCGCGTGACCATGGTTTTTTTCTTTCAATTTTTTAACCTAAAGGATGAGGTGAAGAGTCGTCTATCTTCTCTCCTTGTAGCCTCCGAGGAGCCTCCACTCAAGCCACTCCACCACCCAGAGGATCCGCTCAGGGTCCCTCCTACGCGACCTGTTCATCAAGTAGATCAGACCCACCGACATCAGGCCCCAGAAAGGCGTGAACGCCGCCAGCACCGGGTCCCTCTCCGCGAGGGTGAAGTAACCCATCAAACCGGTTATGCTGAGCAGCACGGCGCTGACCACGTAGTACCCCACGTCCATGCGTCTCCTGATCCAGCGGAGCCTCTCCGCCCGCCGGGTGTTCAGCGTCTCCAAGACGCTGGTGTCGATGTCCTTCTTTATGAAATCGAGGACGGCCACCGCCTTTCGGCCTAGTTCGGTGAGCCTGTATCGCCGCTCCTCGTCCCTCTCCAGGAAGCCGTCCAGCTCTCCGAGGTGGTAGTTGAGCCTGCCCGTGCTCAGCATGGTCTCCCCGAGGATGCCCGTGTAGTTCACGCCTTCGGGGTAGCTGGCCACTATCCTGAGTATGTTCTTACGCTCTGGGCTGGACAGGGCTTTTATCACGAGGTCGTCCAGCTCGTTCCAATCGTTTTTCACGTTTTTCACTGGGGAACAGCTTGTGGCCGCGGTTTTAAGCGTATTTGAACCGCGAAACTTGACAAGAATGTTTGTCAACGTGATCTGGAGCCGGGTTTGCTCGTGTATGCTCTGTGGGCGTCCGCTTCAGCTTCATGGACCTCCTTTCAGGTCCCAGTCTATCCCATGTAACCATGAATAGAATTGTGATATCTCAAGTGAATATCCAGCACAGCCCCGCAAAAAATGTGTGGATGGATCAAATAGTATCGTAAAAGGCAAAGAGGGTTTACTTTGTGGTAAGCGTGTACTTTACGCCGAGAGGCATGAGCACCTCGTCGATCCTCTTGGTAAGGTCCTCAACCTGAGCCGTGTCGGGCTCGGTGAACCACTCGAAGAAGAAGTCGTAATCGCCGAGGCTTTCACCCGAATTGCTTATTATCGTGTCGCAGCGCGTCTCCGGCATCTCCTCTACGCCGAAGTACTCCATCACTCCATGGGCGGAGTCGAACCCGAGGCCGCCGGGCCCGTAGCTGTAGGGACCTGTCATGTGGAGGGCGGACTAGATGCTTGTGTCCATTATGCAGACCTCGGGCATGTCAACGGCCACCTTCTCCAGGGCCTTTATGGCCTTAAACAGGAAACATACGATATAAACAATAATAACTACGCAAAAGCAGGTGGATAATTGGGTCTAAATATGCTTATATTAATCTCATGAAAAATATTGATGAACTATTAAGAACCTATTGTGAGGCTCACCTATCACTAATTATTGTACTATGTTATTACTACGTGAAGAACTTGCTCCATATTCTTTATTTAGGTTAAATAGAAGCTTGAAGCGTGTCATTTAGACGAGATCGGATAAAGATAGTAATACTCTTAGCTTCAATCGTTTTATCGTTCAAACTTATCACAGCCTGTGAATACGGATGTTGTTCTGATCAGCAGACTAGTATCGATGATCTGTATGAGATAAGGGTACTACCTAAAACACCCGGTTGTACCAGATTTGGTGGCTGGGTCGTCGGAGAGGGATACGTTATCTGGATGGAGAGGAATGAAGCCTATGATTATTTCATATTCGACGGGAATAAGACCACACAAATAACGGAAATAGAGGATTTTTGGCGGTACAGGAATCTCGTTGATGGAAAACTGTACTATTGGGGTGGAGAGTGGGAGCTGTTCGTATATGATCTGGTAAACAAGACGAACACGAGGCTGACATATAACGAGTATTACGAGGATGACGTGAATTATGATGGAGATTACATCGTGTTCCAGGCAAGGATAGTAAACACACTTGGAGAAGAAAAGTATGAAATATTCTTGTACAAAATAAGCGAAGACGAATACACTCAGATAACTGACGACGGTTACTACGATGAATTTCCTTACGTCAACGGTGACCTGGTTGCTTGGACGAGTGAACGGGAGAACGGGACCGAGGCATTCTACTACAGAATATCGACGGGGGAGACGGTCAGACTAACAGATAACGATGTTGAGAACCGCGTTTACGATGTCGAGGATAACGTGATTCTGTTCGATGAGGAGGTTGTCTTAAGCACGGTACCGATACATCATGAGGAGGAGTTCTTGGCTGTCTATGAGGTGGATAACGATAAACAGTACTTCATATCAGATGAAAACAGCTATGTGCCGAATTATTGGCCCAAGATCTTTGGTAACTATGTGGCTTGGTCTGGAGCAGCCTCGGTGACTAGCAGGTCAGAGATCTATGTTTATTATATTCTGGAGCACGAAACACACAGAATCACGAATGACGATCAAGGAGACGTTTATCCAAGCATTTACGGAGATACTCTCGTGTGGCAGGCAAATGTGGGCAGATATACAGGTCCGCATATTTTGATGTATGATCTTAAAACTCATACAAAAACGCAATTAACTTACAATATGAGTGCGAGAGAGCCTTGGATCGGTGAAAATATGATTGTTTGGAAGGCAGGGGATGGAGAAAACGTGAGTCTCGTCGTAGCGATATCTAAACAGGAACAAGAAGCTGAGACCGATCAATTGGGTCAGGACCCGGGGCAAGGCGCCATCGATGAAACCTCAATGGTTCCAGGATATCAAGGATTAGCTCTAATGCTAGGAATAGGAGTTTGGATAATATCCAGAAAAACTCATTCTCATATTTCTAGTCCACAAAAAGACTAGATAACTCAGTTAAACTTTAAATAAAATCTTTTTTTCGATATAAACAGCGTTAAAAATTGGATAAACTGTTCGTGGATCTCGTAACAAGAACCGTTCTTATTGTCACTATAACGGATACAGTCATCTTCTATAAACTCATGAAACAACCAAGTTTATTGACGACTAAATTTGTGGCGGAAGTGATCATTGTAACGATAATACCATTGGTCATCAGTCTTTGGTTTGTAATTTTATATCAGAAGATAACGTGAGGCTATTATCTACCTTGACTGGCTTGAAATTTTCATGTAACAGGCATACTGAATTTCCGAGCATCACGATATTTTATCAGACTCAGTTTCTGCACGCGCGCAGAGTAACGATGAATGAAAAATAGAAGCAAAAGACCGTTGATTCTTACATTGCCAATTCAGGCAGGGAAGCCCGTCAGAAACTCGTAGCGCTCAAATTCAAAGTCCAGATTTAGACCCTTAGCATGCCACGGAACCCTCTAACACCATAGAAGGAGGGTGCACTGTTGTGATACACGAAGACGTGGCCGTAGCGGCGATCAGCGAAGATGGCGCCGCCGAGTTTCCTAATATCAGGGGGTGTTTTCACCCAGCTCGACGTCTTCGTATCGAATTCTCCGAGTTTCTGCAGCCCTCGGTACTGTTCCTCCGTTAAAAGATCGATGCCCATGGCGGCTGCCACATCAATGGCGTTACCTTCTGGATGCACACCTCGCTTTTCCCTCTCCTCCTGAGCTTCACGGTCGTAACAAACGTTTCTTCGGTCTTTAGGACTCTCCGCTGAACAATCAATGAAAACATATTCCCCTGTCTCTTCATCGTGACCAACAACATCCGGTTCACCGCCGGTTCTCTCCATCTCATTGAGTGACCAGAGTTTTTCAGGATCAGCCTCCAGCTTAGCCTGTACTTTAGCCCATTCAAGACCCTTATGTCGGTTCATGTTTTCCTCGAAACGGGCTCTCAATGCTCCGAGTAGTTCCTCACCCTGTTCTGGCGACAACTCTTTTTTGAATGCAGTAGTTGAGGGCTTGCGCACAATCATAGTTTTCATCCTGAGTTTATAAATCGTCATTTTTTATAGTGAATATTCATTTTAGTAAAAAATGGGTGCTATTCGCAATCATACCTGAGATCTTCTTGGTATCTCACTCTCTCACCGTCATGGAATCCAAATATCCACCCAATAAATTGGTCCTTTAATGTTCCCCGGCCACGTGCAGGCTACTGCCTGCTCAGGTAGATCAGGATGGTGCTCGCCACCGTCGTGAACAGATCGGGCAGGAAGTTGAAGTAGCGGACGATCCTTATGCTACTCGACCCACCCGACACCGTCAACAACACAGGGTTCGTGAAAAGGCTGTAGCTCAGCAGCGCCCCAGAGAGGAACACCAGCCCCAGGGTGAAGCTCGCCTTCGTCTGCCTGTACATGTCCACGTACGTCGCGAACAGGTAAACCAGCAGTATGACGTTAACTGCCGAGATCAACGTCTTACCACGAATATAAGCCGCGAGCTGGGTGCTCACCAGCCGCAGGTTCTCGTAGTCCAGGTCCTCCAGATTCGGGTCCACCACGATCCTCTCGTCGTCCAGCAGACTGTACAGTATCCTCTCCTCATCCAGCAACAGGCTATCTATGTTGCTCTGGACGCTCACTATGAAGTACAACGCCATGATGGCCAAAGCCACCTGCTGCTTCCTGTTCATCCGCACCCCTAAAACTCACCGCCGTTATTATCGTTATTTCCAATTCTGTTCCAAATCTCTTCAAAATCCCCGTACCCCGACTCCAGCTCACTCGACAGGAAGTACACCTTGCCGTACCTGGGGCCCATGCTCGTCACCAGCCCGTTCTTCTCAAGTATATCCAGGTGGTGACGTACCGTACGGTAGTCAACCTCCAATGCCTCGCAGAGCTGGTTGGCGTTCATGGGCTCATCGCGAATGGCGCTGATGAGCCTCGCCCTGTTGGGGCCGCCCCTGCTCCCCGCGATGAGCCACTGCAGCATATGCTTCAGCACGCGGTTTCTTGAGGACATGAAGAGACCCAGCTACACCTACTCACCCTTGAATGTTTTTTAAAGTATACGAACAACGGATGTGAGAGATTCTGTATAGATTCTGAAGAGAAACTGAAAAACCGTTTAAAACCCAGCAACGGCACCAATACGCAGCAACATGAAACAAACAGAGGAAGAGGAGCCCACGGCCCTCACCAAGGCTCTGAGAGCCCTATACAAGGCATTGAACCATGAGCCAGGCATCGAGGCCGGCCCCTCGTCTATTAAAGCCGCGATGTAGACGGGAAACAAACGTGGAGTAGGCGTTACGACTTGAACTTGCTTGACTTCGCCTTCATGTCCGTGGAGGGGCTGCGGGAACGCAGGTTCCGGTTCGCCCTGAACCTGGTGGGCATACTCATCGGCTGCGCCGCCGTCACCGGCCTCATCAGCATGACCCAGGGCATGAAGACCAGCATAGTGGACGACATATCCATCTTCGGCGCCAACACCATACAGGTCTACCCCCAGAGCAACGGAGACACGGCGTTCTCCAGCCTCGACTGGCGAGACCTGAACAGGCTCCGAAGCATCCCCGGCGTCGAGGCAGCCGCGCCCGTGCAAGCGGGACGCGTGGCCTCCTATGAGCGCCGTGGAGGAGTCGAGCGTGTGCAGATGGCTGGCATAGATGGGAACTACTTCGTCGTCCACGGCGGCGAGAACGAGGTAGAGGATGGGAGGCTCCTCGAGCACAGCGACGGCGCCGCCGCCATGCTGGGCTACAACGTCTGGTTCGTAGACGACGAGCAGAGGTTCCAGGTAGGTGACAGGATAAGGCTGACGGCCACCGTGGACGGAGAGGAGGCTATGTTCACGGTCAGGGTGGTGGGGATACTGAAGAAGACCTCGGGCATAGCCAACACGGGCATAGACGACGTGCTGATAACGCCTCTGAGCTTCTACGAGCAGGTCTTCAACACGCAGGGACGCTACGTTGCGGTTGACCTGAAAGCTGAGACCACGGAAGACATCGAAGAGATCAAACGGGTCCTGGACGAGGACTTCGAGAACCTGGGCTACTACTCCATGGACATGATCATGGAGGAGGTCAACGCCATCACCGGCACCCTCAACGCCGTCCTCGGCGGCATAGCCGGGATAAGCCTCCTCGTCGCTGGCGTCACCATAGCCAACACCATGACCGTGAGCGTCATGGAGCGCACCAAGGAGATAGGGACACTGAAGGCGGTGGGCGCCACCAACAGGGACGTGCTCCTCCTCTTCGTCTCGGAGAGCATCGTCACCGGCATAATGGGCGGCGGCCTAGGGGCGGGACTCGGGTTCACATTAAGCATAGTCATCGGACACTTAATCAGCCTGGCCCCCGAGCCCTCCGTGAGCCTCGGCCTCATGGTCACGGGCTTCGCGGTAGCCACCTGCGTCGTCTCAGGCATCTACCCCGCCTGGAGGGCGTCCAGCCTCAACCCCGTGGAGGCGCTGAGAGATGAGTAGCCAGGAGACCCGTCCATGAACCTCCGTGACGTCGTAGGCATAAGCCTGGGGACCGTGGGTGAGAAGAAGCTCAGGTTCGCCCTCAACCTCGTGGGCATACTCATAGGCTGCGCGGCCGTGGGCGGCCTCATCAGCATCACCGCCGGCATGAAGGCTGACATCACCGACCAGATCATGGGGTTCGGCCCCACCGTCATCAACGTGTTCCCGGACAACAGCGGCAGAAGCAGCCCCGTCGAGCTCGGGTGGCGGGACCTGAGGATCATAGAGGCCATCCCGGGCGTCGAGGCGGCGACTCCCATGAACTTCGGGGGAACCTGCGCCTACAAGGCCAGGGGAAGGTACTACTACACCAGCGTCACAGGCGTATCCGACGCCTACTTCCGCATCTCGGGCGCCTGGGAACTCTCAGAGGGCAGGTACCTGACGAGGAACGACAAGGCCGCCGCCGTGGTCACCGAGACCCTGGTGAAGCCGTGGGGGGTGGACGAGCCGCTCTACGAGATAGGGGACAGGGTCCGGCTCGTGTATCGGCGGGGTGGCGAGGAGCACGAGATCACGTTCAGGATCGTCGGCATAATCTCGGAGTCCTCGTCGGGCTTCGGCAGCCAGTCGAGCGCCAGCATGTACATCCCCATGAGCGCCTATGAGCAGATGTACGAGACCGGCGGCGTCATACACCTCATAAAGCTCTGCACCTCGGAGATGGGGCAGGTGAGCGAGGTCGCCGACCGCATCAAGGAAAAGCTGGGCTACGTTGGGGTCTTCACCATGGACATGATAATGGAGAACCTGGACAGCGTCATGAACACCCTGAACGCCGTGCTCGGCGGCATCGCTGGCCTGAGCCTCATCGTAGCAGGCGTCGGAATAATCAACACTATGACGGTGAGCGTCATGGAGCGAACAAGGGAGATAGGGACGTTGAAGGCCATCGGGGCAAAGAACACGGATATCTTGGGCCTCTTCATGGCGGAGGCGCTCATAACTGGCATCGCAGGAGGCGTGATCGGCGCCCTCTTCGGGTTCACCATAAGCTACGCGGTGAGCCACTTCACGGAGGTCCCCAGCGCCTCGTCGCCCTCCCTCGGCGTCCTCATAGTCGGCTTCGCCATGGTGACCTGCGTCGTCAGCGGCCTCCACCCCGCGTGGCGCGCCTCCAGGCTGAACCCCGTAGAGGCGCTGCGCCACGAGTGAAGCCCCGACGCATGCTGTTTTAAATCCATGAGACGAATCCTTAGACGGTTTCTATGAGTGAAGGCGAATTCCAAGCCGAGATCGACTTCGACAAGGACTACTTCAAGGAGAAGACAGGCCTCAGCCTCCGGGAGCAGTACCACGCGCTCCACCCCCAGGTCCTCACCTGCTTCGAGGACGACATGGTGAAGGTCTGGGGCAGGAAGTGGAAGGCCAACACCAACGTGGGCAAGCTCAGGGTCGTGCTGTTGCACCGCCCCGGCCCCGAGTTCCAGCAGGTGGGCAAACCGACGCCTTGGCCGCCCCACGAGGACAGCCTCGCGGCTTGGCGCATGAGCGAGAAGATGAGCCTCGACGAGCTGGTGAGGGACCACGAGAGCCTCGTGGACGCCTACAAGGCCGAGGGCGTAGAGGTGGTCATCAGGAAACCTGACCCCAACGACCCGCCCTACCAGGTAAAGGCCATCTACACCGACGACGTCTGCCACCCGGCCGTCTACGGCCAGGTCATCCTCAGGATGTACGACAACATCCGGAGGGGCGAGG